>JBBIPY010000032.1:0-13200 GCA_037442605.1 Candidatus Omnitrophota bacterium
GAACCCCCACACCAATTGCGTAATAACGGCGTTCTATTGCAATTGGTGTGGGGGGCAAATTCAGACAGCGATTTATGTCGTGTATGGAAAACGTTGCTCCATAAGTCACGTCTTCATTTATTTTTTGCGATAGGTAATTCTCCCTCTTGTCAGGTCATAGGGAGACAACTCTAATGTCACTGTATCCCCGGGCAAAATCCTGATGAAATTCATACGCATCTTTCCCGAGACATGCGCTAAAACAATATGTCCGCCCTCTATCTCCACCCTGAACATCGCGTTGGGTAATGTCTCGCGTATAATCCCTTCCACCTTTATGGGCTCTTCTTTTGCCATGGCGGATATCTCACCTGGTCAGAACAATCGGTTCGTTGTCATTTATGCAAATGGTATGCTCAAAATGCGCACTGAGTTTTCTGTCGCCGGTCACCACTGTCCAGCCGTCGGATAATACCTCTACTCTGCTGCTTCCTGTATTTACCATAGGTTCAATTGCCAGGGTCATCCCGTCTTTAAGTACCGGCCCGTGCCCGCCTTCACCATAATTAGGGATCTCGGGCTCTTCGTGCATCTCGCTACCAATGCCATGCCCCACAAACTCTCTTACGACGCTGAATCCGCTGCCTTCGACATGTCTTTGTATAGCGCAGGATATATCCAGTAAGCGGGCATGACATTTTGCCGCATCTATCCCCAGACGAAGGGCCTCATCGGTTACCCTTATCAGTCTCTCTGCCTCTTGACTAACCTTGCCTATGCACAGGGTTACTGCCGCGTCGGCAAAAAAACCCCGGTAGTTGACTCCGATATCCAGGCTTAAGATATCTCCTTCCTTAAGAATCCTTTTCTTGCTGGGAATACCGTGAATGAGTTCCTCATTTATCGATGTGCAGATACTTCCGGGAAACCCCCGATAATTCTTGAATGCCGATTTGGCATCATATTTATCAAATAATGCGGCAGCCTTTTTATCCAGCTCATAAGTAGATACCCCTGCATCAGCCAGCCGACTCAAGTCTTCAATTATCAAAGAAACAATCTTGCCCGCTTGGCTCATCAGGCCAAGTTCGGTCTTGGACTTTAAGGAAATCATTTTTCAATGAACGCATAAGTCGCGCCTGCTTGACGCCTGCCTGCTCGCCTCGGCTTTGCTTCGGCGAAGCGGGCCGGCAGGGCAGTCAGGAAGCAAAGTGAACCCCGCACCACGGCTTTACCCCGTTAGAAATAAAAATTTCTAACGGGGTTTACAGCCGTGGCTTCTAGGTTATTACCTTTCGGGAAAAACTTTATACATTCCTCCACGGGTTTACACCCGTGGCTTCCTGTGGTGCGGGGTGAATACAATTTATGTGTGCGAACTGAGTTTTTCTCTTGCAAAAAGATGATCCAGGTCACCGTTTACATACTGGGCATCTTTATCGCCGTCTATTGTACGCAGGAGTTTCTTTGACTCGTAGTAGTCTATCAGCCCGGCAGTCTGTTTCAGATAAACCCCCATCCTCCTGCGAACCGTCTCTTCCTTATCGTCTTCTCTCTGATAGAGTGAACCTGCGCAGACATCACAGATTCCTTCCTTCTTGGGAGGCATATTCTTTAGATGATAGTTCATCCCGCAACCGGAACATACGCGTCTTCCTGAAAGCCGCTCAATAATCTTGGGTAAGGATGTGGCAAAGTATAATACCAGGTCAATCTTTTTCTGCAGGCGGTTTAAAACCCTGTCTAGTTCTTCTGCCTGCTTTATGGTGCGAGGAAAGCCGTCCAAGATAAATCCGTTCTCTGTATCCGGTTTCAACAGCCGGCGCCTGATAATCTCCAGGATTATATCATCGGGAACCAGTTCTCCCGAATCAACAAATCTCTTCACCCTGCTGCCTAAATCCGAGTCCTCCTTCAATGCCTGTCTTAGCATATCGCCTGTAGAAATATGGGGAATTATAAATTTCTTCTTCAGTAATTCTGCCTGCGTTCCTTTGCCTGCTCCGGGTGGACCCAATAGAATTAAGTTCATTGAGTTATTGAGTTATTGGGTTATTGGGTTTTGACACTATAACGCAAAAACCCAAGTAACCCAATAAACAATTTAGCGGCGCCCCCGCAATTTCCCTCTCTTCATAAAACCTTCGTAGTGCCGCATTAAAAGATGGGATTCAATCTGTCGCATTGTATCCAGGATTACTCCTACAACAATCAACAATGCTGTTCCGCCAAAGAAGCTCGCAATTAGATAGGGAACCTTTAGCCAGGCGCCGATCAAATCCGGAAAAACCGCGATAGCCGCCAGGAATATAGCCCCCGCTAAGGTGATGCGGGTCATAACAAAATCAAAGTAGTCGGCCGTATTCTTGCCGGGCCTCACTCCCGGAACAAACCCGCCAAACCTCTGCATATTCTCAGAGATCTCAATGGGATTAAACGTAACTGCGGTGTAAAAATAACTGAAGAATATAATCAGAATCGTATACAGAATAGTATACAACCAATGTCCACGTAAAAGATCCGCTGCCAGCGCCTGAAATTTGGGGTTGGGGATAAAACCCGCGAGGGTTGCCGGAAAAAGTATTATTGACTGGGCAAAGATAATCGGAATAACCCCTGCCTGATTTATCCGCAAAGGTATATAAGTGCTCTGTCCGCCGTACATGCGGTGACCGACGATCCTCTTGGCATACTGGACGGGTATTTTTCTTTGTCCCTGGGTAATGGCAATTACCGCCACAGTCACCCCCACCAGCATAACCGCCATAATAACAAGCACGAACGGCTGTAACTGTCTTCTGGTTGGCGAAAAAGGCGAGAATAAAAGAAACAACTGATACACCGCAGATGGAATGCGGGAAGTAATACCGATAGTAATAATCAAGGAGATGCCGTTACCGATACCCCGGTCGCTAATCTGTTCCCCTAACCACATAATAAAGGCGGTACCGGTAGTCAGGCTAATTATGGTAAGGATCCGAAACGCCCACCCGGGATGAGGAACAATCTGCATACCCTGAAAGTGGGCTGGATTCTCTAGCCAAATGCTAATGAATAAAGACTGAATGATGCCCAGGATAACTGTGCCGTAACGGGTAAGCTGGACTATTTTTTTGCGGCCCATCTCCTCCTTGGCTAATTTCTCAAAATAGGGGATCACCGCCGTAAGTAACTGCAGGATAATTGAGGCAGATATATTGGGCATAATTCCCAGGGCAAAAATCGTAAGGCGTTCCATAGCCCCACCGCTGAACATATTCATAATCCCGAAGAGCGTTCCGCCCTCGGTCTGGCTGATCCTATTAAAGAATTCAGCCAGCGCACTGCCGTCGATCCCCGGGGTAGGTATATATGAGCCTATGCGATAGACTGCAAACAGGCCAAGGGTAAAAACTATGCGCTTTCTTAAATCCGCAATCTTGAAGGAATTGAAAAAGGCCTCTAACATATTAGTTTGTTAGTTATTGGTTGACTATTAATCAGCTCGGCTTTACCGCCTATCTTCTCAATCTCTTCCTTCGCTTTTTTGCTAAATTTATGGACCTTAATAACAAAAGGTTTATCCAGCTCGCCGTCTCCTAATACTTTTACCGGGACATTTATTTTACTAATCAAGCCTTTCTCCTTGAGAACTTCAAGGGTTACTAAGGCGCCTTTATCAAAGGTTTGATTTAACTGCCCTAGATTTACAATCTGATAAACCTTGCGGAACTTATTAGTAAAACCGCGCTTAGGGATTCTCCGGATCAGGGGCATCTGACCGCCTTCAAACCCCGCCTTGAGTTCAAAGCCCGTTCTTGCCTTCTGCCCCTTGTGTCCACGACAAGAAGTCTTGCCGTGACCTGAGCCCGGCCCCCTGCCAATGCGCTTCTTTTTCTTCTTATTTATCCTTGGTTTTATCTCATGGAGCTTCATATTTTCAATAAGCGGACAGCTTACGTCGCATTTCCTGTTCCGTAAGTTCGGGCTTCAAGTGAGGAGACCGCAAACTTTTTAAGGCAACCACAGTCGCCTTGGCAATGTTCATCGCATTCTCCGAACCGAGTGATTTTGCCAAGACGTCCCTAATCCCTGCCAATTCACAGATAGGCCTTACAGAACTGCCGGCAATAATCCCTGTCCCCGGACCGGCAGGCTTAAGCAGGACATCGGCGGCCCCGAAATGACCAAAGACCTCATGGGGAATGGTTCCTTCTTTTAAAGAAACTACAAACATATTTTTATGGGCATGGCTTACCCCTTTGCGTATAGCATCCGCAACCTCATTTGCCTTGCCAAAACCCACTCCTATCTTCCCATTTTCGTTACCAACCACTACCAGGGCGCTAAAAGAGAGTTTCTTGCCTCCCTTATGCACCTTGGCAACCCGGTTAATCTTAACTACCCTTTCCTGAAACTCCGGTTCTTCTTTTGACCTTGTCGGTTCCCGCTCTATCTTTTTCTCCTCTGCCATATCTTATCCTGTCAATTTATATAGTGCCGCGTTAATTATTCCGCTACGCAAATTTAATGAAAATTCTGGTTTTCTATTTGCTTTGCGAAGGAGAATAAATGAAAGTTTGATAATGTATTGCACGGATGCGCAATATGCAACTGTTATCTTGTAGACAAGCAACGCAGGGATGTTCAGAACTCAAGCCCTGCTTTTCTGGCCGCTTCGGCAAAGGCCTTGATGCATCCGTGGTAGAGATAACCCCCGCGGTCAAAAACTACCCGTGAAACGCCTTTTTCCTTAGCCCTGACGGCCACAATCTCTCCCAGAAGAACTGCCCTTTTTATGTTTCCGCCTCCCTCCGCCTTTACCCGCAAATCCTTCGCAGAAGTAGTAACGCCGAATAAGGTCTTTTGGCTTATATCATCAACGAGTTGCGCCACCAGGTTCCTGTGGCTGCGATGGATAACCAGCCGCGGCCTTTCGGCTGTTCCCAGAATCTTCCTGCGTATTCTTTTATGCCTGCTTATACGTCCTATTTCTCTCTTCACCATCTTTTTCCCGTCTTTGCCTAAATTCGTGGTAATTCGTGTCTCAGGCGACAGCCTTGCCGGCTTTCTTTCTTACATACTCTTTTACATAACGGATACCCTTGCCTTTATATGGCTCGGGTTCAAATATTGCTCTTATCTCGCTGGCGGTCTCACCCACCTTCTGTTTGTCTGTGCCTTTTACCACTATCTGATTTGGTTTGGGAGTCTCGATAGATATGCCTTCCGGGATAGCGAAATTAACCGGGTGCGAAAACCCCAGATATAAAACCAGATTCTTTCCCGAAACCTGGGCGCGATAACCCACCCCTACAATCTCCAAATCTTTACTGAAGCCATCTTTAAGTCCTTTTATAATACTGGACAGCTGTGAGCGCGCCATGCCGTGAAAGGCCTTATTCTGCTTCTCATCAGAATCCCTTATTAGCATGAGGTTGTTTTCCTTTATAACCGCCTTTATACCCGCAGGCAGGATAAAACTCTGTTTGCCTTTGGGTCCCTCTATCAATACAGCACCATCGGCCAGACTCACCTTTATTTCTTTAGGTATAAGAGTTGGTCTTTTGCCTATCTTAGACATAAAAATTTTCTCCGAAGATTTTCACCACACCCGGCAGATGACCTCTCCGCCGACGTTTAATTTCTTAGCCTCGCGGTCTGTAAGCACTCCCCTCGAGGTACTCAATACGGAGATGCCATATCCGCGTAATACCCGGACATCATCTTTTCTCCTGGCATAAACCCTGAGCCCGGGTTTAGAAACCTGTTTTATTCCCGTAATCACACATCTTTTATCCGGGCCGTATTTCAGATAAACCCGGATTAACCCCTGCTTCTTATCATCAATCTCGCGGAAATCCCGTATAAACCCTTCTTTCTTAAGGATATTTACAATCTCCAGCAGCAGTTTTGACTTCTTTATGTCTACGTTTTCTTTCCCCGCTGCGACTGCATTACGTATAGACGTAAAGGCATTTGCTCTTATATCTAACGACATTTTACCAGCTCGCTTTCTTCAATGAGCAGACCCTTGACAAAATGTTCATTTTGTCAAGGGTAGCCCGTCCTATTTCATATTGAAGCGTCTGCGAATTGAACCCTTGACATTGGACATGTCCAATGTCAAGGGTAAGTTCAGCCAGAGACTTACGAGCGCTTCGCTCCGTAAGTCTCGGCTTCACTTATTTTACCAGCTCGCTTTCTTAACGCCGGGGATTTCGCCTTGGGAAGCAAGTTCACGAAAGCAGATCCTGCATATTCCAAATTTACGCAGGTAACCCCGCACTCGTCCACAAAGTTGACAACGATTGTATCTCCTCACCTTAAAACGCGGAGGTCTCTTCTGTTTGATAATCAAGGCCTTTCTCGCCATTTATCCTCTTGTTTAAATATCCTACCGTTTACCCCGAACCACGGGTTTACCGTTCACGGTAAGCGTAACGTTATTTTAAGGAATTATTATTGCCCGCCTTCCCTGAAAGGCATGCCTAATAATTTCAATAAAAGGAGGCTTTCCTCTTTATTGTGCGATTTTATTACTATGGTGATATCCATTCCTAAGACGTGCTGCACCTTATCATATTCTATCTCTGGAAAAACAGTATATTCTGTAATGCCCAGGGAGTAATTACCGTCTCCATCAAAGGCGTCTGTCGATACGCCCTGGAAATCGCGTATGCGTGGCAAGGCGACATTAATAAAACGGTCGAGGAATTCATACATCCGGCTCCGCCTTAATGTCACCTTGCATCCAACGGGGTCTCCTCTCCTTATCTTGAAATTAGAAATGGCTTTCTTTGCCCTGGTAATTACGGGTTTCTGGCCGGTGATTAGGGAAAATGCCTGCACTGCCTCATCAATCACTTTTATATCATGGGCCCCCTCACCTACACCCATATTCAAAACGACTTTATCTATGCGGGGAACCTGCAATTTATTCTTATACCCCAGTTCCTTCATTAATTCAGGAACCATTTCTTTCCGATATTTTTCTAGCAACCTGGGAATCATTTTATTCGTGGTAATTCGAGTGAAATTCGTGGTAATTCGTGAACTAAATTACCTCCTTACATCTCTTACAATACCTCGCCTTTGTTCCGTCTTTAAGCAAAGTGATGCCTGTACGGGTTGACCGATTGCAGCGGCTACAGAAAAGCATTAGATTTGACAGATGAATCGGAGATTCTTTCTGAATGATTCCCCCGGGGATATCCTGAGAGCGTCTTCTCTGGTGCCGCTTAATCATATTGACCCCCTCAACTATCGCCCTTGATTCCCGGCTGAGCACGGATAATACCTTGCCTTTCTTTCCTTTATCCCTGCCAGAAATAACCGCTACCAAATCGTTCTTTTTTATGCGTTCCATTATACAACCTCGGGCGCCAAGGATAGAATTTTCAAAAAATTCTTTTCGCGCAATTCCCGCGCCACTGGACCAAAGACGCGCGTTCCTCTGGGATTAAGTTCGTTATCAATAATCACACAGGCATTAGAATCAAAGCGGAGATATGTGCCGTCGGAACGACGGATAGGTGCGTTTGTCCTCACGATTACCGCCTTTGCCACATCGCCCTTCTTCACAATTGCGTCGGGCGTAGACTCTTTAATATTGCAGGTAATTACGTCTCCTATGCGCGCGACCTTGGTATTGCCTTTACCAAGCACGCCGATACAGGAGGCCTTCTTGGCCCCCGTATTATCCGCTACCTCTAAAATGGTACGCAATCTGACCATAATTCGGCTAAATGGCTAAATTGTACAATCTATTCAACTATTCAACTATTTAACTATTTAACTACCTCTAACAGGGTCCAGCGTTTATCCTTGGATAAAGGTCTCGTTTCCTTAATCTTCACCTTATCGCCGACCTTAGCCTTACCGTTTTCATCATGCACCTTAAATTTTGAATAGCGGCGCACGATACGTTTATATAGGGGATGGCGCAATTGATATTCTACCCGCACAATTATTGTCTTCTGCATCTTTGCGCTAACTACCTCGCCGGACAATATCTTCCTATTTTTTGGCAACATTGTCTTCTTCTCGCTCCTTTAATATCGTGAGTATCCTGGCGATATCCTTGCGTGTCTGTTTTATCCTGTGGGGCTTCTCCAGTTTTGTGGTGTAACGCGACCTGCCTAAATTGAACAACTCCTCTCTGAGCCCTGCGAGCTTCTGCGTCAGTTCTTCCATGGTAAGTTCTCTTAATTCTTTTGCCTTCATTAATGCTGTTCCCTGCTGACAAAGCGGGTCCTGATTGGCAATTTATGCGAAGCCAAAGCCATTGATTCCTTTGCCAGTTCTTCAGGGATACCTTCCATTTCAAATAAAATCCTGCCGCGTTTGACCACAGTTACCCAATGGTCAACCATACCCTTGCCTTTGCCCATGCGCGTCTCTGCGGGTTTCTTGGTCACGGGTTTATCAGGAAAAATCCTTATCCAGACCTTTCCCCCCCGTCTCACATGCCGGGTCAGGGCGATCCTTGCGGCTTCAATTTGACGATTGTCAATCCAGGCGTTTTCCAAGGCCTGCAATCCGAATTCCCCAAAGTTCAAACTGCAGGCAGAGGTTGCCTTGCCTTTACGTCTTCCGCGTTGTGCCTTGCGATATTTTACCCTTTTGGGCATTAATGCCATTTTAACCTCGCTCGGCAGAAACCAGATACCAGTTAACAGAAACCAGATAAATTTTATATCGTTTAAGCTGTTCTGGTTGCCGGTTTTTCCGGCCCGCTCCGCTTTGCCGGGGCGGGCTGGTTACCGGTTTCTTTTGTTTTATTAAGTATGTCGCCTTTATAAATCCACGCCTTCACCCCTATGTATCCATAGGTAGTTAAGGCCCCCGTCGCCCCGTAATCAATATCGGCACGGATAGTCTGCAGGGGAATCTTTCCCGTTTTAAAGGTTTCCCGGCGCGCTATTTCTGCGCCGGCAAGTCTACCGCCGCAGACTACCTTTATTCCCTCCGCCCCGCCATCCATAGCCAGCTGTATCGCTTTCTTTACCGCCCTCCTGTAGGCAACACGCTTTTCTAGTTGAAAGGCGATATTTTCTGCAACAAGCTGCGCATCCAAGGCGGGGGTTTTTATTTCCTTAATCTCAATATCAATTTGTTTATTGACTATATTCTGCAAATCTTCGCGCAGCCGGTCGATATCCGAACCCCGCCTGCCAATAATTATTCCTGGCCGGGAGGTATAAATGGACACCTTTACGCGGTCAATAACGCGGTCGATGTCAATCTTTGCAACCTGGGCGGAAGAGAAGGCCTCCTTAATATGCCTGCGTATATTTACATCCTCAACCAGAAGCCTGCCGAATTCACCCTTCTTGGCAAACCAGCGCGACTTCCAGTCCCTGATGTAACCTAAACGAAAACTTAACGGATGAACTTTCTGTCCCATTTTTAATGAGCGCATAAGTTACGCGACTGAAAGGAGCGTAACCTATAGGCGCGAATTAAACCCCCACACCAATTGCGAATTAGGCAACGTTATATTGCAATTGGTGTGGGGGGTCAAACTCAGCCAACAGACTTACGTTTACTTCGTTCCGTAAGTCTGGGTTTCGTTTGATTTTCCTCTATTTTCTCCAGTTCTAAAGTAATATGACAGGTCCTGCGTCGAATCGTATTTGCTCTCCCGAAAGGAGCAGCGCGATAACGCTTCCATACCGGCGCCCCATCGGCGGTAATCTTGGAAATATACAACGGAACCCCCTTGGCGCCCTTAGCATACTCGGCATTAGCCACTGCCGAGCGCAACAACTTCAAGACATAGTGTGCCGGCCTCTTGTCGAGGTTAGCCAAGATGGCCTCGGCTGCGGAAACATCCTTTCCTCGAATAAGGTCGATTACCTGACGAACCTTACGCGGTGACAGTCTTATATATCGTAAAACTGCTTTTGCTACCATTGGACGTCTCATCCTGGGGTTGGCTTCGCTGCCGCGGCTTCCGCAGCGGCCTTTGTGCCTGCCCCGCCATGTTTTCTGAACACGCGCGTAGGGGCAAATTCGCCTAACAGATGACCCACCATATTCTCTGTTACATAAACCGGTAAAAACTTCTGGCCATTATAGACCAGGAAAGTATGTCCTACAAATTCCGGAATAATCGTCGAACGCCTCGACCAGGTCTTGATAGGTTTTTTATCCTGTTTTATTGTCTTCTGAACCTTTTCTACCAGCTTCGCGTCTATATACGGACCTTTTTTAATACTCCTTGCCATTCCTTCCTCGCTTCGCTCGGATTAATAATCACTTGCGTCTTTTGACGATAAATCTATCTGAATATTTCTTCTTCTTCCTCGTCTTGAATCCTTTGGTAGGCTTTCCCCAGGGGGTAACCGGGTCGGGATTACCCTGGCCAGTCTTACCCTCTCCGCCACCATGGGGGTGGTCATGGGGATTCATTGCCAAACCGCGCACCTTTGGACGTCTACCCAACCAACGAGAACGTCCCGCCTTTCCCACAGAAATGACCTTGTGGTCAATATTACCCAACTGGCCAATGGTAGCAAGGCAGTCCAGGGCAATTAATCTAATCTCGCCGGAAGGAAGTTTTACATGCGCATAATTTCCTTCTTTTGCCATAATCTGGGCGGAGGAACCGGCAGACCTAACCATCTGTCCGCCTTTTCCCTTCACCAGTTCAAGGTTATGGATGAGGGTCCCGGCAGGGATATTCCTCAGTGGTAAGGCATTACCGGCACTGATCTCTGCCTCCTGACCGGAAATTACTCTATCGCTAACCTTAAGCCCCAAAGGCGCCAGGATATATCTTTTTTCTCCGTCCTCATATCTGACCAGGGCAATACGGGCTGAACGATTGGGGTCATATTCGATCGATTCGACTTCCGCAGGCATGTTGAACTTGTCCCGCTTGAAATCGATTTTACGATAATACTGTTTATGCCCTCCTCCGATATGGCGACTGGTTATATGTCCGAATTGATTTCTCCCGCCCGACTTCTTGATAATCTCAATGAGAGAGCGCTCGGGCTCCTGGCGCGTAACCTCCTCAAATGTAGAAACTGTCTGCCACCTCAGGGTAGGAGTTATCGGTTTGTATTTCTTTATACCCACCTCATCTATCTCCCTTTTAGCCTATTTAAGAACTAATTGCTCTCGATAAATTATCAATCAAATACCTACGCCTGCTCGATTTTGAACCCTTCCTTCAGCGTAACCACTGCTTTCTTCCAGTCCGGCTTCCTTCCTTCGGACCTGCCTATCCGTCGCCATTTACCCGGATTGACCAACGTATTCACCGCCGACACCTTTACGTTGTAGATTTTCTCCACCGCCTGTTTGATCTGGATTTTGTTGGCAGAAGAGGATACTGCGAAAACATATCTATTGAGTCCTGTATTTCGTACCGACTTCTCGGTCTGCATCATATATCTGATGGTATCCTGGGGCTCGAGTTTCATCTCTTAATCCGCGAAATAAGTTTTGCTAAAGATGATTGGGTTAAAATCAACTGCTCATTGCGCAATATATCCAAAACATTAACCTCGGCCGTAGTTTTCACATTGACGCACGGAATATTCCTTGCCGCCAATTCAATATTCTTAGCCGCGTCATTCAACAGCACAAGCACATCGGCGTTTATTTTCAGGCTCTTTAACATCTGTGCAAAAATCTTTGTCTTTGGTTTGTCTATGTTAATGTCTTCGGTTACCCTTAAGGCGTTCTCTTTGAGTCGCATATTCAAACCGCTCTTCAATGCCAAGCGCACCATCCTCTGAGGTAGTCTATAGTAGTAACTACGGGGGGAAGGTCCGAATACCTTGCCTCCGCCACGCCATATGGGAGAACGGATACTCCCTGCCCGCGCCCTGCCTGTGCCTTTCTGTCTCCAAGGTTTTCTTCCGCCGCCCCGAACCTCACCCCGTGTCTTTACGGAAGACGTCCCCTGCCTCAAATTAGCCTCATACATCAACTTTGCCTGATGCAGGAGGTCGAGATTTACCTCGCCATCAAAAACATCGGCATCAAGGGTTATCTTTTCTATCTCTTTCCCTGCCAGATTGTATAAGGGAACAGTTACTGTGCTCACTTATGCGCCTTGACTTTCTTTTTTGATTTTCTGACTATAATGTAGCCGTTGTCGCAACCCGGAACCGCTCCTTTAACCATAATGATGTGTTTATCTGCGTCTATAGATACTACCTTCAAATTCTTAACCGTAACCTTTTGATTGCCCATTCTTCCCGGGAGATGGCGTCCACGGAACACGCGCGAAGGGTCGGCGCTTGAGCCAATTGAGCCCGGTCGGCGATGCGACATCGAACCGTGCGTCTTCGGTCCGCCATGCCAACCCCAGCGCTTCATCCCTCCCTGAAATCCCTTTCCGATGGAAGTTCCCTGTACATCAACCCGGGCAACATCTTTAAATACATCCACATCAATGACCTGACCTACCTTGCAATCGCCGAGCTCTTCTTTCGGGAGACGCACTTCCTGGATAAATCTCTGCGGTTTTATCCCTGTTTTCTCAAAGAACTTACTCCTTGCCTTAGTCAGTCCTTTGGTTTTTCTCTCATCAAAACCCAACTGCAGGGCGCAATAACCGCTATCCGGTTTATTGATAACCTGAAGAGCATAGCAGGGGCCGAGTTGGAGAACAGTCACGGGAATAACATTTCCCTTCTCGTCAAAAACCTGTGTCATACCTAATTTCTTGCCCAGTAATCCAACCATTGTATTTTATCTGCGTTAATCTGCGTAGAAATCAGCGTTAATCCGCTTCTATTTTATTTCCGCATCCACCCCCGCCGGAAGATTCAGCTTGCGCAAAGCCTCCATTGTTTTGGCGGTCGGCTCTATTATTTCAATAATCCGCTTATGGGTCTTCAGCTCAAACTGCTCACGGGATTTCTTATCAATAACCGGAGAACGCAAGACCGTATACACCTCCCATTTTGTAGGCAGGGGTATTGGACCGCGCACCTGTGCCCCGCTTTTTTTGGCCGTCTCAATTATCTCCGCGGCGGACTGGTCTAATATCCGATGGTCATACGCCCTCAACCGAATTCTAATCTTACCTTCAGCCATTATCCCTCGCTTCGCTCGGGAGTTTACAGTTTACTGTTTACAGTTAATAACTGTATTTAAACAGGTATTTTTTATTCCTACCATTGCTGCGCTGTAAACTGTACACTGTAAACTGTTAACTTTTATTACGCCACTATCTCCGACACCACTCCCGCACCCACCGTCCTTCCGCCTTCACGT
>JBBIPY010000033.1:0-12758 GCA_037442605.1 Candidatus Omnitrophota bacterium
CGACATAAAAACAGGCGAGGCATTTATCGAGCATAAGACAGGGCCCGTTAAGTGCAGCGCCTACTACAGGCAATTTATTACCGAGATAACAAATGGCGAACCCCTGTATCTTAATATCATTTCCACAGAATTAAAATCCCTTGCAAGGGTAAAGAAACTGCATTCTGTTACCGACGAGGTCATCGTCGAGGCACTCTCAAGACTGCTTTTCAATTCGGAAGGCATATTGAATCAAATCTTTATCCATCGGATAAATCAACTACCTACCAACCGTTCTCCTATTTCATATGCCTCTACGCTACTCGCTTTGGGGCACGGTTGTCTTAAGATGAAACAGATCAAGGACTACTTGAATAGAAAATCAGAAAAAGAACTGCTGAATCATCTAACCTCGCTACTGGAAATAGACTGTATTTATAGAAACGGGGGGCTTTATTACCTCCACGACGAGTTATTTAAACTGTGGCTCATCGATGTCTACGAAAACAAGAAATCAAGCCTGGAAATACACAACGACCTTAAGGAAATTCGTTTTAGAGACGCCGTAAAGAACAGATTAAATCATTTTCTGGAAGACAGGCAAAAGAATACAGTTGAACGCGTGCGAGATTTATTTGCATTATTCAACAGCGAAATCATATTTCTAAATAATAAGCGGATTAAACTGCCTAACTTTCGCAGTTTAGAGATAAAGAATATACAGGGCTCTACGCCCGTAATTATAGGCAGGACAAAAGACAAACCCTGGGCCTTGATTATTAAGAAAAATCATATTAACGAAACGGCTATGGCGGAGGTTGTTTCGAGTTGCAAGAAGCAGGGGAATAGATACAGCCATAGAATAGCGATCGCCTTGGACGGAGCGGATGAAGACGCGCGGCTGGTAGCAAAGGAAGAAAAATTTGTGCTTTTAGAGCTGGCAGAGGTAAACCAAATATTGAAACTATTCGGAAAGAATAAGATATTTCCGGAATAAAAGAAGAGATGACAAAATATTGTAGCAGCGAATATGCCGAAGAAAAAACCCTGGCTCCTTATGCTATGAGAAGCAGATTAAGCCGCCTTAGGAAATATCCGGAACAGAGCCATCCCTACAGGGGAATTTATCAGCGAGACCGGGACCGCATAATTCACTGTACAGCCTTCCGCCGTCTGGAATACAAGACGCAGGTTTTCGTCAACCACGAGGGCGACCATTACCGCACAAGACTGACGCACACATTAGAAGTAGCCCAGATTGGACGTTCTATTGCGCGTGCGTTGAGACTAAATGAGGACCTGGTTGAGGCAATCTCTCTGGCGCATGACCTGGGCCACACTCCCTTTGGGCATTCCGGCGAGGAGATACTGCACCTTTTAATGAAAGAACGCGGAGGATTCGACCATAATCTACAAGGCCTACGGGTCGTTGATTATTTAGAAGAACGCTATCCTGCATTTACCGGCCTGAATCTGACCTGGGAAGTTAGAGAGGGTATTTTGAAACATACTACACGTTTCGACCATGCGGGAAGAGTTACGCCTGCAGGAAAGACAACAAAGAAAGATGCCCGGCTTGCGATTCCCCTGAGCTATGCCGGAATCAGCCTGAAAGAACTCGAACCGCAGACCCCCCCAACTTTAGAAACTCAGGTTGTGGATATAGCCGACGAAATCGCCTATGATAATCATGACCTGGATGACGGATTGAATTCCGAGTTGCTGGACGAGAAATGCTTACAGAAAATAGAACTCTGGGATAAAGCGAACCGGATAGTAACAGGTAAATATTCTAAACTGGGAAGAAAAATAGAAAGGATACAAACGATACGCATGCTCATTGACCTGCAGGTAACCGATATTATAAATAATTCGGCAAGGAACATCAAACAACTGGGCATAAAATCCATAGCGGATGTGAGGAAAAGTCCCCGGCGTATCATAAGTTTCAGCCGAACGATGGAATGCCTGCGCGGGCCTTTGAGGCAATATCTGATGGACAACCTCTATCATCACTACCGCGTGATTCGTATGGCGGATAAGGCAAGAAGGTTTATCAACGAACTATTTAAGGTTTATATAAAACGGCCGGAACAGCTGCCTACATCAAGCAGAAACAGGCTCTCTAAAGAAGACCCCTGCAGAGTGGTCTGTGATTATATTGCGGGGATGACCGACCGCTATGCCCTGCAGGAATATAAGAAGTTATTTGAGCCGTTTGAGCGCGTCTGAATACAATTAATCTGAATACAAAATTGTTTTGAAAAAAAAGATATGTTTTGTTAGAATATAAGGCAGAGGTAAAACAACCCCCGTTATAAAGATTCCTTGTAGGGAAACGCCGACTTTTAACCCGCCTTCGCGGAATTCCCCACCTGTAAGGGTGGGGATGGATAGCGAGAGGAATTCCGCTTCGGCGAGGTTTTCGCTGTGCCGAGCCGAAGCGAAAAGAAAGATTCCACGGGTGTAAGCCCGTGGAGCTTCAATCTTTAAAACGGAGCAAAGACAGGAAAGGACTATGCTCGATAAATTCTCGGAAGACCAGATCATTTTTGAACAGCTATTAAAGGAACCGGACATCCGCGCAGAAAAGAAGATATTCGATGAATTAACCGGCGAGACAACTATCTGGTGGCTTGTGGGCAGAAACGCCGGTAGAAAGTTCCTATCTGCCGTAAATCTCAATGGGGAAAGTCAGGTCTGTAACAAGATGAGAGAATCCTGCAGAAAAAAAATCTGCCGGGATTGCATAATTAGAAATGTAAAAGCGGCAGCCGGCAGCGCCCACCCCCTTGAGTTTACCTGTCATTACAGTTTCTACGGAATAGCCATACCCATCGGTTACAATGGAGAAGCAAAGACATTCTTAGGCATATGCCATATTAACGAGAGCGCATCCCCTTTAGCCATAGAAAATCTAAACACCGCTGTAAGAATTATTGTCGATAAGATAAAAAAAGAACAAGAACTACACAAGCTCTATGAGACGGTCAGGCCCCGCGCCATCGCGCTCTCTACAGTCCATACGGTTCACCGCCTTATCAGCTCTACCTTAAACCTCGGGGAGTTGCTTCCGCGTATTGCCCGTCTATCTCTCCAGGTTATGCGCGCAAAAAAGTGCGTGATTATGCTGGTTGACCCGGTGAAGAAAACATTGGTTCCCAAGACATACATCAATATAAATAAAAAGCCGGATGCCAATCTAAAAAAGATTGGCCTGAGAGCTAACCTCGAAAAGGAAATAGTAAGGACGGGCAGGATATATCTCGGTAATAAATGCATATGCGTGCCTTTAGTAGACCAGGAGATAATTGGAACGATACGGGTAGAGGACAAACAAGACAGCAAACCCTTTACCAATTCTGACCAGGAGATTCTGACGGTCTTGGCGGAGCAGGCAGTAATTGCGATAAGGAATGCCCAGTTATATGAGGACCGCGGAAAGATGCTCTGGGGCAGCATTAAGTCTTTAGGGGCTATACTTGATGCCCGTCTTCCGGATGCCTATACGCATCCCATAGGCTTTGTAGAAATCGTGCTCGAGATAGGCAAAGAAATGAAATTGCCAGAGGAGGATATGGAGTCTCTAAAATATGCCGCTTTACTTCTGGATGCAGGCAAAATCGGCGTCCCCGACGCGATACTAATGAAACCCACTAAACTTACGGGTAAAGAATACGGTTTAATCAAAGAGCATCCGGTTAAAGGCGCCGAGATAGTCAGTTCCATAGAGGCAATGAAGCCCGCGATACCCCTGATTATGCATCATCATGAAAGATTTGATGGAAAAGGATACCCGATGGAATTAAAGAGGAACCAGATTCCCTTAGGTGCCAGGATTATCGCCTTGGCAGATGCCTTTGAGGCAATGATCTGCAAGCGCCCTTATAAAGGAAGTATGAAAATTAACGACGCGGTAAAGGAGATAGAAGAATCTTCCGGGACGCAATTTGACCCTGCGGTAGTAAAGGCCTTTCTTAATCTGGTTAAAAAAGGAAAGGTTAAAAATATTATCTGCAGATTGCAGAAGAGAATAGTCGAATGAAGAGGCAGTTTATGGCGCGAAGCGCCCGCTTTCGGCGGGTCTCGACGCAGCTCGAAGAGCGAAGTCGGAAACATAAGTTTGCTGGCTGAATTTACCCTTGACAAAATGTACATTTTGTCAAGGGGGGCTCATTGAATATGGACAGGATATCCAGGATATTGACGGATCCGGTAAAAAAGAAAATTATTACCTTCTTCTATGAGAACCCGCAATCCGTAGACAGCATCCGCGGTATATCTACATGGACCAGCATAAAACCGAAGATAGTAAAGAAAGCTCTTGAAGAACTGGTTAGGGATGGCATTCTGGTAGCCCATCGCGGTTCTTCCACTACCGGATACGCCTATACTCAAGATAAAGATGTTACCCTGCAAATAGAGGGCATTTTGTCGCGTCTTAAATAATATGAACATGAATAAAGAGATGCAAACAGATTTATTTGAACAATCCAACCAGAGGGCTAAGAAAAGGATGCGTCATCCCTCGCTGAAACAAATCTTTCCTTACGGTTTAGTAAACATCCGGTTGAGTTACGAAGGCATAATCTTTTCCTCGATTATCTTTTTACTGATCTGCGTTGTAATATTTAGCCTGGGTATGGAACGCGGAAGAATCCTTCATCAAAAAAGACAAAAGAATGTGCTCGCTATCGAAAAAAGAATATCCGGCATCAACCATACGGATAATGCTTCCCTGGTTAAAGTTATACCTAAGCCTACCGCCATTCCATCTGTTCATGCAAAAACGAAATCTTTGCCAAGGCCAGAGGCGGGAGGGCATAAATCCGTTTCTCAGACGGAAAAATACAGATATACTATTCAGGTGTTTGCCTATAAGGATAGGGCCATGGCGATGGAGAAAACAGAACAGTTGGTGCGCGACGGCTACAAACCCTTTATTATCTATTCCAGGAATTTATACCAGATATGTATCGGAAAATATTTAAGCAAGGAGAATGCCAAAAGAGACCTTTCCCTGTTAAGCAAAAAATACGGGTCTGGCTATATCAGGAATATGCCCCAATAGAAGCAATATGAGCGCTGCTAAGAAGCACCTTTTGCGCATCTGCGCAACGCTCATTATCGCCGTATTTAACGTGCCTAATAACATATAGTAGAGGAGGCAATAAAATGAGTAAGCATCCCAGCCTAAAGATTTCCGGCATAGGTTTGCAACATCGCAACGTCCTCAAGAGAAACGAGCGTGTAAAATTTATGATAGAAAAAAACAAGTTGAAAGATGACGCTTCTATGTTCGGGTTACCCAAGATAAAACGCATCAGGCTAAAGATCAAGAAAGAGAAGGCGGAGGAGACGCCCAAAACAACCACAGAGGCCATTCCGGCAGCTACGGCTGAGACCAAAACCCAGCAGGGCCAACAGCAGCCGGCGACAAAAGAAAAGAAATAAGATGAGAAAAATCAGGGTCAGCCTCAAGAAAGGAAACTATGAGATTATAATATGCAACCGGGCTCGCGATGGATTGGGCAGGCTTATCAGAGGCCTAAACATAGGACAGGATGCCTTTATTGTCACTAACCGCAAAGTCTGGAAGATATTAGGTAGCAGAATCGCAGAATCTTTAAAGGCCCATGCCTTTTCTATGCATACTGAATTTATCCCTGATTCAGAAAAGGCAAAGTCCTTCTCTGTCTGGTCGGATTTAATTAAGAAAATTGTATCTTACGATAAAGGAAAGAATATCTTCCTGATTGCCCTGGGGGGTGGCGTGGTAGGCGATATAGCGGGATTTACTGCCTCCGTTTATAAGAGAGGAATTCCTTATGTGCAGACTCCCACGACCCTGCTGGCGCAGGTGGATTCGGCAATCGGAGGAAAAACGGCAATAGACCTGCCATGCGGTAAGAATCTTATAGGGAGTTTTTATCAACCGCGCCTGGTTTTTTCGGATATCTCGGTTCTGGAAAGCCTGCCTCGCCGGGAAATTAAAAACGGTTTAGCCGAGATTGTAAAATACGGCGTCATAAAAAACAGAAGGCTCTTTGAATATATAGAATCCGAATGCGCCGATTTTACCTGCAGCGATTGGGAATACATTGTAGGTGAATGCAGTTCGGTAAAAGCCAGAATTATAGAAAAGGATGAGTACGATAGAGAAGGGATAAGGATGTTATTGAATTTTGGTCATACCATCGGACACGGGATAGAGGCGGCTTCTGAATATACCCATAGATACCATCATGGCGAGGCCGTTGCCCTGGGAATGCTTCTGGAAGCAGAGCTCGGAACGGCGTTGGGGTATACAACGAAAGATACGCTTAAAAGGATAGAAAACCTTCTCCTGCGTATTGGTCTGCCCAATAAGATTTCCGGTTTAAGGGTAGACAACATAATCAAGGCAATAGGTTATGACAAAAAATTCCAAGGCGCAAGAACACGAATGGTTATACCGGAAACAATAGGCAGAGGGATTATCAAGGAAGGCATTCCTTTAGAGTTAATCCGAAAGACTATCAGGAAAAGGCTCTCTTAAGGAGCGCTGCTGCAATGATAAAAGAGAATGCGATAGAGAAAAGGAGATATCCCCGGCTGATTTTCGATACCTCGGTAGGGTACCAGCAAAAAGGACAGACTCAATTAGATTACACCCTGAGCAAGGATATCAGCGAAGGAGGTCTGGGTATAACTTTGGATAAATTTATTGCCAAGGATTCGGAGATAATGGTAGAATTCTCGTTAAAGAAATATAGCGCGCCTATTAGAACGAAGACGAAGCTGGCTTGGATTCAAAAATTTCCCTATGCCCCGCGTTACCGCGTAGGTTTAGAGTTTAAAGATATGCAACCACAGCATAGAATTAACCTTACGCGATTCTTAAACAGAGAACCGCTTGTTTCCGCAGTCTATACTTAGAGTAATTAATTATATTGATGTATTATCCTGCTTTTAGTATAATTAAACAGAAGGGTTATAAACCGATGAAGAGCAAAGCCTGTATATTTCTATCTCTGCTTCTGTTCGTTTCGCATGGCAGATTTGCAACTGCAGAGTCAAGTAATAATCCCTCGGCATCAGAAAATATTTTGGGGGTAAAGGTCCTTTCCATAAATCGCGCGCATAATTTCTTAGTTATTGATAGAGGCGCAGAAGATGGAATACGGGAAGGCACAAAACTTAATCTGCTGAAAGACGGTAAAAATATCGCAACCTTACAGATTATTCGCGCAAAAGAAAAAGTCTCCGCCTGCGATATCAAGCGTATAGAGCCCAATGCAGTTCTGAAAGATGGCGATATATACAGCGTAACCATTTCTTCTGTAGTTGCCGGTATCCATCCAAAGACGGTACCGCAAAAGAAGGAAGAGAAGAAAGAAGTGGTCTCTAAAAAGAAAAAACCCGCCCTGCCTTTTATTACCGCCTTACCAATGATGATACACATAGATTCGCGGAAAGAGATCGTCAATTATTATCTGAACGAAACCCTGCGCGATATGAATTTTATCATTACCTCTTCCAATACCAAAGAGGGTTTATTTACAGCCCATAAATTCTTACCCCTGCCTCTCTGGGATGAGATCTGGGCAGACCTGAAAGGAACCGCCGACCATCGAGCAATCTATGATATCAACACCATTGATGATGAAACAGGCACCACCCTTAAGCTGGACATCCGCCTGATTTATACCACCAGGGCAGGCAAGACAAAAGAACGCAGCGTATGGCAGGGTTCTAAGGCGGTAGAGGATGCGGTGGAATTAGTCAAACGCGTCAAGAGCGTTTCCGAAATGATAACCAAAGAAAGGTAAACCCCGTTAGAAAGGACGGGGCTCATTGAAGATGCCAGAAGAAAATAAGACAGTACCTGGGACTGCAGTCAAACCGGCCAAATCCGAGACTAAGTCCGAAGGCAAACCTAAAAATTGCCGCTTCTGCAATCGGGTTTTGAAACGCCGCGGCTGGTATTTTCGCGACGGAAAATATTACTGCAAGAAGAAATGCTGGTCGGAAGAGCGCAAGAAGCCCCTAAAGACCTAACTTTACACAGATGAGCGCAGATTAGAAGATGCAAGATTATCACAGATTCAGGACGACAATCTGTGTCCATCTGTTTCTTTTCATCTGTGTCTATCTGTGTATAAAAGGGCCTATAGCTTAATGGATAGAGTGCAGGGCTCCGGACCCTGATGTGAGGGTTCGATTCCCTCTAGGCCCGTTTGAGACACGAATAAAAAGCGAATTGCCGCGCTCGCCTCGCTGAGCTCGGCGAAGCGGGAATTTAAGATGGAACGCAGAAAATATCCTCGTCTGGATAAAAATCTGCCGATAAAGGCATTCGGGGAGACCTTTGATTTCTTTACCGAGACAATGAATATCGGGGCGGGAGGAGTATTGTGCTATCTGGAAAAACCCATTCCCGTAGCCACGAAGCTAAAGATTACCCTTGTGCTGCCGGCAACAAAGAAGGAAAAAGAGATGAGAATAGACTGCGATGGAATGGTAGTAAGGGTTCAGGAGAATCTAAAAATATCCGGCAAAAACAGGTATTATATCGCTATAATGTTCAGCGACATCAAGCCTGAAGATAGAGAAAAGATCGCCCGATTTGTAAGCGAACAACTGAGGGATTCTGCAGAATGATTACCCTGGATGAATTTAAGAAAATAGAGATTAAAACAGCAAAAATAGTTGAGGTCAGGGAACACCCGCAGACCGATAAACTTTATATACTTAAAGTGGATACGGGAGACGGCATCAAACAATTAGTCGCTGGCATAAGAAAATTCTACCTGCCCGAGGAACTCCTGAATAAAAATATCGTTATTGTAGACAATCTACAACCCGCAGTTATCCGTGGAGTGGAAAGCCGGGGTATGTTACTGGCAACAGCTGACGCGGATAATCTCTCTTTGGTCATTCCTGAAAGAAATATAGCTCCTGGCAGCCCTGTCCATTAGTATGCCTTCCTCCCTCAAGAAAATCCGTATTGGCGTTATCGGAACCTCCGAACCCGATGCCCGGCTTTACCGCATTGCCGAAGAGGTGGGCAGGGAAATTGCCCGCAGAGACGGCGTATTAATCTGCGGCGGTCTGGGCGGGGTAATGGAGGCGGCAGCGAAAGGGGCACAGCAAAAGGGAGGACTCACCATAGGCATTTTACCTACCGAAGACACCTCCCTGGCCAATCCTTACATCGATATACCCATAGCCACAGGAATAGGTGAGGCAAGGAACATTATCATCGTCAGGTCTGCAGAGGCATTAATTGCTATAGGAAAGGGATTCGGGACGCTTTCCGAGATATCGTTTGCCTTGAAAATGAAAAAACCGCTTGTGGGAATAGAGACCTGGGATGTTTCTTCTCAGATTTTGTCTGCGGATAAACCGTCTGAAGCCGTGGAAAAGGCAATAAAACTCGCAGAGGAGGCAAAATGAATTGTATTTTCTGCAAGATTATCAACGAGGAAATCCCTGCCAACATGGTTTATAGCGATAAGGATATCGTTGCCTTTAACGACATCAATCCCCAGGCCCCGGTGCACATCGTTATTATCCCGCGAAAACATATTGAGAGACTCTCCGAGATTACGGAAGGCGATTCAGGGCTGATGGGAAAACTTGTCTTTGTGGCGAAAAAAATCGCGCAGGAGAAAAATATCGCCGAATCCGGCTACCGGCTGGTATTTAACTGCAATAAAGACGCCGGTCAGGCGGTTTTCCACATCCATCTACATCTTTTAGGCGGCAGAAAATTTTCCTGGCCACCGGGTTAACAGCACGAATTACCACAAATGAGAAACCGAATTACCACAAATTTAAAACACAGATTAGCGCAGGTTCGGTTACTTTTTACGTGTTGCCTGTTGCTTGTTGCCTGTTGCTTATTAGACGGCTGTGCAACTATGTACAATCCTGCCACCCAGAAGGAAGAACTGATTTTCATCGATACCTCCAGCGAGGTTTTCCTGGGCAGAAATATGGACTACAGGATAACCCAGTCCTACTACATTGTTAAGGACATTCAGATAAATGAACGTGTAAACGTAATCGGGAAAAAGATTGCGCGGGTTTCTGACCGCCAGGACCTTATATATCACTTCCGGGTAATCAAAGATAAAGAAATAAATGCCTTTGCCACCCCCGGGGGCTATATTTATGTACACACCGGACTTCTGGAAAAGGTTAATGATGACGAATTGGCCGCTGTTCTGGCGCATGAAATCGGCCATGTTGCCGCGCGGCATATTGTCAAGAAACTCCAGGCAAAGATAGGATACGATATTTTGATGAGCTTTGCCTTTGGCAGGGGAGGGCCTGAGGATTTACAGAAGGCGATAAATGTTACTTTTAACCTGCTCAGTCTGGGATACAGCCGGGAAGATGAATATTTAGCGGATAAATTAGGTATAAAATATGCCTCCAAAGCGGGTTTTGACCCCCAGGGTATGGTCAACCTGCTCAAGAAACTTCAGGAACTAGAAAAGAATAAAGCCTTCGCCACGCCGCTTTTTCTGCGTTCCCATCCCCCTCTAAAAGACCGTATAAAACGGGCGCAAGAGGAGATTGCTAATTTAAATCAGGAGGTATCCCAAAATAACCCGGCATCCGGCATCTCGGTTGTTGTTCCGAAAACTACTGCCAGTCCATCACCAACGCCCATGGTTAAACCCGCACCCGTTAAAAGCGAATCGGAGACCCAAACCCCGCCTCAGTTTTCCCAGAGCGGTCTATACAAAGGCTGCCTTCAATGCGGCAAAACCTATCCGCGGAGTTATCAATATTGCCCCGGAGACGGAACCAAACTCAAATTTTAAAAAACTCTAAGGTAAATTTATTTACACCGCATTTTACCTGTCTTTACATTTACTTCTATCCTAACTACCTGATATTGCAGATAATTACGCAAATAACTATTCTAAAATAGATTAAGCTGGATAAAAAGTATACATTTTTTTACTTGTTTAACCCTGTTTGTAAATCCTCTACCTGGTACCGTCCGGATATTTTTTCTTACTTTAACATTTTATATCTCATATAGTTATATTAAATGACGCCCGATAATTAAGCTGGTTTTGCTGTTTTGGCATGATTATTGCAATATACGCATACAAGATGGAAAGAATAAGATTATCTGTAATTGTTCAACGGTTAAAAGTGTTATATAAACAGGGATATTTTTATCCCCAAACCAAAAAGGAGGCAGTAAGATGAAGAAGATGTTAGTAGTTTTGGTGGCAATGTTGTTAGCGGGGATGGCTTTGGAATCAAATATTGCGTTTGCAGACGAAGTAGATCGAATAATACAAGAATGTATAAAAGCATACGAAGAATCTAAGATAGCTTATAGAGAGGCAAAAGGAGAAATAAAAAGAGCCGGAATTGTTAGCGACATTGATTTTAAAATAGTAAAAAAACTTAGTAGGATAGGGGACAGTAGAGCGTTTGAGGCGTTAATAGGTTTGTTAAAAGATGTATGGAAAAATTCACCATTTTCCACATCAGAAGTGTATATAGTCTCAGATTATTTGGCGAAAGGCTTAAAAGTTTCAGTAGTCAATATAATAGGGGAAAATCCAGATCATATAGAACGCATCATTCCGCAACTTGCAGAGATGTTAAGAAATCCAACCCAAACATCTAATAGGACTTATCGTAATTTATATGATTACCCTATTAGCCTTGCGGCTACAGATGCATTGGTGGAAATAGCTAAAAATGACCCCAGTCAATTAAAAACAATACAAGGTATTTTCCTGGACGCTATACAATCAGGAGATGGGGCTAGATGGTATATGAGAAGATATGCCGCTTGGGCATTGGGTGAAATAGGAGGCGAAGAATCAGTGCCGCATCTACTAGATGCGTTAAATAGCTCCCATTGGATTACTAGAAGATGGGCAGCAACATCTTTAGGTAAAATAGCCTCTCCTGTTGCAACCGTCGGTTTAATAGCAGCTTTAAATGATAGGGATGGTGTAGTTATACTTAGAGCAATAGAATCTCTGGGCAAAATAGCCGAATTTCATCCTGGTGAAATTGCCCCAATAGCACCAGCTTTAATACTAAAGTTAGGGCGAGGTGATGATGTTTCTAAGGAAGCAGTACGGGCATTAGGGGCAATGGGAAGTGCAGTAGTTCCATATTTGATTGAGGTATTGGACAATGCCCGAGAAGCAGTTTTTAAGAAAATTCGGGAGGATATAATAAGAACATTATGTTCTATAAGCGACAGTAGAACTGCGTCTATTTTGATAGGTGCTATTGAGGATCCAACAACAGACTATATTCTCCGGTTGAACGCTATTTCAGCCTTAGGAAAGATGGATAACCCCCAAGCAACTGATTTTTTGGTTCAAGTTGTTAAAAAAGGAGGAGATGGTGCGTTTTGTCAAACAGCAGCAACAGCTTTAGGATTTATTGCTGCGAGAAACCCAGGAGAGGTGCGAAACATGATTATAGATTTCTTGAAGGACACCTTAACGGCAATAGAAAACGGTGATTATGTATTTAAGTATCCAGGCGAATTGGGCGCATTTAGGAGAGGAGTACTTTCCGGGTTGCGTATTATAGATGAAGCAATCCAATCCGAGCAGACACCAACAACAGGACTGTTAATACCTCCCAGAAGCGAAGAGGGGCGGGATACTGTATTTGGATTAAAAGAAAATACAGACCCAGTTCCTTGGCTATAATTGAGATCTAGGTCAAAGATAGGAAAAGGCTAGTGTAGTGTTACAAACAGTTCTTTACATTTGAAATTTTCCTCATGATGCTTT
>JBBIPY010000034.1:0-12707 GCA_037442605.1 Candidatus Omnitrophota bacterium
GTGTCCTCGCTTGACTTCCTTTCTCTTTGCTTCATTTATTTCCCCGGCTCTTCTTTAATAAAGTATCCGGTCTGGTTCACATAGAGCTTAAATAGGGTTTTATCTTTAGGGAAGGTGTAGGCGCAATTGCCGTAGACCGCCTCAATGAAAGGAAAAAATCTCTGATTACGATAGAAAAATAACCAGAAACCGTCGGTGCCGCCGCTTAATTCAAAATGGGTAGTCAAACTTTCTCGCTCTACCTTTAAATAACGACTACCAATGCGCGAAAGTTTATAAAGACTATTCATACCTAAGAAATATAGCGGCTTTTTCCAGCGTAAGATTTCTCCGCCAATCATCCACTGGTCTCCCCGCAGGATAAATTTTTCCTCTCCATCCCTTCTATCCTGCCGTTTAAGAACTAATTCCATCTGCTCATTACCGATTTTGCGGCAGAGAATGTGGGCAACTACCCTCTCGCGGCCAAACAGCTCATATTTTCTTATATGTATCGTTGTCCAGAAAATAACCGAAGCCAGAGAAACAAACAGCAAAATCTTCAGGAAAGCGGCGGTCTTGCCAAAGAAGGAAGGGGATTTCCTGAAGGAAAGGAAAGCAAAGAAACCCAGGGCAAGACTTAAGAGAATACAGAGATATAAAAATTTAATCCACATATCCAATGAGCAGACCCTTGACAAAATGTACATTTTGTCAAGGGTAGCCCGTCCTATTTCATATTGGAGCGTCTGCGAATTGGATCCCCACACCAATTGCGTAATTAGGCAACGTTATATTGCAATTGGTGTGGGGGTCAAATTCAGCCATTCCCGAATGTAAAAACTTCTTAGGCTACTCTTTGGGATTCCGAAGAATCTCAAAAGAAGTAGGTTCATTCGGGACAAACTTGCGTCACTGCGCTCCGTAAGTTTCGGCTTCATTTAAATTATACCCCATACCAACCCTATTCTCAAGCATTTTAAATTTCTGTCACAGACCCCGACATTTGTTTAACTATTGTCGGGGCAGGAAGGAATTTAACTACTACCAAAATCAAACTTGAAGGGAGTGGTATATAGTAAGCAATTTAGTGGGAGGAACGAGAAATAGCAAGAGGAGTAACTAAGGACTTTACTCTCAAAATCAAAACAATTATTAAAAGAATGGTCTTAAGATTTAAGGTCAGGCTGGACGACAAAAAGTTACTATGGCAAATAATACACTGGCAGAAATTGAACTCTGCAATTCCCTACCCTTCTCTCAGCCACAAATCCTTTAGTTAAAACAATTGCTCGTTTGGGAGAGAATCTCTTAATGAAACTGTATAAGCTTTTACCTATAGTGGGACTGATAGAGTATTTTACCTCAATAGGAATAAGACCCTGAGGAATCTGGATAACAAAATCTACTTCTGCCTTACTCTTTGTCCTCCAGAAATTAAGCCTGCGAGAAAATTCTTCTCTTCTCTTCAATGTCGAGAAAACAAAATTTTCTACAAGTTGACCCAAATCATCCCTTTTATCAATATTTCGGAAATCACCACAGACCCAGTTTCTTAAGCCCGGGTCTAAGAAATAAACCTTGGGGTTTTTGGTAAGTTCTGTTCGACGGTTGGTGAAGAAGGGCTTGATGAAATCCAAAATATAGGTCTGCCTTAATACTTCTAAATTCTTAAGGAGATTCTTGTAATTAAGCTGGGTGGCATTAGAGAGTTCTTTATATTCTATTAAACTGCCAATCTGTGTAGATAAAATTTTTACAATTCTAATCAGTTCATCCTCTGTAGCAAGCTGTAATAAACTTCGCACATCCTTTAAGACATAAGATTCAAAAATGCCCTCTAAAATTTTTTGCTTTTCCATTTCTTTTTTCGCCAACACGCAGGCAGGATATCCACCAAATATGATATATTTTTCAAATAGCCTTTGTATCCGGGAATTCAATTCTTGCCCAAAGACATTTTTAAAACTAAATTTACAAATTATATCTGGAATCCTCTTTTGAATTAGTGTATATAATTCTTTATCCGCAGAGAAAATAAACTCCCGGAAAGAAAATGGCAAAAGATGAAATCTCAATAACCTTCCCACCATAAATTTAGCGGTCTGAAAGGTTAATTCTAATGAGGAGGAACCCGAAACGATAAATTTTACTTTAGTAGTGTCATAAAGGTATTTTAATTTCTGCCCTCCTTCTTTTGCATAATGAAATTCATCAATAATAACAATTCCGTAATCTTCGTAAAAAGCCTTAAAATCCTCAATGTTTTCTTGAAATAGATTTAATTCTGACAATTTTTCAAAGGTAAGAAATTTTACCCTGTGTTTGGATTTAATAAATTCTCTTTCCAGATATTTTAAAAAGGTGGTCTTCCCTGATTGACGGGGTCCAATAATAGCAATCGTCTCTTTTCTTTTTAAAAAGGGTTTAATCTGAGCTTCTAATTCTCGATGGATAAACATTTTAGCAGGGTTATTTATTAATTTCTATAAATTTTAGCAGGTTTATTTAGGGGTGTCAAGTGAAAATTACAATCGTCAAGGGCTGAACCGCAAAAGCGCAAAATTCTTTATCCCGCAAAGTCCGCTAAAATAAATCTGCGCAATCTGCTCTTTATCTGCGACATCTGCGGTTACAAAAAAGGGCGGAAGTTTTTCCTCCGCCCTGAATTAATTCGTGTCTATTTGCGTGTAATCTGTATTAATTCGTGACTCTATTCGCCGCCCTCAAACTTCTCTGCCATCTTAACTTCTATTTTCTGCGGGCAGGGAAGCTTCTTTGCCTTGGTAAATTTCTCTACCGCCTCCTTGGTATCGGAAAGCCGCAATTCCCTGAATAAAAAATCGAATTTGTTCTCCATCTCTGCGCGAATCTCCGCCCGGATATCTTCGGCAAGTCCCATCAAAGCCTTTTTGAAGGGACCGAAGGATTTTTTGCGGGTCTTATAATAGAATTGCTCATCCGTCTGGCCCTCTTCTCTCTCGATTGCTAGGCTTTCTCTAATCCACTGGTAAATTTTTTCCCTCAAATCCGTGGGAAAAAATTTAGATTCAAAAATCATATTCTGAAATTCAGTGGCTAAATGCACCTCGGCGGTCTCTGCTTCAGGAAATTTATGAAATGCCTCGGCAGGCAAGGTAGATGCTCCGTGCTGGACTGCCCCCGCCAGCTTATATTTCTCGCGGGCTAATTTAGAGAGTGTTCCCAGGGTATCAAAGTCCAATTTTACCTTTGCCACCGAGCCGTCAGGAAGGACCACTCCGCCGTGGCTGGTCCCCGTCTGAACGCTGATTTTACTGATTCCCTTCTGTCCACCAACCGATTCGAGGTATCCTTCCATAAAGGCATTCAGTTCTTCGGCCGTAGAATTCTTCCCTCCCACCTCGCCAATTTCCGCTCCCACGGAGACATCCAAAGACCCCGGCTGAAATTGGCGAATGTATTCAGTCAACTCTGCCGCAACCTCAAAATTAAACCTCTGCTGTTCTTTGATAGCAGGTTTGTCCAATTCAACCAGGGTTGAGCTGTCAATATCAATATTGTAGAAACCGTGGTGGATGGCTTCAAAGATCAAATCTTTTAACCCCTGAATTTCCTTCCCGGGATTCTCTTTGTATTTCCTGGCATTTACCTGGAAATGGTCTCCCTGAATAAAGACCGGACCAGAGTAACCTTCTTTAACGGCTGCGGAAAGGCAGACCCCGGCGTACTCCTGTGGTCTCTGACCGGTATAGCCGATTTCCGAACGGGCAATCTCAAAGATAAACGCACCGGCATTCATCTTTAGCGCGGTCTTAAATATCGCCCGAGCTAAATCGTAGGTCAAACCACGCAAATTTATCGCCGGGACGGTAAAACCACCAACTTTGCCCTTACCCCTTGCCTCGTAGAACTTCTGTATTGAGGAGGGATAAATACCCAGCTCTCCAGCTACCATCCAGATAATCTCAAATATCTTATCTTTTATTTCGGGGTTAGTATTCAGGCATAAATTCTCCACCAGTTCATCAATAAATTTATCTTTAATGAGGCTGGCGTTTTTTACCTTTATCTTTCCTCTGCTCACCGCGAGGCATTCCTCTAAATTAAAATACAATTCTGCCAAATTATGATAAATCATCTCGCTTCATTCTCCTTTAACTGCGATGTCGTATTTTTCTATGTTTTCCCTGACAATCTCCTGAATACGCGCAAGTTCCTCCTTTGCCTCGGGAGAAAAAAGATGCCTAAACCTCCCCTGCGTCTTTAGATACTCTGCCGCCGGCTTGGGTTCCTTTACCTTAAAGACGCCAATGAAACGCGCACAAAGGCGTTCATCGGAGCACCCATACGCGCAGCCCCAAAGGGCGGCGCTGGCGAGCGACCTCGCCGAGGTTTTAGCGAAGGCGGGCGCTACCGCTCCATAAGTTGCGGCTTCATTTAAAAAGGGGAGTCGGCAACCTCCCCTTAAAACATTCTCTTATCAGGATGAGGAAAAATTCTTTCTTTCTAAAAATTTTACTTTTTTATTATACCTTAGGTAAAATTTTTAGTCAAATATTTTTTAACGTAAGTTACGTAAGTTATATCCTGCCCACAAGCATCAGAATTCCGATGACGATGAATACTGAGGCGGCGGCTACACGGATAATATTTGCCGGGATGAACCTCCCTAAGAGATGGCCTAAAAATACTGTGAGCAGGGTAACAATGGCGTAGGCAGAGACAGAACCCAAAAATACCGTCCAGGGCGCCTTGGTTTTAGAGACCAGGCTCAAGCCGGCAAGCTGGGTTTTGTCTCCCAATTCCGCCAGAAACACGGCAGAAAATGCGCTAAAAAAGAATTTGCCAAGCATAAATCGCCTCCCCTCTCAGGGCGTCTGCTGAATATTATTGCCTGACTTATCTGCCCTTGCTGGTAGACAATGCCGGGCTGGCTTTACTTAAAACTACAATCATAAACCAAAAGCCGACTATGCCCAGAGAAATCACCACTCCTAAGAGTAAATCCCTCGCCAGATTCTCTGAGATAAGAAACAACTCGCCGTTCCAGAGATGATCAATGACCCCAAAGAGCGCTCCCCCGTAAAACATCAGGTTGAGCCACCAGAGCTTTACTTCCTTTTTCCTCTTCCATAAAAATGAGGTAACTACCGCTCCTGCTACCGGCACAGCATAACACATCCTGCCACCCCCTTTCTCTAAAACCTCACAGCCGTTCCTGCAAGGAATGTTAAATCCGTCTCCGGCTTATTTAAGCCGCCTTTAATGCCGATATTGATGTCAATATTCTCTAAGGGCGAATAGATCAACCCCCCTAAAATAAAAGCAGGATGGTTATTTGAAGTTTTGTCTTGATTTCTCTCCACCCCGACATTCGCCACCGCCCTCAGATTTCTCGCCACTTCCACCTCCGATGCGAAGGAAACATGCCATATCTCATTCCTGTTTGATTCTTTGTCTTTTTGAAGTCTATATTCATTATGCGTATAACCCACATTTAGGTGAAATCCCCAGGGCTCTATTTCTTTTGTGGTAATGAAAACAATGCCCGGGGATGCCCTGCCGCTGCCCAGGCCCTTTTCTTCATTTCCTGTCGGCAATGTAACGTTGGGTTTTAAAGCGAAACTCAGACCATTTTTTTCAAAAAATCTCCATTTAACCTCAAAGGAAATGTCCGATAACCCATCTCCCTGTTCAGCCGGGTCCTGAGTCAGGGCTCCGTCTATCCTCGTTTTTTTCCATTTACAGGGCAATCCCAAAACAATATCGGCATCATCGGTTATCCCGTAAGAAAGTATTGTTGCCATTTCACCGCCGGTCTCTTTTCTTTTCTCCCACCTCGCTTCATCGGTGTTGTACTGCCGTTCTTTGTCAAAGGTAAATTCGCTGTTAATCTCAATCTGGAATCTCCCCTTGCCCTGGGTCCCCGTGTCATCGGTTATGAGGGGATGGGCAGCAAACGAGGCAGGAGAGGCGGAAAAGCAAATTAATAAAATTAAGGATGACCTTAAACTCTGGATATTAATCTCCATACCGGGCTCCTTTGAATCTGGCTACTCTGGTTGTCCAGCCAGTAAACCAAAGTTTTGGCCTGCCTCCATTTTTATGGTCGGCTTTAACTTCAAATCAAAACGTCTCTTCTCCCTCCTTTCTATCTGGACTATTTTTGAATTATGTATCGTAATAATTATCTCTCCAAATTTTATTCTCTGGGCAGATTTTAAGACCTCTTCAAGAATTCTGCTCTCTTCATTCATAATTGCTAATTTTTTTCGCACTAAGATCAGGGAAAAAGGCGCCTGCTACTCAATTTCCTTTCCCGTGCTTGACATGCTCAGGGTTGCGTGTTTTATTCCTTTGATTGCCCTCAAATTGTCCGTCAATTTTTGCGCCTCACGGGGACTACCTCTAACCGCCACTATCTCCAGACAATTGCTGTGGTCTAAATGGATGTGCTGGGTAGAAATGATTGCTCTCTGAAATTCATGCTGAGCATCTGTAATCTTATTAAGAAGTTCGCGCTTATGATGGTCATAGATTAAGGTTATTGCACCAGCAATTTCCCTGCTTTCAAGCCACTCTTTTCTTACTAGTTCCTGCCGGATTAAATCCCCGATTGCCTTTGAGCGGTTGGGATAGTTTTTTTTCCTGACGAGCCTATCGAATCCGGCAACTAAATCTTTCGGTAAGGATACCCCGAATCTAACCAGGTCTGACATTGCTGGTCTCTCTTACGATAACACGATTATGAAAATAATAACACAAATGTTTTACCCCTGTCAAGTGAAAAACTGGGGGGCGTTGGGACGGAGGCAGGAATTTACATCTGCTGGAGTTCCCTCGCAATCAAACCCCAGTCAAACTAACGCTTATTATTCCGCGCAAACAACAAAGGGAAAATAATATCGCTAAAACAACAGGGGAGCCATACGGCTAAAAACAAAAATACGAATATGCCAAAATACGGCAGGGCATGATTATGGTCGGCAGCCATTAACATATGAAATAACGAAGCCCATGTGCTTACGAGGACATGTCCGGCGTGGGGAAATTTCGTCACAGGTTTATTATAAGCGACGACAACGGCGATAACGGCGAGCGGGTTAATCAACCACCACTTCTCGACAAACCCGATATGAGCGTGGCGGTGGGGCATATCAAGCAGTATCTCGCCCCAAAAGGGAATTAGCGAATCACTCAATGTCCCGATACCAACAGAAGCGGCAAATCCAACCGCCAAAACTTTCAAAAACATCTTTATCCCGGCTGGTTCGCCCGAAAGGTACCTTTTATAAAGGGCAGTCGTTACAACCGCGCTCAGGCAGATATGAAGCGGATGAAAGATATAAAAAAGGTTATGGGCAAGCCTGTGGGGCATATTGCGGAAAACCATCATCAGAATAATGCCGGTTAAGGCCCCAAACAGAGTGAATGGCGAATGTTCCTTTAACTCATGAACTATTTTCTTCAGCATAACCTTTTCCCTATTATAAACCGGCTGACGGGAATGCGTCAATTAAAATCAATCACGGAGAGCCTTCCAACGCAGATTACTAAGAGAGAGTGCCGCATATTACAAGCCCCAAGGCTACGCGGATTATTGAAGAACCAGATTAAGCACTGTCCCCATCAGTCGGCCTTTCTTCGCCGATTTTCATATAACCCTGCGTAAACTCTACGGTGGTCCCGGGATAATTGGATATAATTACCTTTGCTCCGGTAAGCCTGGAAAATATAGCGCTTTTGCCAACATTGGGATTACCCATTAATAAAATCTTATTTATCTTCACCTTTCCACCTCAATAAAAATCCTTCTCGCCATACCAAAGCCAATGGCAACCTGAATGCACAATTTCTGCATTCATCACGCTTTCCTGCAAGCACCTGCAAAGCCGCGGCCGCCTGTAAAACCTCTTCCTCTTGCCCAGCCTCTGTCCTGCGCCGCCCTATGGATATTCTTGCTTTTGCATTGCGGACATTCTGCTGGCCTGCCCGTGCCATAGGCTATTTCCCATTCGTGGCTGCAATGGCAACAGCCAAACTTTCTCATTCCTGCCATCTTATATGCACCTCCTTCAATCTTTAGCGCCTTGGCTTTTACAACTGCCTCCGCTATTTTTTTATGGGCTGAATTAACAATATTTCCAAAGGTTTGCCTCGAAACTTTCATCTTTACTGCCGCATCTTCCTGATATAATCCTTCTAAATCAGCGAGTCTTATAGCCTCAAATTCATCCACGGTTAAATGAATTTCTTCGAGATTATCCATAGGGATGCCTCTGGGTTTAAAATAGTTAGCTTGGGGCTTGCATCCTATACGCCTGTATTTAAAAGGCCTTGGCATCTTTACCTCCCATAGTTATTAGCATATGCTAATTATAGATTAATGGCAGAATTGTGTCAAGATCTTTTTTAGGGACGGGTCTAAATTACGGCAAGCAAGCGCCTGTTTGCGGCGATAAGCTATTGGAAGACTAATGCGCAGGCGTTCTTCACATACTGGTTGCGCATAAAATATTCCCAGATAAGCCCGGAAAAGGCATTTTCAAGCATCAAGGCAGGGGTTAAGATATCCATACCCACAATATAAGAAGAATTGGCACGCGGTTTTCCTTCCTTATCCAGGCTATTCGCATCTAAAGATTCAATGACAAAACCCTCATGGTTATAGATATTTCTTTCCATAAAATCCCAGGCAAGGAATGCCGGATTATACCTGAAATCATTCTCCAAATCAAAAAAAGGCAGGGCAGCAAGGGTGATAAAAGGGGCAACCGGCCAGACACCGTTCTTTTTGTTACCGTAACGCAATCCTTCTCCCGAAAGGCCTCCACCCACGTCAGAGCGGTATTCCCATTCATCCCAGCTGGGTTTTGCACGCGACCAGCAGGCAGTTAGTCCCCAGACATTCTCCGGATAAGCGTTGTCGCGGCAGAAGGCAATGTCTGCCTCAATTGCCCTGCGGGAATTCTCCCACCAGTCAACATTATAGAATCTGTCGGGTCCCAGTTTTTCAAAATCAAAAAAGATATGGGCATAAATATAGGTAAATAACGCCCCCCACCAAGAATAGACATATTCATCCCCTAAATTATACCGGCCGAAATTTACCCGGAAACCAGAAAAGGCATCCCGAGGAAAGACGCGGTAATCAGGATTGGGCGCTCCGATAGAAAAAAGCGAAATCAAAAGTATTTCATCAGTATAGTAGTCCCAAAATCCGAAGAAACTTCCATTTCTCCATGCCATGCGAAACTGTCTTTTAGAGAAATCAAAAAAATCCTTCCAGTTTATTTGAGCATAAAATTCCTCTGCCTTGCTGCGCGCAACTCCACCGAAATATTCTCCGGCAGTAATTATTCCTGCTAAAAGTAATGCGGTATCAATGGTAGAGACCTCCACATCCGCTTTATGATAGAATTTTCCCTTTGCCTGATCCCAGAGATAGAAGTGGTATAAAAATCCAGCGAAACTTGTCTCGGGATTTTTCTGTAATTCCAGACAGCGCATTATCGTTGCCAGGGCAAATTCTCCTGCCTTTTCTCGGGAGATTAGACCATGTTCTACAGCCACGCATAATCCTGCCAGGGCAAAACCGGTTCCGGCAATATCTATCTCTCCCCGTACATAGGGACCGGAGCGATAGAGGTCCATAAGCCGGAATTGTTCTTTATAAGCAAATTTCAGTTGTTTCTTATGAAATTCAAGAAGCCGCTTTTTATTGGCATCGGAGGTAACCTCTTTCACCTTAATCTCAAGAGGCGCGGAAACCGCTACGGCACCCTGATTGTCGGTCACCATCAACTGCACAAAATAGACCGCCGGAGGATAGGTGAAGGTATGCCGGGGATTGGGCTCGCCTGAATGCTTCCCGTCTCCAAAGGACCAGTAATAAGAACTGATTTCTCCGTCCGGGTCGCGGCTTCCTTCACTGGAAAACTGTATCTCTAAAGGTCTAAGTCCTTCTGCGGGCTGGCAGGAAATCTTGACTATGGGAGGAAGGTTGGTCTCTTCTGCTTTCAATGCGGCGGGAACAAATAAAAAACCCATCACCACCCCCGCCCCTACGATTCTCAATTTCCTAATCAATCCCCCGCTCATTTCTCCTCCCTCTAAGTTCACATTTCAGTCCGTGACTCAAATGTAAACTTATGCTCGAGTTATCTGCGTTGGAGGATAAAGTTCTTTTCTACGGTTTTACTGGGTTCCACTATCAGATATTCTCTTACACTGCGATAACCCCACCTATACACCCGGATCTTTACTTTCTGTCGGGAATCTATATAGAAACTTAAACTATATCTGCCCTGGGTATCGGAACGGATACGCTTATAAAGATATCGACCCGTTTCATTCTTGTAGCGCAGAGTCAGTCTGACCATACCAATAGGGTTACCCCCTGTGTCTCTGACCGTGCCTTGAAGAATTACCTCACCCGGACCAGGCGGAGGGGTAGGGGTCGGCGTTGGGCTCGGAGATGGACTCGGCGTCGGACTCGGCGTCGGAGTGGGAGTTGGTGCTGATTTAACTGTAATAGTAACTGATGCGCTACTCGAGGCACCTTTATCATCACTAACGGTTAAAGTAACATTATAACCACCAGCGTTATTATAAGTATGCGAAGGCCTATCGCCCACGGTATTGGTAATTATGCCGTCTCCGAAGTTCCACAGGTAAATCATAGTATCTCCATCCGGTTCAGAAGAACCGAAGGCGGAGAACTGCACGGTTAATGGGGCAACGCCGGTCTGGGGCGTGGCGGAGATTTGGGCAATAGGAGGACGATTATCATTATTTTGTTGGGAACCAATTAATTTCCTGTTCATATCTAAATAAGAAAAAACCCTTGCGCTATTCTTAAAACAATTCTCAAGAGGATAATACATTGCGGGTACCATTACTATTTTTTCCTGAGAATCTTGTAAGGTCTGGCTATAGTGGTCATAATAGTAAGCTACGCCATCCAAGGCGTCTTTTAAAGATGGATCGGTTATATCTACAGATACATTCCCAATGGGGTTAGAGGCATTGAGAACCACAAAACCTTTGGTGAAATACTTTATGATTGCCCGCATTGAACCATTGCCTACTACTTTGTATCCGTTAATTGCCGGTTCGCCTAAATCAAGAAAATAGATATTATCTTTGGCATATGTAAAATACGGACTTTGAACATAACCGGGAGGTTCTTGTGTAGATATAGGGCTTAGAATGGTATCAAAATAATCGGAGGCATAACTTAAAATATCTAATGTCTTGCCTACTGCATAACTATAATAAATAGCATTCCTGTCAATTGAAGGAAAATAACCATCCCCGTAGAAATTGTAATAAGGTCTTACATAGTCAATAATATAGGAGGGAACAATGCGTCCAAAATTATTCTTGGCATGCTCTGCTACTTTAGCCATCGGTTGAAACTTAGCAAGAATATCATCCCAGGGAATAATTTTTGTCTCGATTATTGTCTGGTTGTAGTACCATCGCCCGTTTAAATACACCGACTTTCCTCTTTTGGTGCCCTCGGCGTTAAACCAGGTTGTAGCCAGGCTTTCTTCAACATCAAAATCTATAACTCTATAATACTCATTATGGCCGTTGTCTGTGCTGGAACGAAATGCCTGATTGGTTGAAATAGGCCAAACAGAATCCCTGGCTCGCAACGCCTGCAGGAATTTCCCTCCCGCGACATCATAAGAGTCATAATTGCCGCGAGATTGGTTGATATAATCATATTGTTGAATTGTGTTTATATAGTTATTATGATCGGCTGGGTCTCTAATCCAAGTTTGCTTGGTGAAATACGAACCCGCTAAGTCCAGAAAAACTCCGTCGTAGTTGCGTTCTCTTCTCCATTTGTAATAATACTCATTGGATAGTTCATCTCTCAAGCCAGCTTCGGCATAATTAGCAAGATAAGTGAATAACTGACTACTGTCTGGCGGATTAGCAAGTGTTCCTGGTTCAAATTTTGTATAACCAGTTGTTGGGTCGAGGGGATTAATAAAATAGTAATCATACAAATGCTTATCCAGAAACTCTTTTGCCCATCTTTCAACGTTACTTGCCCTATCATAGCCAAAGGCAAAATGGAATCCTCCAAAATATTCATAGCCTAATAATGTTCTGTGCAGACCGCTTGCTGTATGCAGATAATCTACCCAATTTGAGGGGATTGGCGAGCTTCCTCCAATAATGTGGAGATTAAATTTAGCTAAATATTTTAATGTTTCTTCAGAATAGGGAAATTTATTTTGAGGGTCGTTTCCAGTTGAAAAATCGCCATTGTTATGCCAAAAAATAAAAGGGTAATTCTGAGTGTATAGCTCTTCTGGATTAACCTCTAAAGCAAAAGAATTACCCCCAAAAATAAAAAATCCCCCCATTATCAACCCCAAAATTCCTATTTTTCGCCAGCCTATCTGCATTTTGCCCCCCTGTAAAATTCACTCTCATCTTTATATAAGCAAATATTATGCCCAAAATTTTTGTTACACAAAAGTTTTTCTATGCTTAGATATAACTCGTTATAAGACAATAAGTTATAAATGAAAAAGGGTCAGGAAAACGCAGGACAGATTCTAAAGTTCAGAAAGCAAAGGGAAGGCAAAAGTGGAAACTATATTTACAGTAACATATTATAGTATGTAACTTATTTATTAATAGAAGGTTATATCTGTAAACTTTATTTACCCCTGTAACTTTTCTTGCTCTAAGGAAGGATAAATAATTTAAGGAGGGTTAGC
>JBBIPY010000035.1:0-12145 GCA_037442605.1 Candidatus Omnitrophota bacterium
GATGTTTCGATGAGGTTGCTTTTACCAGCCCTTCCACGGTAAGGAATTTTAAGAAGAGATACGGAAAGATACCAGAAGGAATTACCCCAAAATTTATAGGCGATGTCACATTAACAGAGGCCAAAAAATGCAGGCTGTTAGATTAAGAAGATTGAGAGAAAGAGAATTTATCAGGGATTGGGTCAGCGAGACAGTGCTTCATCCAAAGCATATTATTTTACCTTGCTTTGTTGTTGAAGGAAGAAATGCAAAGAAAGAAATAAGGTCTATGCCCGGTGTTTACCATCTATCGGTAGATAATGTGCTCAAGGACTTGAAAGAGACCTATGGAATAAAAGCAATACTTTTATTCGGTATTCCTAAAACAAAAGATGCTAAGGGCTCTGAAGGTTATAAAAAGAATGGTGTCGTGCAAAAAGCGATAAAAGCTATAAAGAAGAAATACAAGGACCTGATTATCATGACGGATGTGTGCCTGTGTGGATATACGCCACATGGCCATTGCGGCATAGTGGAAAATAAGAGAATAAATAACGATAAAACCCTTAAAATACTGGCAAAAATAGCTGTGTCTCACGCTGAAGCCGGAGCGGATTTTGTCGCGCCTTCCGCGATGGTGGACGGGCAGGTTAGAGCAATCAGGCAGGCTTTGGATAAACAGGGGTTTCAAAATACAGGCATCTTGGCCTATTCCGCAAAATACGCTTCTAACTTTTATGGGCCGTTTAGAGAGGCTTTAAATTCAGCGCCTCAATTCGGAGATAGGAAAAGCTATCAAATGGACTTTAGAAATGCACAGGAAGCGTTAAGAGAGATAAAACAAGATATTGATGAGGGAGCGGATATTGTTATGGTTAAACCGGCATTAGCATATCTTGATATTATATATAGGGCAAAAGAGAAATTTAATGTCCCTGTTGCCGCCTATAACGTAAGCGGCGAATATAACATGATAAAGAAATTGGCAGACGGGGATAAGGTCAGAGAAAAAGAGCTCGCGCTTGAGGTTCTTACCTCCATTAAAAGAGCCGGAGCAGATCTGATTATATCTTATTTTAGCAAAGAGGTATTGAGATGGCTGGCATAGAGATAGCTAAAAATCTCTTTTGTGAAGCAAGAAAATTTATTCCTGGTGGAGTAAATAGCCCCGTGCGCTCATTTCAGGCAGTAGGAGGATATCCTGTATTTGTAAAAGAGGCAAAAGGTGCAAAAATTTATGGGGAATGCGGGAGAGAATTTATTGATTACTGCCTTTCTTGGGGAGCGTTGATCCTGGGGCATGCGCACCCCGAAGTTACCGCCACGCTGTTAGAAAGCATAAAGAAAGGTACGAGTTTTGGGACAGCTACAAAATTAGAAACAGAATTAGCCAAGCTTATTGTAGAAGCAATGCCCTCCATTGAACAAGTAAGACTGACTAATTCGGGGACAGAGGCGGCGATGGGAGCAATAAGGCTTGCCAGAGCTTATACGAAAAAAGACAAGATAATAAAATTTGAAGGCGCATACCACGGCCATGCGGATTATCTTTTAGTGAAAACAGGTTCAGGTCAGGCAGCATTGGGCATTCCAGCCAGCCCTCGGCTTCGCCGCGAGACGAGCGCAGGGGTGCCGAAAGATTTTATTAAACACACATTGGCTCTTCCTTATAACGATACAGAGAAAGTCAAGGAAGCGGTAGAAAAATATCAAAAGGACCTGGCAGCGATTATCGTAGAGCCGGTTGCGGCAAATTGCGGCGTAGTTTTGCCAGAAGAAGGATTTTTGCAATCGCTAAGAAAGATTGCTGATAAATACAGCATTATTCTTATCTTTGATGAGGTTATTACTGGATTTAGGCTCTCATATTCCGGAGCTCAGGGATACTTTAAGGTAAAGCCGGATTTGACCTGCTTAGGCAAGGTTATCGGAGGAGGCCTGCCAGTGGGTGCTTTCGGAGGAAAGATTGAGATAATGCAGTTATTGGCTCCGGAGGGCCCTGTCTATCAAGCAGGAACGCTTTCTGGAAACCCTGTAGCGGTTAGCGCAGGTGTCGCGACGCTGAATATACTAAAAGAAGATAACCCCTATCCGGTTTTAGAAAAAAGAACAAAAGAGTTCTGCGAAAAGATAGAAAAGAAGGCGTCGGATTCCAAGATAAAACTCAAAATTAATCATATTGGTTCAATATTTAGCCTGTTTTTTAGTGACAAGAGAGTCATGGATTTTCGCTCAAGCCAGACGCAGGACGTAAAACTGTTTAAGAAATTCTTCCACAGTTTACTAAAGACTGGTGTCTATTTTTCTCCCTCGGCGTTTGAGGCAAATTTCTTGTCCACAGCGCATAACGCAGAGGATTTAGACAGAACCTTCGAATTTATAGGAGCAATATTAAAAGATTTAAGGAGGTAGTGAAATGGCGATAGCAATTTATGTAAACGGCAAAATTGAAGAGATTGCAAACCCTCTGACTATTCAGGGCTTATTAGATGTAAAGAAAATCAGGCCCGAGGTAGTTACTGTGGAGCTAAATGAAGAGATTATCACTAAAGATAAATATGGGGCTACGGTCCTGAAAGGCGGGGATAAATTAGAGTTTGTTTATTATATGGGAGGAGGCATGCCTTTTTCTGACAAAATAGCAAAAAGCGTTGTGGAATTGATTGGCCAGACACCGATAGTTCGGTTTAATCGTATAGTTAGTCAGAATTCAGCTCAGATTTTAGCTAAACTAGAGATGTTTAACCCCGGTGGCAGCGTAAAGGATAGAATCTGCTTGAGCATGATTGAGGATGCGGAAGGCAAGGGATTGCTTAAAGATGGCTCCACGATTATTGAGCCGACGAGCGGTAATACGGGGATTGGCTTGGCTATGATTGCCGCTATTAAAGGCTATAGATGCATATTAACCATGCCCGAAACAATGAGCTTGGAGAGGATCTATATACTCAAATCTTACGGCGCAGAAGTTGTGCTTACTCCCGGGGCTGAAGGCATGAAGGGATCTATCAAAAAAGCAGAGGAGCTTTTAAAGAAGATTCCAAATAGTTTGAGCCTTGAGCAGTTTAAGAATGAGGCTAATCCTGAGATTCACAGAAGGACAACGGCGCAAGAAATACTAAAAGTTACAGATGGTAAAATTGATGCCTTTGTTGCAGGCGTAGGTACGGGCGGTACGATAACCGGGGTGGGAGAAGTCCTAAAGAAGAAGAATCCAAAAATAAAAATAATTGCGGTTGAGCCTAAGTCAAGCGCAGTCCTTTCCGGAAAAGAACCGGGGCCGCATAAAATTCAGGGTATCGGCGCAGGCTTCATTCCCGATATTTTAAATAGGGAGATCATAGACGAAATAATTGCTGTTGATGACAATGAGGCATTTAGGACAGCGAGGAGGTTGGCTAAAGAAGAGGGGTTATTTGCAGGTATATCGGCTGGAGCCGCTGCCTCAGCAGCATTAAAGGTTGCCGATGACTTAGGCAAAGGCAAGACGGTTGTCGTGGTGTTGCCGGATACAGGGGAAAGATACTTTTCTATGCAGCAGTATTTTGAGGCTTAGGGGTATTTCTATGGCAAAGAAAATATATACAGATACCGAACTACAGGAATTAAGGACAGGTGGCATTATAAAACAGAAACAAAAGGATTATTTTATTCTGCGCACCCGCATTCCGGGAGGCTATTTAAAGGCGGATATTTTAAAGAAGTACTCTTTGATAGCTAAGAAATATGGTCAGGACTATGTTCATATATCTACTCGGCAGGGAATAGAGATTCCCTGGATCCATATAAATGATATACAAAAAGTGCTTAACGATTTGAAGAAACTTGGTATTTTAAAAGGCGCCTGTGGCCCCCGTTCGAGAAATCTGATTGCCTGTCCGGGTGCCAGCGTATGTCGGTACGGCTTTATGAATACAGAAAAGCTGGCTAAGGAATTGGATAAAGTAGTATTTGGAAAAGATGTGCCCAAGAAATTCAAGGTAGCGATTACAGGATGTCTTAATTCTTGCGCTAAGCCGCAGGAAAATGACCTTGGCTTTCAGGCGCAAGGTGAGCCTGAGGTAGATTTGAGCAAATGTATAGGCTGTACTCTATGCGCAAAGGTTTGCGAAAAGGTATGTCGGCGCGGCAAAAGAGAGCCGGCAATTGTTATGGATGAGAATAAGCGGCCGGTTTACAAAAAAGAAAATTGCTTTTTCGAAGGGGATTGTATCCGGGTATGCCCGGTTAGCGCATGGAGGGTAAAAAAGACCGGCTTTGCAGTCTATATAGGAGGAAAGGTAGGCCGTTTTCCGAAATTCGGAATAAAAATTGCCGATTTTGTAAACGAGAAACAAATCTCCCGAATCATTAAAAACGCTATCTCCTGCTACAACAGAATCGCGGAAAAAGGAGAAAGATTTGGCGAGGCCCTGGAAAGGCAGGATATAGAAACAATAAGGAAGGAAATTCTATGAGCCCCGCACCTTCTAAAAATTTAATAGAAAAAATACGGCGGTTGAAAAATTCATTTGTTAACTTAGAGAGACTGTGGAATGAATAAGAAAGAAGGTGCGGGGTGAATGAGCTTAAGATTGATCAAAGTTTGGATTTAAAAGGAGTTCCCTGCCCGCTTAACTTTGTTAAGACAAAACTAACATTGGAAGGCATGGAGAGCGGTTCTATATTAGAGGTTTTATTGGATGATGGAGACCCTATTACCAATGTGACGGCAAACATCAAAGAGGAAGGACATCAGATTCTTAAAGTAGAAAAGATATCCGAATATTGGAAACTAATTATTAAGAAAGCGTGAGGTGAAGATATGACCCTTCGACAAGCGCTGGGTCATCGTGAGCGACTGAGTCTATGCGAATGAGGAAGACGTGTGCTTTCTGAAACAGGATAATGCTTCACTAAAAGATGGCGATGAGGTATCTATAATCCCGGCGATTGCTGGCGGTTAAGGTGTTGGCAATCGTCCCGCCTGTCCCGAGCGAAGTCGAGGGAAGCGCGATCGAGGGACAATAGCGGGGGGATAGTAGGCTATATATGAATGTTATACTCGTAGGGAACCCAAATGTTGGTAAAAGCGTAATCTTCAACGCGCTTACAGGAAGCTATGTAACGGTTTCGAATTATCCGGGCACCACAGTTGATATTTCTAAAGGCATAGGAAGATTCGGTAATAAAAAACTCCAGATTATAGATACCCCCGGTATAAATAGTCTGGTAGTGCATTCAGAAGATGAAAAGGTAACAAAGGATATTTTATCTAAGAGTGATATCGCCTGCGTGATACAAGTTACAGACAGTAAGAACCTAAAGCGATCCTTGCTTTTGACATTGGAATTGTTAGAACTTAGATTGCCGCTCGTTTTGAATTTAAATATGAGCGACGAAGCAAAAGAGCGGGGAATTATAATAAACACAAAAAAACTGTCGCAGAAGCTCGGGATAGATGTTGTAGAAACAGTAGCTATAACAAAGGAAGGCATAGCGGAATTAAGAGAAGCCGTTTTAAAAGTAAAAACGCCGGAGTTTGGAATTGGGGGAGAAACAAAAATAACAGCAGATAAGATAGCTCTCTTAAAAAGAAGAGCAAACTTGGTTGAAGATTTAGTAAAAGATATTTTGCAGGTCCCTGGAATATTAAAGAAAGGTATATCTGATGCAATAGGTAGGATTACCTCTAGGCCTATAACCGGCATTCCGATATTATTAATGATTTTAGGAATAATGTATTTATTTGTAGGAAAGTTTGCCGCCACGACTGGTGTAGATTTCTTGGAAAACACCGTCTTTGGAAAATATCTGAACCCATTTGCCCAGGGAATTACGTATAGGTATATACATGTAGATTTTATACGAGAACTATTAGTAGGTGAGTATGGACTCATTACCATGGCTTTAACATATGCGTTTGCGATTATTTTTCCTATAGTAACAGCCTTTTTCCTGTTTTTTGGTTTATTGGAAGATTCGGGATATCTGCCAAGATTATCTGTTTTATCCGATAGGATATTTAACACGATGGGCTTAAACGGAAGAGCTATATTACCTATGGTCTTGGGCCTTGGCTGTGGGACAATGGCAACCTTAACCGCCAGGATCTTAGAGACAAAAAAGGAGAGAATTCTCGTAAGTCTTTTATTGACGCTTGCTATTCCTTGTTCTGCGCAGTTAGGCGTAATTATGGGGATGCTTGGAAGTTTATCAATAAAGGCCATTTTAATCTGGCTGGGTGTAATACTTTCTGTAATGATTATGGTAGGGTTTTTTGCATCTAAAATAATAACCGGGGTAAGAGCGCCTTTCATTCAAGAAGTTCCGCCTATCAGGATGCCGCAACTAAAAAATATTGTTGTGAAAACTTTTACACGGCTTAAGTGGTATCTTAAGGAAGCAGTGCCATTATTTATACTGGGAACATTTATTCTTTTCGTGCTCGATAAACTTGGCGCTTTAAAGTGGGTAGAGTCAGCCTTAAGCCCACTGGTAGTCGGTTTGTTGAATTTACCTCAGAAGGCATCAGAGGCATTTATTATAGGGTTTTTAAGACGAGACTACGGCGCAGCAGGGCTTTATACGTTTAGGAAGACAGGGGCGCTTGATAACATTCAAGTCTTAGTCAGCCTTGTAGTGATAACACTCTTTGTCCCTTGCATCGCGCAATTTTTTGTTACCATAAAAGAAAGAGGCGCAAAGGTTGCTTGCCTGATTGGAGGTTTTGTGTTTGTATTTGCCTTTTTGACCGGCTTTATTTTAAATTTGGTGTTACGTTACCTTATTAACAATTTAGGAATAGCGATTATTTGAAGGAGCAGGCGATGGGAAAAAATCAAAAGATAGAAGAAATTCTAAGTATTATCTGGGAAGAGAAGGAGAAGAACAATTCCGATAAAGACAGAATAAAGAAAATAATTTTAGAAAAGATACAGGATGACATTCTAGAAGATATAAGTGCGGAGGGATATGTTACGATAGATAATAAGTCAATAAAGTTTACTGCAAAGGGAGAGGCTGCTGCTAAGGATATTATAAGAAGACAGCGCCTTGCAGAGCGGCTTTTGATAGATGTATTGGAGCTCGGAAGAAAAGAGGTGGATTCTTACGCATGCGAATTTGAACATATTATATCTAAAGAGGTCGAGGAAAGCATTTGTACTCTCTTAGGGCACCCTAAGGAATGTCCACATGGCCAGCCTATTCCAACTGGAGATTGTTGTATAAAAGCGAAGGGTATGATTGAAAGCATAGTTGTGCCTTTGTCCAAGCTCTCTCCTGGGAGTATAGGAAAAATTGTCTATCTTTTAACGCATAAACACCCCCAACTTCATAAATTGATGTCTCTGGGGATAGTGCCTGGGGTAAGGGTGTCTGTTCACCAAGTATTTCCATCATTTATTATACAGGTTGAAGAAACGCAGGTGGCATTGGAAGAGGATATCGCAAAAGAGATTTATGTTAAAAAGATTCAGGGAGGTTAAATTAATATGTTGAGAGAAGACCAAATTGAAAGATATTCAAGGCAGATTATTCTGCCGAATGTAGGCGGCAAAGGACAGGAGAAGTTGCTTGCCGCAAAAGTTCTAATAATAGGCGCGGGTGGCCTTGGTTCTCCGGCGGCATTGTATTTGGCAGCCGCCGGTATTGGCACAGTCGGTATTGTTGACTCGGATAAAGTAGAACTTAATAATCTGCAGAGGCAGATTATCCACTCTATAAAAGACGTAGGCAGGTCAAAGGCAGAGTCTGCCCGGGATAGAATTAATGCAATTAATGAAGATGTAAAGGTAACTACGTATAATCTCAGACTTACTTCCGAGAATATCTTAGATATCATAAAAAACTATGACATCGTTGTAGATGGTTCAGACAATTTCCCGACAAGATATTTAGTAAACGATGCCTGTGTATTATCTAAGAAGCCTCTGTCCCATGGAGGGATATTCAGGTTTGACGGTCAGGCAATCACAATTATTCCCGGTCAAAGCGCCTGTTACCGCTGTTTATTTCCCGAACCTCCTCCGCCGGGACTTGTGCCGAGTTGCCAGGAAGCGGGTATTCTGGGCGCGGTCGCAGGCGTAATAGGGGTAATTCAGGCAAATGAGGTGTTGAAATTTGTTTTGGGATTGGGGAGTCTTCTGTCTGGAAAACTTTTGGTTTTTAACGCCCTGGAGTCTAGTTTTCGGCAGGTAAAAGTTCCGAAAGATCCTAAATGTCCGGTTTGTGGAGAGAATCCCACCGTGACCAGGTTAATAGATTATGAGCAGTTCTGCCAGAAACGGCAGGTTTGATATGGAACATGAGTATAAAGAACCGGTTTACACCATTAGCATAGTTTCTAAGTCTTTAAAAGTTTGTTCGGCCACGCTTAGAATCTGGGAGAAAAAAGGATTAATTAACCCCAAACGTTTAGGGAAAAATCGGTTCTATTCAAAATGTGATATGGATAGACTTGAGTATATAAAAGAATTATTACAGAAAAGGCGCATCAACATAGAAGGTGTGCGGCAGATATTAGATACAATCCAATGTTGGGAAGTAAAGAAGTGCAAACCAAAAGAACGGGATGTTTGCAGCGTTTACCTGAAGCATGGTAAACGCTCATAGATTTGCAATATGGAATTAATATGCGCTTATTCTTGATAATAATGATTTCGCTGTTTCTAATTGAGACGCCGGCTCTGTTCGCGGATCAATCTCTATTTTATAAAGAATTTAACCTTATCGGAGGCTATTCCCGACAAGACGAATGGATAGGGGAAAGCGATGCATTAAAGAATTCGATAGGATTTGAAGATTATAGAAAATTTTCTGGAGATTATGGAGATTTTCTCACGACAGACCTCCAGTTGCGCATTGCCTACGACAGTTCGGAATCGACGGACGATGCCTGGGCTGTTGAGGTCCATAATGCCTGGGCTGAATTTAACCCGCCTTCGCGGAATTCCCCACCTGTAAGGGTGGGGATGGATAGCGAGAGGAATTCCGCTTCGGCGAGGTTTTCGCTGTGCCGAGCCGAAGCGAAAAGAAAGATTCCACGGGTGTAAGCCCGTGGAGCTTCAACTTCTCTTCAGCGTTGCATGATTTCAGGTTGTCAATAAAGTCCGAAAATTTTCTCCCCCCTTGACGAAACGCGAGGATGGTGTTATATTTATTATAGGAGAATTCGAGCAACGCTGAGAGATGAAGGATGTATGATTCAGGATGCAGGATAAAGATGGGGGGGTAATGAGATGGAAAAGATAAGAAGAAATTTTCTTTTCGCCAATTTTTTCAGACTTTGCGTATGTTTATTGCTTTTTTCCGGAGTTAGTTATAATTTTGGGAAAGTAGAGGCATCCGAAGTTGTCTTTGACGACTTTAACGACCGCAGGTTAGGTTCGAATTTAGGGGGGCAGGCGGGAGGGATGTCTTATGATGGAAGGCATGACCCGCAATTGACCTTCGTTACAGGAACTACTCCTACGCCATCCCCTTCACCGTCTCCCGAGCCACCCCAGCCACCCGAACCACCTGAACCACCTGAGCCGCCGGAACCCCCGTTGCCTCCATTTCCGCTCTCTATCCTGTCTGCCAGGAGTCAGGGTGTCCAGACCTTATCGGCTAAAGAAGGCTCTGCCTTAAAGATTACCTACAATTTTCCCTCCGGCAAATGGTGCGGCTATTATTCCTTTACCAACGGCGGAGAATTTAGTTCTTCCTACGATGTAAGCGGTTATACCGAAATCCGGCTCTGGGTCAAGGGACAGAGGGGCGGAGAAAAGTTTAAATTAGAATTAGCCGATGCCTCCTACAACTGGCGCGATGCCTCTACCTACAGCCATATTAAAGCCGTGGATGTGACTATCCTTCCGGGGTTCGCCAATGGCCTTACCACCGAATATCAGGAAGCAGTCTTCCCTCTTTCTGCTTTTACGGGCGTGGATATGCGCCGGCTGAAGCAGGTAAATATTGTATTTGACCAGGCTCCCACCTCTGGGACGATCTACGTAGATTATATCCGTTTTGCCAGAGGGAGTACACCTCAGCCGGGACTTCCTATTTTTGATGATTTTAACGATGGCCGGCTTGGGCCTAATCTGGATGGCTTCGCAGGCTTTATGGGCGTAGCAGGAATGAGTTATTCTCATGAATTCAATTCGCCGAATGCTTACGAGGGCCAATATGCCCTCAAATTTAGCATGAACGTTCCCTCTGGCGGCTGGGCTGGGTATTTTGGACAGTGGGCTACTGCACGCGATGTCAGCGCCTATACCGATATCCGGATGTGGGTTAAGGGCTATAACGGAGGGGAGAAATTCAAGGTGGAGTTGTCGGATGAATATTTCGATATTTATAACCCCGACAGTTATAGCCATCTCGGGGCGGTATATATTACCACCATTCCCGGATTTGAAAACGGCTTAACCACTGCCTATCAGGAATTGGTGATACCGTTTTCCTCATTTAGAGGTGTAGATTTGAGAAAACTTAAGCAGGTGAACATTGTTTTTGACCAGCCGGGCAACTATACGCTGTATCTGGACAAAATATATTTTACCAATCTCAGCCCTGTGCCTCCGCCTCTATCGGGGCTTATATTGGATAATTTCAACGACGGCTCAGGGCCTAATGAATTAGGTGGAGAGTGCGGGACGATGGATCCCGAGCCGGCAAATTCGCGCCAGTGGATCAGGGAAAGCTATGTAAGCGATGAGACATTTATTCACGAAGGCCTGGGGGTTCTGAAATTGGAATACAACCGCGGACCGGGGACAGCAAATAATGACTGGGTAGGATACTGGTCGTATATGAGACCGGACCGCGGCGGCTATAATGTGACCAGTTATACCGATATCCGCGTAAATACAAGGGGGAATGCCGGAGGAGAAAAATTCAAGGTGGAACTGGCGGATACCGCCGGAAACGCACGCAGCGTAAACATTATTATGGCAGACGGGTTTTCCGGCGGGGCAGTTAATTCCGAATATCGCGAGGCGGTCCTTCCTCTGGCATTGTTTACGGGGGTAAACCTTTCCTTACTTAAGCAGGTGAACATTATTTTCGACCAGGCACCCAACGCGGGAACGGTTTATTTAGACTATATCCGCTTTACCGATATCAGCCCCGGGCCTATACCTGTTGCGGGATTAATCGTAGATGATTTTAACGACGGGACACTGGTGAACAATCTGGGCGCAGGTACGGGCATAATGGTTCCGCTGGGCAATTCGGGCGGTAGTATGGGAATTGATTTTGAGGCGGGGACAGCCAATATTAAGGAAGGTCCGGGTGCCTTAGAGATGAATTATAACGTCGGCTCATCCTGGGTGGGCTATTTCAGTTTTATGCGTCCGCAGGACGATGCCGATACAGCGGGACGGGACGTTTCTTCTTATACCGATTTACGCATGTGGATAAAGGGGGCCCGGGGCGGGGAGAGGTTTAAGGTAGAGTTAAAAGATGTGAACGGAGGAATGCATGCGGTAAATTGCACCGTGGTGCAGGGATTTTATAATGGAGCTACTAATGAATATCAGGAGGTAATTATTCCGCTGGGCGTATTCAGTGGCGTGGATTTGCGCCGTCTCAAGCAATTGAGCATTATTTTTGACCAGCCGGAAAGCGCTTCGGGAAGAATTTACCTGGACTTAATCAGGTTTACGGCGATGACGCAGGGTTTGTTTATACCGCCCGGACTGATTGTGGACACCTTTAATGACGGGATATTTACCAACGAATTAGGCGGCCCTTCGGGGGTTATGAGCGGAGGCGCAGGAGCGACAGCCTCGGCTCAGTTTGACCCCTTAAATAGATATGAAGGTCTGGCCGCCCTGAGGTTAAGCTATAACCGCGCCGCATCCTGGGCGGGTTATTGGACCTTTATGCGGCCGGCGGGCGATTCCGATACAGCGGGTATAGATGTTTCAGGTTACATAGAACTGAGATTCTGGATTAAAGGGGCAACTGGAGGAGAGAAATTCAAGGTAGAGTTGAAGGACGTGAATAACTCCGTAAGTAGCCAGTCGATAAGCGCCGGCAATGTCTTTGAGGAGAAGGTTCTGGCGCTGAACGGGTTCACGGGAATTAACTTAGCGCGTTTAAAACAGATTAATTTTGTCTTTGACCAGGCGCCCAATAGCGGGACGGTTTATCTGGACGCTATTCGTTTTAATGGATGGCCGTCACCCACTCCGAC
>JBBIPY010000036.1:0-12135 GCA_037442605.1 Candidatus Omnitrophota bacterium
TATTGCGAAATATCGACGTAAAGTAGTTCTCACTGAAAAAGTATTTTTTACACAATATCACGAATAAAATTCGAATTACCACTAATTAATTCGTGGTCATTTGATTAAAATTCGTGGCAATTTGTGCTAAGCGAAGGTTTTTCAGTATTAACTAAAGTAGCGAATAGCCCGCCGAAGGCGGCAAGTAAACCCCGAACCACGGGTTTACCCCGTTAGAAATAAAAATTTCTAACGGGGTTTACCCGCTTCGACTTGCGTCGAGCGAGGCGAGCAGCCGTGGCTTTCTGTGGTTCGGGGTAAAGAATAGAGAGAACGACAATGTCGAATTTTCCAATGACGAATGTCGAAATAATTACAGTTTTTAGTAAGTTTTTTTATCTCGCTACTTCTGCAGGTGAAAAATGAATAAGCGACGGGCTGTAGTAACAGGAATGGGCATAATCTCTCCTATCGGTTCTACATTAGAGGAATATTGCGATTCTCTGAAAAAAGGTAGAAGCGGGGTTGGCGAGATTGGTTCTTTTGACACCTCCCGGTTTGACTGTCATATAGCCGCGGAGGTGAGGGATTTTTCCCCTGAGAAATATATCAACCCCAAAGAGATAAAACGCATGGACCGTTTTACGCAGTTTGCGGTTGCCGCTGCCAAGGATGCCGTCGTTAATACCGCTTTAAACTTAGAAAAGGAGGATTGTTTCCGTATCGGCGTCTTGCTCGGTTCAGGCATCGGCGGCCTTAAGACGATAGAAGAACAGCATCGGATTCTCATAGAAAAAGGACCTTCCCGGCTTTCTCCCTTTTTAATTCCGATGATGATTGTGAATATGGCGCCGGGGCAGATTGCTATATCTTTAGGGCTCAAGGGCCCCAATTCCTGCGTGGCTACCGCCTGTGCTTCAGCAACCCATGCGATCGGGGATGCCTGGAAGATCATTCAGCGTGACCAGGCAGACATAATGTTCTGCGGAGGTGCAGAGAGCTGTATCACGCATTTAGGGGTAGGGGGATTCTGTGCCTTGCGGGCGCTTTCCACCCATTTCAATGATAATCCTCAGAAGGCCTCACGGCCTTTTGATTTGAAAAGAGACGGATTTGTTATGGGAGAAGGGGCGGGGATTGTAGTTTTAGAAGAACTCCGGCATGCCCAGGAACGCAATGCCACTATCTATGCGGAGGTGGTAGGTTATGGCATGAGTGATGACGCATATCATATGACTGCCCCTGACCCCGATGGCCAGGGTGCAGCCGCGGCAATGGCGATGGCGCTTAAGGACGCCGGGCTTACCCCTGAGGATATAGATTATATAAATGCCCATGGGACATCTACGGAGTTAAACGATAAAGTGGAGACGATGGCCATAAAATTGGCTTTTGGCGAATATGCTAAAAAAGTGGCGGTAAGTTCTACCAAGTCTATGACCGGCCATTTACTGGGAGCAGCCGGGGCAGTGGAGTTCATCGCCGCAGTTCTCAGCATAAAATACGGCTTCATCCCTCCCACCATAAATTACGAATTTCCTGACCCGGAATGCGATCTGGATTATGTTCCCAACCGGGCTCGCACAGCCAGGGTAGACACCGTTCTCTCCAACTCTCTGGGTTTCGGTGGTCATAACGCCACGATTATTGTGCGAAAATTCAGTTAAAAATCTCTGCAACAAGCAACGGGCTTCAGGCCTGTAGCCTGTAGCCTGTAGCATGTAGCATGTAGCCTGTAGCATACAGCCTGTAACCCGTTACAGGCATTAAAATCAAGACGATGTCATTCTTTTTTTTTATTAATTGGGGAAGGAAAAAAAGAACGCCGATACCAAAGGCTATCAATGAAGATAGAGCGCAAAAGATACTCGTTCTTCCGGGGGCAGTAGAGATTACGCGGCCGAGGAACGATATGGTTGCCCTCAATCTGGATTCCCCCGTCAATATAGAATCCAGCCTTCAGGGAATAATTGAGCAGGTAAATCAAAAAAATGGGCTGGCAATCTTATCCCACCCCAGTTACTTACTCAAACCATATAACCGGCGGAAACTCCTCAGGCTCAAGGACTATATCGGGATAGAGATATACAATCCCAATAAGATTCCCTGGCCGGAGTCGACGCGACGCTGGGATTTTATTCTCTCCCGGCGATATGGCACAAAGGTCTGGGGATTTACCTCTGATGATATGCATGATTTGAAACGTGATGCCGGAAGGGCGTGGATTATGGTCAGGGCGCAAAATCTTGGAATATCCGCTATAATAAATGCCCTGAGACAGGGTTCATTCTATTCCACCACCGGACCCCTAATTGATGACATCACAGGCGATTCCCACGGCATTCGCATAAAAGTAAGCGAACGCTACCAGATGAAGTATATCGGGTATAAGCGCAGGACTTTGCAGACCAGTTTTGGTAAGGAATCTTCCTACTATATCAAGCCCGGGGACCGCTATGTAAGAATTGAGGTTAAGGATTTAAGATATAGAAAGAAGGCCTGGACACAGCCGGTCTTTGTGCGCGACGGCAGAATAGCATACTTTCCTTATCCAAAAGAAGGCGGCTGGCTAAGAGGCTGTATACATATACACACGGCTCTGAACGGCGGGACGGCAGACGAGCAGAAGGTAGTTGAATGGTATCGCTCTCACGGCTACGATTTTCTGGCTATTACAGAACACAACGTTATTGCCCACCCTAAAATTATTTCTGCGGCTGATACCCAGGGAGAATTTTAGACCGGCTTGCCAAATGTGCCTACTGTGGGTTTATTCAGTTTCTCAAAATCTTTATATTTTATTTTTAACATCTCGGTGTGGGTGCCTGCATTGAAAGCAATATCTGCATTCAGACTCAAGGTTTTATCTGCATATACCGGCAGGCTATAAAAAGGACCAAGGGGAGGCATTGCCCCGGCTTCAATATCGGGGAACAGTTTGCTCATATCTTCTTCCCTGGCCAAGGTTGCCTTCTTGGCCCTGGCGAGCTTCTTTAACTTGCCGAAGTCAACAAGATGCGTAGCGGGCAGCACCGCAAGTATAAAATTTTTATCTATTTTTACAAGCACGGTTTTCGCCACCTGTTTGCCAGAGACATGCTGTGCCGCAGCTATCTCCTGGGCAGTATAGGCAGCCTCGTGTTTTAATGTCCTGTAATTAATTTTGTTTTTTTTAAGATAAGAAGTTATTTTTCGCGGTACTGCCATGTTGTCCTCCTTTTTCCGTTAGTTCTGTGTTTATCAATACTGGCTAAACAAGGCGATAAGAATTTTCTCATAGAGAAAATTCTTAGTCAAGCAAATTATTTGACAACTGCGGAAAGATTGGGTATAATATATTGTGCTTTTAACCCGCCTTCGCGGAATTCCCCACCTGTAAGGGTGGGGATGGATAGCGAGAGGAATTCCGCTTCGGCGAGGTTTTCGCTGTGCCGAGCCGAAGCGAAAAGAAAGATTCCACGGGTGTAAGCCCGTGGAGCTTCAATCTTGATTTGCATGAAGTATAATAATTGAAAGGGGGATAGTTTGGCATTGGTTACCGAGAAGAAAAAAAAGATAATCTCTGACTATCGTGTTCACGAGAAAGATACGGGTTCCTGCGAGGTGCAAATCGCCCTTCTTTCCGAAAGGATTAATCTGTTGTCCGAGCATCTTAAGCTGCACAAGAAGGACCATAATTCCAGAAGAGGATTGCTAAAAATGGTGGGCAGGAGAAGAAGGCTGCTTGATTATCTGAAGAAACACAGTAACGAAAGTTATAAGAAAACCATCGGGTTATTGGATATCCGCAGATAGTTTTCTTCCATTTTATGCAAGGAGAATAAATTTGGAGCAGAGCAATGGAACAGAATAATATAATACAGGAGTTAATTGGCAGGGAACGCCTGATTATCGAAACCGGTAAGATGGCCAAACAGGCGGACGGGGCGGTTACGGTCCAGTATGGAGAGACAGTTGCCCTGGTTACCGCCGTTATGTCTAAAGAGGCTAAAGAAGACGCAGGATTTTTTCCTCTTACTGTTGAGTATCAGGAAAAGACCTACGCTGCGGGAAAAATCCCCGGTGGTTTCTTTAAACGCGAAGGCAGGCCTTCCGAGAAAGAAATCCTTACCGCTCGCTTGGTTGACCGGCCCATAAGACCCCTCTTCCCGGAAGGGATGCGCAGTGAGATTCAGATTGTAGCCATGGTTTTATCAAGCGATGGCAAAAATGATCCCGATATACTGGCGATTATAGGGGCCTCGGCGGCCTTGCATATCTCAAACATTCCTTTCCTGGGTCCGGTGGGAGTTGTGCGCGTGGGACGAATAAATGCGGAGTTTGTGGTCAATCCTACCTACAGCGAACTGGATGCGTCGGAAATCGACCTTGTGGTAGTGGGGACAAAAGAGGGGATTGTGATGCTTGAGGGTTCCTCCCGCGAATTATCGGAGGATATCGTTAGAGAGGCGATTGATTTTGCTATCCCCGAGATTAAAAAGACCATAAAATTACAGGAGGATTTAAGACAGGGTTGCGGTAGGCCCAAAGAAGATTTAGAATTATCTGAGATCGAACCGGTCTTGCTTGACTTGGTGAGAAAACATAGTTTAACAAAACTCTATGAGATAAATAAATTTACCCAGAAAGACCAGCGCGTGGAGGCAATGGATGCACTGGCAAGCGAGTTGATAAATGAGCTTAGCAAGACTGAGTTGGGTTATGAAGAGGCAGAGATTAAGCGCGCCTTGAATGAGGTAGAAAAGGACGAAGTCCGTAAAAAAATTATCCAGACCAAAAAACGCATTGATGGCCGGGGGGTGACCGATATCCGTCCAATAAAGTGTGAAGTAGGCATCCTTCCGCGCACGCACGGCTCCAGCATATTTACCAGGGGCCAGACCCAGAGTTTAGTGGTGACTACTTTAGGTACAAGCACCGATGAGCAGATGATCGATGCCCTGGAGGGAGAGACCTTCAAGAAATTTATGCTCCATTATAATTTCCCTCCCTTTAGCGTAGGTGAGGTTAAGCCAATCAGGGGGCCCGGAAGGAGAGAGATTGGACACGGGGCATTAGCCGAGAGGGCATTGCTTCCGGTTATGCCTACGGAGAACGAATTTCCTTATACGGTGAGGGTGGTATCGGATATCCTCGAATCCAATGGCTCATCGAGCATGGCCACGGTTTGCGGGGCAAGCCTTTCTTTGATGGACGCAGGGGTTCCCGTAAAGAAGGCCGTGGGCGGCATTGCTATGGGCTTGATAAAAGAAGATGAAGAGGCGATTATCCTTACCGATATAGCAGGCCTGGAAGACCATTTTGGCGATATGGATTTCAAAGTGACCGGAACCGTTTCGGGAATAACGGCGATACAGATGGATTTGAAAATAGATGGCATAGGTTTAGATTTGATTGAGAAAATCTTACTACAGGCAAAACCCGCGCGGCTTTTTGTATTAGAGAAGATGCAGGGGGTAATCAGTGAGCCGCGGGCAGAGATATCAAGTTATGCCCCGAAAATCACGACCATGAAGTTTCCCACGGATAAGATTGCTCAGATTATCGGTCCGGGAGGCAGGAATATAAGACGCATAATTGATGAGACGGCGGTGAATATTGATATCGATGACTACGGCGTAGTTTCTATTTCCAGCGTTAATGAGTCGGGTATGGACAGGGCGATAGAGATGATTAGACTGCTTACCCAGGAGATTAAAGTGGGTGAGCATTACAAGGGTAAGATTACCCGCATACTTAATTTCGGGGCGTTTTGTGAACTCTCTCCGGGTAAAGAAGGCCTGATTCATGTTTCAGAATTATCGCCGAAATTCGTAAAAAACGTGGAAGATGTGGTAAAGATCGGCGACGAGGTAAGGGTCAAGGTTATCGGCATAGATGAACAGGGCAGGATAAACTTAAGCATAAAGCAGGCCACCCAATTACCTAAATAATGTTTCGTTTACCGTTTACCCGCTCCTCGCTTCGCTCGTCGCTGTTTACCCCGTTAGAAATTGGGAATTTCTAACGGGGTTTACCGTTCACTATATACGGTAAACGGTACACGGTTAACGGTAAACGTAACGCAATAATACATATCAAGGTAATGCGCCGTGAAAGATGGGACGAGATAGTTGGCATTATCCTTTTTGGTGCAGGGATAATAATTTTACTGAGTTTCCTCTCTTACACCCCCGATGACTTAAGGTTGTATACCTCCTCACCCAATATCCCCCCGCACAATTTTATCCGCATCTTTGGAGCGAGACTCTCCGGCATAATGTTTTTTATCTTTGGTTATGCGAGTTTTATCCTCCCCCTTTTTCTCCTCGCCTGGGCAGTAACAAAATTCACAGGCCGCTCCCCGGATAAATTCGCATTGAAGATCTTCAGTTCAATTGTTTTGGCATCCGTAATCGCCACCTTATTTTTCCTGGGCAATGCAGATAAAATAGTTGAGTTCAGGAGGGGAGGAATCGTTGGGCACGGCATCTCCGTGTTTTTGGTACGCTATTTTGGTAAGGTTGGCGCCTGGATAATTCTATTAACCTTGGGGATGCTTTCCATACTGCTTGCCACGGAATTCCTGCTCGGACCTTATTTAATTACTGCGAGCGGATGGTTCCAGAAAGCCGTTATTGTCTCAAGGGAAATCCTCAGGAAACGCAGGTCCCCGGAAGGACGCAGCGTTAGGCAAAAGAAAGATGACGGTTTTGAGTCGAAAAGAGAAAGAGAAAAGGCATCTTTGGTGGTAAGAGAGAAAACCTGGTCGACTTCTCTGGCTAAAACGCCTGAGATTAAGATTGCTCCCGCAGGGGCTAAGCCAAAAACAAAGTCTGTAGAAACGCCGTCTTTATCTAAGGAGTCTTCTGTCAGGGGGGTTCAATCGCGACAGTTCGAGCTTCCTTCTTTAGACCTCCTCAATTCGCCTCCTCCTATAGAGGAAAGAAAGATCAAAGAGGACCTGGAGGAGAATTCGCGTATACTCGAGGATACCCTGCGGGATTTTAATATAGAGGTAAAGGTAGTGAGGGTTGAGCGCGGTCCGGTGGTGACGCTCTATGAGTTGCAGCCTGCCCCGGGAGTAAAGATTAATAAGATTGTATCTTTAAGCGACGATATCGCCTTGGTTATGAAGGCATCGAGCGTGCGCGTGGTTGCCCCCCTTCCCGGCCGGGGCACGGTGGGGGTAGAGATTCCCAATTCATTAACCACCGTTGTTTATTTAAAAGAGGTCCTGGAAACAAAAGAGTTTCTGAATACAAAATCTAAACTGGCCATTGCCTTAGGTAAAGATATCGCCGGAAACCCCCTGATCAGTAATCTGGCTGATATGCCGCATATGTTGATTGCCGGGGCGACCGGCTCGGGTAAGACTGTATGCGTCAACGCCATCATTGTGAGCATGCTGTTTCGCTCCACTCCCGAGGATGTCCGTTTCATATTGATTGATCCCAAAATGGTAGAGCTTGCCATATTTAATGGGCTGCCGCATCTTTTATGCCCGGTGGTGACCGAGGCAAAAAAGACATCCGCTGCCCTTGCCTGGCTGGTAGATGAGATGGAAATACGCTATCGGATTTTTGCCAGGTTGGGGGTGCGTAATATCGAGGCGTACAATGAAAAGCTCGGCAGTGATTTTAGGTTGCCGTCTGAAGAAGAGATGAATTCCGATGGAGACAAAAACGCCGATATGCACGGCGTCGAGATGGGAAAACGTATGCCATATATTGTAGTGGTGATAGATGAATTAGCCGACCTTATGCTGGTGGCATCGCGGGAGATAGAAGAGGCGATTACGCGGCTCGCCCAGCTTTCCCGCGCCGTGGGAATACATCTGATTCTGGCAACCCAGAGGCCGTCTGTGGATGTGGTTACGGGTGTAATCAAGGCAAATTTCCCTGCCCGTGTGTCATTCCAGGTTGCCTCTAAGGTTGATTCCCGTACTGTGCTGGATATGAACGGGGCGGATAAACTTTTAGGCAAGGGAGATATGCTTTTTTTAAGACCGGGGACATCCAAGCCGATACGTGCCCAGGGAAGCCTGGTTTCTGACCGCGAGATTGAAAAAGTGGTGGAGTTTCTAAAGAGACAGAGTCAACCTGTTTACAATGATGCCTTGTTGAAAGAATCAGAAAAGAGGGCAACCAGCTTGGGAATAGAGAAGGATGAGTTGTATGACGAGGCAGTTAAGGTGGTGCTGGAAAGCGGACAGGCCTCTGCCTCTATACTTCAGCGTCGCTTGCGTCTCGGTTTTACCCGCGCAGCCCGGCTTATTGATATGATGGAAGAAGAAGGGATCGTGGGTCCTTACCGGGGGGCAAGGCCGCGGGAAATATTATTAAAGAAAGAAGACCTTGAAAGAAAAAACGCATAGCACAGTATCTAATTTTATGGAAAACCGTAATATAAAAAATCAAAATTTATTTCCGTATATTTCTATGTTCAAAGAGAATACAAATAGCCATGCAGTAATTAAGGAATTATTAGGTAAATATGAGATAAAAGATATGAATAATTGGGAAAGCGTAAATGCAGATTTAATTATTACCGACCCCCCCTTCGGCATAGAATTTAATGGAAGACCTACAAATTATCATAGAAACGTTGAGAATGTAGTAGGTGGTTATGTAGAGTGGGGGGTATCTGAATATGGTCAGAAAATACAGGAACTTTTAGAATGTATAAAGAATAATTTAAAAGAAGAAAAGGGGCAATCTTTAATTTTTTCTGGCTGGAATAACAGCAATATTATTCACGATAGAATTATGCGATTTAAAGGGTTAAGACTGAGAGGCAAGCTATATTGGGTCTATAATTTTGCTCCAACTTGTAGAATAAAACCGTCTCACAATGTATATGAAATTTATTGGGTTACAAAAGGAAATAATTGGACATTCCATAATAGATGCACAACTCATCATTGTCAAAGCGGAGAACCTAATTTGGCAACATTAAAGTTCATTAGAGATTACAAGGTAAATATGCCAAAATATCCGACTAGACTTCCTTTCAAACTTCTAGAATGCCTATTAGAACACTTCTCTAATAAAGGCGACTTGGTTTTTGACCCGTTATGTGGTAGTGGAATGATAGGGATAGTTTCATATATGCTCGGAAGAAATTTTTTAATGGGAGATTTAAATAAAAATGGGAAAATTGTATTTGAGCATCTTTTAGACTACTATTTGAATAAAAATGGGTTGAGGCAGGATAAAAAATTATTAACATGGTGGAAGAAGTAACAAAAGAAGATTTTCTAGGAATTGCTAAAGAAATATCTAAGAAAATTAAGAATATTCCAATTTTATGGGATGGGAGAGGGGCAATCTTAGAGATGAAAGAGGCAGACTTTCCCCATTGGAGACAGATGGAATGGATTGGTTGGTATTTTCAATTTCTATGTGAAAAAATCCTAAAAGACAGCGTAAAGATTCCCGGAACAAAATATGGCAATGTAAGTTTCGACGGTTTTAAGGAAATATCTTGGGACTTTAAAGCACATGCTATTAATACAAGTAGTCATCAAATTATTGTTAATGATAGCGAAGCTACGGCGAGCGCTATAAAAGAATTTGGCTGTGTTGGCTTAATACTTGCTTTGGGGAAAGTTAAATACAACGATGACAAAAGAACATTCCAGAAATGGCATGAGGTATTGAAAGGTGGTAAGTCACAGTATGAAATTGAAAGGATAAAAAGAGGGGCTTGGTCAAGATTAAGAAAAGTTGAATTTAAATTAGAGCAAATTTGTTTTGTTAAAATAGATGATGATGTGCTTGTAAAATGTGGTTCTTTTCAAAGAGATTTTAGGAATGCAGACGGTACTCCAAGAAGAGAGAAAGTTTTATTAGATTTGGAGAAATTGGATGAGGAAATAATTTTCTTTATTGATTTTAAAAAAGGTATAGCGCATAGCGGATAGTGCAGAGTGAAAACAAAAATTAGAGTATAAATAAAACGCTATGCGCTGGAATTCTCTTTTTGTATTAATGATGGCCACCATAGGCGAAATCTTAAAGAAGGCGCGGGAAGCCAGAAAACTCTCCCTGGATTCGGTCTATCAGGCTACGCGGATTAATCCGCGGATATTGCTGGCGTTAGAGGCAGATGAGTTCGACAAATTAGCCGGGACATTATATGTAAAGAGTTTCCTGAAGAAATATGCGGAATTCTTAGGTCTTAATAGTAGCGAGGTAGTTAATTCCTATCTTGCTTTAAATCCCCCTCGACCGCCGTCTACTCCTGCCGTTACCCCCCAAAAAGAAGCTGGGTTCGGGAGTGTTTCTAAGATTAGAGCTGCCCTCTTTATACTTGCCGGCTTTATCTCGCTTTTTATTATTTTGTTTCTGCTCAGGTTACTGATACGTCCTGAAAGAGATTATAGCCGGGTGCGTGCGGAGAAAAAAACCGTCAAGGTTACTTCTCCAGAAGTGTTTTCTATCCCCAGAGCCGAGGAACTAGTATTGAAAATTAAGGCCCAGAAAGAGACGTGGATACAGCTGAAGTCGGATGGCAGGGTTGTTTTTCAGCATATCTTATCTGCCGGCAGGGAAGAATCCTGGAAGGCAAAGAACAATTTTGAGCTCTGGGTGGGCGATGCGGGTAACCTTACCCTTTTGCTCAACGGTAAACCCCTCGGGAGTCTGGGGCGGGGCGTGAAAAGGGGCATTGTAATTGACCACTCCGGGCTGCAGATGAAATAATGAAAATCTTACCTTTACCCCATCGCGCCATCGCCGCTAATTTAAGGCGCTAATTACCGCTAATCCTGCTGGCGAAGATTATCTTAGAAATTAGCGTTACAATAAATCTTTTCAGAAACAATTACATAAAATGAAATTCCCTTCGGTTTATCTATTAAGTTTGGGTTGCGCCAAGAATCTCGTTGACTCCGAACTCATCCTCGGCAGATTAAAAGAGAAACGGTTTGCGATAAAGGATGAACCCCGGGATGTGGATCTGGCGATTATCAATACCTGTGCTTTTATAAAGGAGGCGAAAGAGGAATCCATTGAGGCGATAATGGAGTTAATTGAGATTAAAAAACAGGGAGAGATTAAAAAACTTGCAGTAGTGGGTTGTCTTCCCCAGCGTTATATGGAGGAACTGAGAAAGGAATTAAGCGATGTGGATGGTTTTTTAGGGGTAGAGGGATGGAGGGATGTCAATGGCTGGATAGAAGATTTTCTAAACGCAGATAAGCGCAGATTCTTCAGTAAGAATCTGCGTAGAACCAGGTTAAATGATTATCTCCCGCGTTTTAGACTTACCCCCCGGCATTACACCTATATAAAACTGAGCGAGGGCTGCGATAATTTTTGTTCTTATTGCGCAATTTCGCAAATCAGAGGCAGATTGCATTCCCGGCCGATAGAGGAGATAAAGAGAGAGGCGGAAGGTCTTGCCGGCGCGGGTTTCTTGAGAGAGATAAATTTGATTGCCCAGGACACCACCCGTTACGGACAGGATTTATACGGCAGACCCCGCCTTCTGGATTTATTGAAAGAACTCAAGAAAATAAAATCCGTAGATTGGTTGCGCATACTTTATATGCATCCCGCGCACATATCTTCCGAACTGATTAATTTTATCGCCTCCTCGCCGCAGATATGCCGCTACATTGATATGCCCCTCCAGCACATCTCCGATAAACTCCTGAAGAAGATGGGTAGAGGGATTGCTAAAAAACAGACATATCGTCTCGTATGTTCTTTGAGAAAACAGATAAAGGGCGCGGCATTGAGAACTTCCTTTATTGTGGGTTTTCCGGGCGAAACCGATAAAGATTTTAACGAACTGATTGATTTTATAAAAGAAATGAAATTTGAACATCTGGGCGCCTTTGTCTATTCGCGCGAAGAGAATACCGCCGCCTATAATTTTGATGGACATATCCCTGAAAAGGTAAAGAAGGAGCGTTTCGATTATCTATTGGAGGTTCAGGAAGAAATATCGCGGGAAATCCTGAAGGACTATGTCGGCAGGATTTTGCCCGTACTCATTGATGAGAAACTGCCGGAAGACAATCATACATTTCTTGCCCGGACAGAATTCGAGGCGCCCGAGGTAGACGGAACAGTGATTATAAAAAATAAGGGTTTAAAGGCGGGTATGCTCATCAAGGCCAGGATAACCGATGCCTGGGAATACGATTTACTGGCGGAGAGAGCCTAG
>JBBIPY010000037.1:0-11985 GCA_037442605.1 Candidatus Omnitrophota bacterium
GGGGATTGCTGTATTCCATAACAGCACGCATAGCCTCAGATTTATTTATCCCGAAATCCTCCATCAACCATTTGATATCCTGCCATGAAATAAGTCGCTTTAATAAAAAATCCCTCTGCTCCTCAGTAAATTGAAAAAGCGGATTCTCATAATAGCCATTTATTATATCAAACACTTTCGTAACAAATAAATTAAGCCCAAGTCTCCTTGCATCCTCTACGCTGAAATTATCTATCCCTGCTAAAAAACCTTCTATCTCTTCAGTAATAATTCCGGCAAGTTTCAGTTGCTCTAAAGTGCCGGGCTTAAATCTTAATAAACTATCTGCCACAGCTTCTGCATATTCCCCTAATTTATCTCTCCAGACTATATGTTTATCCATCATTCCCCTTGCTAATCCTATCAATTCTATCAATCTTATAGTTAAGACCTCTTTTATTTCCTCTCTATGTTTAGACAGCGGTCCCCCTCTTAATCCCAACCTATCCTCATCCTCTACCGAGGAAAATCTTCCCGGAATTTCAACTATATCTCTGGCTCTACGGGCAAAGGTATTGTGGGGGATGAAAAAGTTGAGCGCCACAACAAAACAAACCAGCTTCACAATCTTCAGTTTAAAATTTTTCATCTTTTAATTGACCCTTATCTATCTCAATCGAATTTCTGAAATAATCAGGTATAACGAAACTCCCGCCCCGCAGTTTTGCGGGAGTAACACCTAAACTTATGTCCCTACAGAGCGACATCCCGACCCCCCGCTGCCTGCACGCATTCATCCACCCACCAGGGCAGGGGGTTTCTGCTGTCGGGATAAAACTCCCTATATAAAATATAACCGATAAATTTAATACCGTCAAGGTATGGGACCTAATTTTTCTTATAAATAGTTAACGCTGAAGAATCTACCTTTGACATCGCAAAAGTCGCAAAAACCCCTGCCTTGCCGGCAGGCCCCGACTTTCTTAAAGAAATTGTCGGGGCAGGCAGGCGCAAAGACGCAAACGCTAAAGCGCAAAATACTCCTTTGCGTTTTGGCGGTGTCACCGCAAAAGCCGCAAAGATTTTTGCGTTTTTGCGATAGCGCTTTTGCGGATATTTTGCGTTTTAGCGGTGTAACCCAGTGAGAACTAAATATCCAACTCCGCTATAAAAGGCGGGGCTTTCTCACGGAGTAAACCCCGAACCACGGGTTTACCCCGTTAGAAATAAAAATTTCTAACGGGGTTTACCCGCTTCGACTCGCGTCGAGCGAGGCGAGCAGCCGTGGCTTTCTGTGGTTCGGGGTAAATAAAAAGCCCTAGCGTTTTATACGTATACGCTAGGGCCTTTCATTCAATCTATTTTCTGGTTTCTGTTTACTGGTTTCTAATGCTCAATACTCCCCTCCATACCCTCCACCCGGAGGCATGGGCGGCATCGCCTTTTCCTTTTCCGGAATATCGGTAACCAATGCCTCGGTAGTAATCAACAGGGAGGCGATACTGGAGGCATTTTGCAGGGCGGTCCGCGCCACCTTGGTGGGGTCGATGATGCCTTCTTCAATCATATCCACATAGCGGTCTCCGTCCACATCATAACCCACATTGGTTTTCTCTTCCTTCACTCTCTGCACCACCACCGAACCCTCCTGTCCGGCATTTTCCGCTAATTGCCTGATGGGTTCTTCCAGGGCGCGTTTTACAATCTCTGCCCCAATCTTCTCGTCGCCGCCTAAACCCAATTTATTCAATGCGGCGATGCATCTTAAGAAACCCACCCCGCCACCCGGAACAATTCCCTCTTCCACGGCAGCCCGGGTTGCGTGCAAGGCATCTTCTACGCGGGCCTTTTTCTCTTTCATCTCCGTCTCAGTGGCTGCACCCACACGAATTACCGCCACTCCGCCCGCGAGTTTAGCCAGGCGTTCCTGTAATTTCTCCCGGTCGTAATCTGAGTCCGTATCCTCAATCTGTTTTTTGATCTGATTGATTCTGCCTTTTATCTCGGAGGTCTTTCCCACTCCCTCAACAACCGTGGTATTCTCTTTATCCACCGTAACCCGCTTGGCGCGTCCCAAATCATCCAGGGTAACGTTTTCCAATTTTATTCCTAAATCCTCGGTTATTGCCTTGCCACCGGTCAGAATCGCGATATCTTCCAGCATTGCCTTGCGCCGGTCGCCATAACCCGGAGCCTTTACCGCACAGCAAGAGAAAGTTCCCCGAATCTTGTTTACCACTAAGGTCGCCAGGGCCTCTCCCTCCACCTCTTCAGCGATAATCAATAGCGGCTTGCCGGTACGGGCAATCTTTTCCAGAAGGGGCAGCATATCCTTGAGCGCGGAAATCTTTTTCTCAAAGATTAAAATATAAGGGTCATCCAAGGCTACTTCCATTCTCTCGGCATCGGTGATAAAGTAAGGCGAAAGGTATCCCTGGTCAAACTGCATACCCTCGACCACTTCTAAATTCGTGGCCATGGTCTTGGCTTCCTCAACCGTAATCACCCCGTCTTTGCCCACTTTATCCATTGCCTCGGCAATCAAATTACCGATATTTTTGTCATTATTGGCGGCAATGGAGGCAACCTGCTCAATCTCTTTCTTGTCCTTTATGGGCTTGGATAATTTCTTCAGTTCCTCAATCACGACATCCACTGCCTTGTCCACCCCGCGTTTGAGGGCCATCGGATTAGCGCCCGCAGAAACAATCTTCAGCCCTTCCCGATATATGGCTTCGGCTAAAATCGTGGCGGTAGTGGTTCCGTCACCCGCAGCATCAGAGGTCTTTTCCGCAACCTCCTTAACCATCTGCGCACCCATATCCTCATATGGGTCTTCCAGTTCAATCTCTTTGGCTACGGTTACGCCGTCTTTGGTAATCACCGGAGAACCAAATTTCTTATCCAGAACCACATTTCTCCCCTTAGGCCCTAAAGTTACTTTTACCGCTTTGGACATCTGCTCTACACCGCGCAAGAGGGCCTTTCTTGCCTCCTCATCAAATTTCAACTGCTTTGCCATTCCACTCACCTCCTCAAATGAGCAGATGATTTATGGAGCATGAAGTGCGACATAAATCATATCTCGTTTTATTACATGTTGAAGCGTCTGCGAATTTGACCCCCACACCAATTGCGTAATAACGACGTTGTATTGCAATTGGTGTGGGGGTAAGTTCGGACAGATAAGTTATCTCGCCGACTTCTAAAAATGAAGGCTCCATAACTTATGTCCTCACTTATTTGATTATTGCTAAAATATCCTCTTCCCTCAGAATAAGATACTCCTGTTCATCCAAAGTAATCTCACTTCCTGAATACTTGCCATAGAGAATTTTATCGCCAACTTTTACCTCCAAGGGTTTAATCTCTCCATTCTCCAGCATCTTCCCTTTGCCAATAGCCACAATTTCCCCTTCCTGAGGTTTTTCTTTAGCCGTATCAGGAAGCACAATTCCGCCTTTGGTCTTATTGCCCGACTCCAGAGGCTTCACTACTACCCGGTCGCCCAGGGGTTGAATCTTTACTGATATAGTCGTTCCTGCCATTCCTCCTCCCTCCCTTCAATGAGCACGCGACTTATGGAGCATCGCTTTACCTACACGACATAAGTCGCTGTGCGAATTGACCCCCACACCAATTGCGTAATAACGGCGTTCTATTGCAATTGGTGTGGGGGTCAAATTCAGACACCGACTTACCTGCCTGCCGTGTAATACGACAGGCAGGCGTTCACTATCGCTCCATAAGCTTGGGCTTCATTTGACCTGCTCGTTGTTAGCACTCTTATTAGATGAGTGCCAATCTCTACTACCTCTATTCTACTGGATAGAGCGCAGGGATTCAAGTGCGTTATTCAGGCAGATAAGGGGAATATCTGGGTTAGAAGGGGTTAATCGGGGATAATTAACCTATATTTCGTATTTTTTTGCTCTATTTCTCGCGTTTTCGCCTGTTTTCGTATACCAGTCTTAATCCTTCTAAATTCAGGTCGGGTTTCAATAGGCCGGTACCTCTCAAAGAAGGATAGAGATTACGGGCATCTCCTCCGGTAACAATTACCTTCAAATCCCTTCCCTGTTCTTCCTTTAGCAGTTCTATTATACCCCGCGTCAGACCGATAAAACCATAGTATATCCCGCTGCAGATGCTCCCCCGGGTACTCTTACCAATCAGCCGAGCAGGAGGCAAAAGCGCCATCTTCTTGGGAAGAAGCGCGGCGCGTTGGCATAAAGCCTCCAATGAAGTTCTTAAACCGGGGAAAATCATCCCCCCTAAATATTCGCCTTTCCGGGAAACCACATCAAAGGTCACGGCAGTACCGAAGTCCACAATAATTAAACCCTCTCCATAAATCTGATATCCGGCATAGGCATTGACCAGCCTATCCTGCCCTACCTCATCGGGTCTCTGGTATAAATTCTTAATCGGAACAGAAATATTCTCACCCAGGACAAGGAGCTTGCCGGAGAATTTTTTGCGCAGGGCTCTTTTTAATCTCTCCAGACTCGCCGGAACCACGCTGGAGATAATCACATCCCTGATTTTATTCCAGGGCAATTTCGCCAAATACTTTGAATAATTCTTGTGTGCAGTAGGAATTTTTCCCTGCCTGAGCAGGAACTTTCCCTTAAACAGTCCATAAGTAATATTGGTATTGCCGATATCTATTGTTAATAACATTTTATCCTTCGTAAGAACAAATCCGAAATCCGAAACAATGTTCAAAAGACAGAGAAGATTCCAGATACAAGGACTTCCAGATGCAAGGACTGTCCTTCAAGATGTTGTAACTATATATGATTGCAGATAGTTATAAAGGACTGTCCTTATAATTAAAGGGTCATTTATATTGGGATTTTTCCATCTCTTCCACCCGCAAAGTGAGAATGCCCAGGCGCTGGGCCAATTCCTTGTTCATTTCTGATAACTTTGAAACAACCAATGAGAAATGCAGCAGAATAGTAAGCGAGAACAAAAATCCCAGCAGAAAGAGCAAGGAAGGCGGATAATGTATCCCTGCCCAGTCCGCCACTTTTTCCAAAAGACTGCGCCAGAAGGAAAGAATAAGCAAAAGCAGGGCGGTCAACAGCCAGAGGACGCTGTATTGTATTCTTAAATGCTTAGTCTTAATAAGATGAAAGATAACCAATAGCAAAAGTAAACTTACAGCCACAGAAATAAGCTGAATTTTGTCCAACATCTTTAACCTCCCCTTATTTATAATTTTTTATGAAATGAGTAACTGAATGATAATAATATTGCCAATAAAGCCATTAGATAATGAGAGGTATGTTTGGGAAACTTCAGATGAATAACGCTGTTTCCAGACGCAGGGACTTTAAAAGCAAGTTGTCCATCATTATTAAGAATATCAATATCTCTTCCTTCAAAATATCCTTTCCATTCAGGAAAGTAGTTTGAACGTATAGTTACCAAATCTCCTTTTCTTGCAGCGTAAAGCTTTACAATCTTTTCAAAGTAATCCTTATCAATCACCTCCCCTCTACCCTGCGCTATAACCAGAGGTCTTGTATCTGCTGCTTTAAATTCAAATATATGCCAATTCCCATCAGTCCAAATAGTTTTGTAAAATTGGGGGAATCGGTTGAAATATTCTACCGCCGTATCACTCCATAACACAAGATATTTTATACCCCATTTCTGAAAAACTTCATTCATATAACGAATATCAATTTGATGTAAGTAAACACCTCTGAATGTCCCCGACGCAATGCAATTTCCCCTATATACAGATGAATGAAATCCATCCGCTGTAGTCGCGAAAAAGGACTTAGCTGTCCCTAAGGTTAGCAAATGTGTAAACTGCACATTTAAAGGTGTTTTTGTCTTATGAAAAAGAATATTTTCAAAAAGAATTAGCGAATCCAGATTTTGAATTTTTTCTATTAAATGCTTATTATAATCTTTCAAGTCTTTTATATGCAGAATGGGTCTACCCAAGGACGCCTGCCTCACAATAAGAAATAAAATTAAAATTAATCCTATGATAAAAAAATTTTGTTTCTTTATTTTAACCAACCAGTTGCTTAAAACCAATGTTAGCAAGATGGGGAGTAATGCCAATTGACGCGAAAAGAATAATATGAATAAATAACAAGTAATGATATTCCCTGCAAGAATAATAAAAATTATAAATAAATAAGGCTTTAGAGACTTTGTTTGTTGCCAACAAATGAGCAGTAAAATTGGCAATAAAGTTAAACTTAAACCAAAATATTTAAACTCATGTTCGCCAGCAGTCCACGCAAGAAAAGTAAACAGAAAAACAAAACCTTTAAATATCTCTGGAAAAATATTTTTCAGAGGTAAAAATGGTTTAGAATAATGCAAAATATCTAATTGTATATATCCGGGAGTATATATAAAATAATACCAGAAATTGAATGTTATAAGAAAGACAAATAAAAATATCAGAATTAATTTTAGAAACAAAGATTTATCAAACTGCAAGAATAAATATATAAAAAAATATAAAACAGTCAATATAAAAAAAATCATATGAGCATACAAACTTAAAGACAAAAATAATGTCAAGAAAAATATAGAAAATGGTTTCTTTCTGTTCAAGTTATGGAAAAAAATTAAATTAAGAATAAATAAATTTATCCCTATCAACCAACTTAAAACACCTACGTCAAGAATTATTTCTATAAAAGTAAAACAAAAAGCACCAGAAAACCACAAAGATAAAATCGCTGATTCACTATTTTCGGTAATTTTTCTGGTTAGGACATACATTAAAAAAGGATAGAGGCAATAACAGAACAAAAATAATAAATGAAAACCTAAATTTCTGCCAAAAATTAAGAAAGGTAGGAGAAACAATCCTTTGTTAGCTGAAACATCCGATGCTGTAAAAAACCCACCTAATAGTGAGCTATCCCAGCCAAATAGGCTTCCTTGTTTTATAATCTCTATCTGTTTCAGTGAGGCCCCATAAAATGCTGGATAATCTACATAAAAAGGGATTAATTGAAGAGAATGAATAGGAAATTTATAAAAAAATACGGATAAGCACAAAAATATAACAGAAATAAACGCAATGCCCTTGTTATATAAAATTGAACAAAAGACATTTCTTTTATCTAAAACATATCCCTTATCAAAATAAAAGAGGAGGAATAAACAAAAAACTATGATTGAGAAAATAAATATCCGTGTAGAGTTTAAATAGACATCGACTCCAGTTATAAATAATATTATTAATAAAGAAATAATGTAAGGTTCTTTCAAATCCTTTTGTTTTTTTATAATGATAAAAGTAAAAATCAATAAGAAGCTAATAAGTAAAATGAGGTTAGTAATATGAGTGACCATATAAATTAGTATTATACAAGATTATTACTTTCTGCAAATTACAACCAACGATAAGCCAAAAGGAATTTTTATTATTTTTTCTATAATTTTAAAGAAAGGAATTAATTTATCTGCAAAGAAAACATCAAAACTTGACAAAATTTTTTTTCTTAAAATGTAACTATTTACATACCATCCAACAGCAGAAATGAAATTTTGATAATAAATTTTTTTTATAATAAAATTTTGTGATCTTAACTTTTCTGCCAATTCATCTCTTTCGTATCTTCTAAAATGTCCGAGTTTTTCATCCAGCGAACCATAGAGAACCTTCAGTGCTGGTACTATAAGAATTAAACAACCACCTGCACTTAATATTTTATAAATATTTTCCAATGCCTTCTGGTCATTCTCGATATGTTCCAGCACATTTATGCAGACTATTATATCAATCTTTAATAATGGAAGGATATTTGAAGCATCGTCGGACAAGATATCAAACTTTAAAATTTTAACTTTTGGATTACCAATGAATCTATGTTTAAGGTAACTTAAGTAAGTCTCATTAATATCAGTTAATATTACATTTCTCCCAAAAGACACAAGAAATTTTGAAATGTTACCGATGCCTGATCCTATTTCCAGAATGTTTTCGCCCAAACAGGGCTTTATTTGTTCAAATATCCACCTGTTATTATTTTTCATCACCCGCATTCTATATAATGTATCTCCGCTAATGTCAAAGCTTTCAAATTTGCATTTTAACAACCAATAGAGTGAGCAAAAAAAGTCTTTCCATCTAATTTTTTTACCCTCGTCGTAATCTCTTCCATTATATGAGATAGGAACTTCGTAAACTCTTAATCTGAGCTTGAAAATTTGGGCTGTAATCTCTGCTTCTATCCCAAAACCATTAGCACGCAATTTAAGGCGCCTAATTATATCTGTTCTAAAAACTTTATACCCAGTCATTAAATCACTTAGATTGATATTATATAAAAAGTTGGCAATTAAATTTATTAATTTATTTCCTAAATAATGGTAAAAATTAAAAACACGCCGAGTTCCTAAAAATCTGGTTCCATATACCACATCGGCTTTCCCTTCAATTATTTTCTGGATTAAGATAGGATATTCCTCAGGATTATATTCTAAATCTGCATCTTGGATAATAACAATATCACCGGTTGCATATTTAAAGCCACGCCTGATACAAAAACCCTTCCCCATATTTTTATCATTAAAAATGACTTTTACATTAGCTTCTTTAATTTCACTCAGCACTTCCCTTGTCCCATCTGTTGAATAATCGTCAATAATAATTATTTTTTTATTAATGGGTATTGCTTTTACTCTTTGCAAAATTTCTAAAACTGTATTGATTTCATTATAAACAGAAATTACAATCGAAATCTTCATTTTCTTACTAAAATTACCGAAAATATGTTAGTTCTGTTTTTGCTAAAATAAAAACCTCGAGGCGAACCCCCGTAAGTTTCTTAATTCCCGGTTCAGGTCCTCTAACGATTCTATCTTTTTCAACCTGTTAATTATATACTGCGGTCTTAGATAAAATTTCCGATAAGCGCGGTGCATGGACCGATAGAGTTTATCCCCGGAGATCCGCGGATAGTCAAAAACCGGTCTTGCCATGGGGTCGTATTTCGACCAGTCATCTGTTTTGAGGCAGCCGTTGTTCTTTAGAAAATCGTAAAATGGAGTCCCCGGATGCGGGGTGGCAATACCCATCGCCATAAAGTCGGGGTTTAGCTTCAAGGCAAAACGAATAGTTTCATCCACGGTCTTTTTTGCCTCTCCGGGCAGACCGAGCATAAAATGCGCCATTACCTTCAGGCCTGCCTTCTTAATTGTATTCACCGCCGTCTCTACCTGCTCTAAGGTTATATTTTTCTTGATGTTTTTCATAATATCGGCGTTTCCTGTCTCCACCCCGATATCTATAGAACGGCACCCCGCTTCCTTCATCAATTTAACGAGCCGGGGATTTATGCGGTCTACGCGGGATTCGCAGGACCAGGTTAGGTCAATCTTATTTCTTATCATTTCCGCAAAAAGTCTCTCTGCCCAGACTAAATTATTGGTCAGACCGGGGTCAAAGAACCTTATCTCTTTAATCCCTAAAGAAGATATCCGGTTAAATTCTGCAATCAGTTTCTCTACGCTGCGCAACCGCAATGGGGCATAGAATGGCGAACAACAGTAGATACAGGCGTTAATGCATCCCCTTCCGCCGTAGGTAAGGGTCATAGGGAGCCGTTCAGTTAAGGGGTCGTGATAAAGAGAGAGGGGCATTTTATGATGGGACGGGAAACCAAGATAATCCAAATTTTCAGGATTGGGATGAGGAGAGTTTCTCAAAACGTCTCCGTTCTTTCGATACGCAACCCCCGGGGTATTTGCACAGTCAAAATCATTCTTTGCCAGGTCCAGAACCACCAACTCTGCCTCATTAAAGACCGCTGCGTCTAATTCAGGGGCAGACTTCAGGGTTTTTTCAGGCAAAGCCATCACATGGGTGCCAATCGCCGCGGTTAAGGCGGAAGGAAATACCGCTTTAGTCACCTTCGCCGTGTCTAAATCGTGCAGAATGGTCGTGGTAGAAGTAGTAAAAACTACCATACGCGGCTTTACCACCCTAACCATCTCCTCCACATCTTTCCAGTCTGCGCCTGTAGAATTGGCATCAAAGATAAAACTTCTTATCCCTTCCTTACTGAGCAAGCCGTCAATAATCATCAGGTCTAAAGGGGGCCAGGCCATATCGGTCTTATAGGTCCCGATGCTTCCTAAAATCCTCAGCACCTTTTTTCTGCAGGGAGAAGGCGGCTCGATTAAAAGAACCTCCGCAGCAGAACAGGCTTTCTGCTTTTTATAAAATGAATGCATAGTCTACAAGTTAGTGTCTGACCCTGGTTTTTGCTGGGTTATAATTTCTTGCGATATGGGGAGTTGCAATTAGCAAATCTGATTTTTTATGGCTCCGGATTGCTTGACGGTATAAGCGCGAAATTGCGGATGTGTCCTAAAACGCGTAAGGAGGCACGGGTAAAATACCTCAGGTCATCTGTGTCCCGAACCGTCCTCAGGCGATTGTAGATGAATTCGGGATTAAAGGCAACGTTGTATATCCCTCGCACAAAGCGCATTAATACCTCGTCAGGCATTGGCGTATTCATCACCGGTTCTTTCATATCATAACAGGACCAGTCTAAAGTCTTAAGCCAGCCGTTTTCGCGGCATTCGTCAAATAAGGGCGTTCCCGGATAAGGGATAACCAGGGTCGCCTGGACCGTATAGGCAAACCCTTTCTTTAACAACCACCTGCCCAGATCGAGGGTCCGGCAAGCCTCTTCGTAAGTTTCCCAGGGATAGCCAAACATTATGGTGATATGGGGATAGAGCCCCGCCCTTCTGGCGGATTTACATTCTTCAATAATCCGCTCTACCTTGAGGTTTTTGTTTATTCTATCGAGGGTCGCTTGATTCGCCGATTCCAAACCAAATAATAAAAGCCGGAAGTTTGCCTCTTTCATTTGACAGAAATCGTCGTAGGAGAGCATACCAAAACGCATATTGCAATCAATGTAGATTCTTTTGTTGAATCCGCGCTTAATCATCCCCCGACAGAATTCGCTCAGCCACTCACCGGCAGGAAAAGTTCCGGTGTCATCCATAATTTCGCGCACCTTATATTTTTCAATAAGCGTTCCTATCTCGTCTAAGACGTTGCCGGCGCTGCGCACCCTGAACTCCGGATACAACTGCGGCCAGGCACAGAAACTGCATTTTCCCCACCAGCAGTCACGGCCGGACATAATATAGGTTCCGGGGCTACGCTTATAGTTGCCGTTCTCATAGGCGTACAATTTCCACCTGGTCAGGTCGCGGTTAATGAAAGGTAGGGAATTCAGGTCGTGATTAAGCCGAAAAGGACCTGTGTTCTTTATTTGATTGTTTTCACGATAGTAGATACCAGGCTCTAATTTAGCAAATGGCAAATCGCAAATCGCTAATGGCGAAACTTCTTTCAGAACATTACAGAGATTAAGGAGAAGGGAGTCGTAGTCCCCGCCGCTAAGAACAAAATCAACTTGAGAATTCTGGAAGGATTCTTCGGGAAGAGCAGTTACATGGTCGCCAAACAAAACAGTTATTGGGTTATTGGGTTCATTGAGTTTCTTGAGTTGATTGATGATTTGCCAGTGCTGTTTGACGACTGGGGTCTTGGTCTCAAAGGCAATTAAATCAGGTTTTTCCTGTTTGACAATCTCAATAAATCTTTCATAAGAAATTCCCGCCGCGATACAATCAAGCCAGATAACCTCATGCCCTGCCTGGCTTAACAACGTTGCGGCAACCGCAGGAACAACGGGATAAACATAGGTGGGCTCTTTAAAATATTGGAACTGACGGTTCTGGGAAAGCAACGGCGTGCCTTTGTCGCAATCCAGAGGCGGATAGGCAATTACTACTCGCATTCCTCCCTCATTCTTCTGGCAAATAAACCTTTGACAAAGCAAGCACCATAAGTAAGATGAGTTAATATTATACCAGAGAAGACGAGGAAAGTCAACGGACACAGACTGGATGAACCTGTAAACAAAACAGTTATTAAGTAACATGCAACGGATACTATAAGAATCAGCTTAAATATGGGTAGAAAAA
>JBBIPY010000038.1:0-11664 GCA_037442605.1 Candidatus Omnitrophota bacterium
CAACTATTTGACTAGTCAACTATTTAACTAATCAACTATTTAACTATTTAACCATTTAACCATTTAACCATTTTTACACTTGCATTTTCCTTTATTCAGGCTTTCCCCGCATCTGGGACACAGACCCAGGCAGTTCTCACGGCAAAGCGGCTTCATTGGATAGTCCAGAATGATTTCCTGGCGCAGGTCGTCAGTGGTATCAATGACATCCATATCCTTGACGTCGTAACTAAAACTGTATTCTTTTTTTATGGGATAGTCTATCTGCTCCAGGCAGCGCACGCAATTCGTCTCCAGAAAGGCATCGACCTTCGCCTTCACAAAAAGTTCGCTGCGGTCTCTCATAATATTATAATCCACCCGTATGGGTTTGTTGACCTTAATCTCCGGGGTCGCCAGGTCGAGTTTCTCCGGCTCGTATACCTCGGTGCAATCCTCTCCGCCAGGCGGAATGTTATTTACCTTTATCTTCATTCTAAAAGAAAAGATTAGAAGCGGATATACGCCGATAATAACGCTGAAGAACGCTGATTTCCGCGTCCATCAGCGCAGATATCAGCGTTATTCAACTTCTACTTTTAAACAGTGCATAGCACTGACGGGCAATCGCATATTCCTCATTTGTATGCACAACCAGAACTCTGGCTCCTGTTGCCTTAAGTAAAAATTTAACGCCCCGGCAAATCCTGTTGCGAACCCCGTCCTGATTTTCTCCGATGCCGCCGGTAAAGACGAGCCCGTCCAGACCTCCTAAAACCGCAATGTATGCCCCGATATACTTCTGTATCCGGTAAATAAAAATATCGCGCGCTAATTTTGCCCGCCTATCACCCTTTCTTATCGCTTCTTTTATATCCCGCATATCATTGCTTATTCCCGACAGTCCTAACAATCCGCTCTTCCGGTTCAGAATATCGTCTATCTGCTCAACGGTATATTTTTTTTTCAAAAGAAAAAGAATTATCGAAGGGTCTATGTCTCCCGGCCGGGTCCCCATTACCAGTCCTTCCAGGGGAGTCAAGCCCATGCTCGTATCAAGGGATTTACCTTCCTTGATGGCGGCAATACTGCAACCGTTTCCTAAATGACAGGAGATCAGTTTTAATCTCTGCAGGGGTTTTCTCAAAATCCCCGCTGCTTCCTGCGCTACATACTGGTGGCTTGTGCCATGGAATCCGTAGCGCCTGATGCCAAATCTCTCATAGAGTTCATAGGGCAGTCCATAGATAAATGCCTGCCGTGGCATAGCAGAATGAAAAGCGGTATCAAAAACGGCTACCTGCGGAATGCCTTTCAACGAATCCAGACAGGCCTGGATTGCCAGAGCCGCGGGAGAATTATGCAGAGGCGCGAGTCTGGCAAATTTTCTTATTTTAGCAAGAACCTTGCGCTTAATCAAGCAAGGACTGCGGAACTCTTCCCCGCCATGAACCACCCGATGCCCCACGCAAAAAACTTGGTTTAAGTCTCTAATGACGCCGAATTTTTTGTCTGTCAATAAAGAGAGAATTAAATCAATGCCTTCGCGATGATTAGCAACATTTACCCTTCTATTCAAAAAAATTTTCTTTCTGCCTTCATATTGGAGATATGATTTTCTTTCGCCTATCCTCTCAATAATCCCCCTAACGAGAAAATTTTTTTGAGGCATCTCGAAAAGTTGATACCTTATTGAGGAGCTTCCGGCGTTAATTACCAGTATCAGCATTTTATCTCTAGAACATAATGTTGGTTACAGGCAACAAGCAGCAAGCTACAAGCTTAGACATGAAGCATGTAGCCTGCAGCTTGAAGCAGAAATATTTTATTCGAATTATTGCTGGGCGCGCACCACGGTAATCGCCACGGCATCCACAATGTCTTCTACGCCGCAGCCGCGCGAGAGGTCGCTGGCGGACTTTGCCAGACCCAAGAAAAACGGACCTACAGCCCGCGCCTTTGCCAGGCGCTGGACTAACTTGTAACTGCAATTTGCTGCCTCTAAATTGGGAAAGATGAGGACATTGGCGGAGCCGGCAACCCTGCTTTCCGGAGATTTGCGTTTTGCCACCTCAGGCACAATTGCCGCGTCCACCTGCAATTCGCCGTCAATCAACATCTGCGGGAATCTATCTTTTGCTATCTTCGTCGCCTCGACAATCGTATTTATTCTGTCGCTGGTGCTTGAGCCTTTACTCGAGTAACTCAACATCGCCACGCGAGGAACTATGCCCAGGATATCTCTGGTAAAATCTGCGGTCTCTATTGCGATATCAGCCAGCTGCGCTGCGTCCGGATTAGGCACAACCGCGCAGTCGGCAAATACAAACAGCCCTCCCTCGCCATAGGGTGAATCCGGAACGACCATAATAAATGCCCCGCAAACCGTCGATATCCCGCTCTGTCTTCCGACGCAGTGTATAGCGGCGCGCGCAACATCGGTTGTGGAGAAACTCGCCCCGGCGACAAACCCATCGGCTACATTCTCTTTTACCATCAAGGCAGCCATATAAACGGAGTTCTCGCGGATAATTCGCTCCGCCACTGCAAAATCTAACCCTTTAGGCTTGCGTAAATCAAAATATAAAGAGGCGTATTTATTGACGAGCGCCTTATCCGTTATATTTACCGTATCCAGATATCCGTTGTTCAGTTCTTCCCTGAATGTCTCTGTAACATTGCCTTTGTCAAGTATTATCAAGCGGGCAATTTTCTCTTTTATGATCTTCTTTGCCGCCTCGATTATCCTTATATCATCGCCTTCGGGAAGGATAATCTTTTTCGGTTCGCCTTTAGCCCTTTCTCTCAATGCAACAAAGATGTCTTCTTTCATATTGTCGTTTTTCATTATCAGACCCTGTGCTTTATTTCCTGCGCTTCGAGAATTTGTTTTTCAGGGCCCTTTCGACAAAAGGAGGGACAAAACTGGAGAGGTCTGCTCCCAGAGACGCCGCTTCTTTTATCAGTTTTGAAGATAGATAGGAATAGGATTCGCTGGGCATCATAAATATGGTCTCAATAGCCGGGGCTATTTTTCTGTTGGTTAAAGCCATCTGGAACTCGTACTCAAAATCGGAAATCATCCTTAAGCCCCGGATAATCACATTTGTCCTTTTCTGCTTCACGTATTCCACAACCAGACCCGGGAACGGCTCAACCTCCACATTCGCAATCCCCCGAACCGCTTCTCTGATAAAACCGATTCTTTCCTCTAAAGAAAAAAGCGTATCTTTATCTTTAGAAGGATGCGTTGCTACCGCCACTACGACCTTATCAAAAATACACCCTGCCCGTTTTATGAGGTCAATATGCCCGTAAGTAACGGGGTCAAAGGTTCCCGGATATATTGCAGTTTTATTCATCTAAAATTTTGTTTGCGAAGAACAGATTAACGGAAACAGAATTTTAATACGGAAACTGCTGTATCGCCGTATCTTTTTTGACTGACCCGCCTGAGACGGTCGAGAAAAATATCCTCTAAAGTCTCGTCCCGATGGTGTTCAGCCACAATTATTGCGCCCGCTTCCAAGAGTATACAACATTGCTGGAGTTTTTTCAAGACCAAAACTACCAAATTCTTTTTATAAGGCGGATCCAGGATAATTAAGTTGAACTTTTCGCCGCGGCGCGCTAAATAGTCTACTGCCTTAAGCCAGTCTCCCGAAAATACCTCGCTTCTCTCTTTAACCTCCGGAGGAATATTCCTCTTTATGGTCTCTATGCAGCATCTGCTATCATCCACAAAAAATACCTTTTTCGCCCCCCGCGAAAGGGCCTCGATGCCCAAGGCGCCCGAGCCGGCAAAGAGCTCCAGAACCGTGGCATCCCTAACATAGTCGCCCAGAATATCAAAGACTGCCTTGCGCACCTTCTCCTCGGTCAGACGCAAACCCCTTATCCTGGGCGGAAATATCCTTTTTCCTTTTAATAAACCCGTCGTTATCCTCACCCATCTCCCCCTAAGTTTACATTTCAGTCCGTAACTCAAATGTAAACTTAAGGCCAAAAAGTGAACTTAACAAACAAAACTAAGCCTTTAAAATTTTATATACACCCTGCCGGCTCATATTCAATTTAGACGCTACTTCATTCACAGAATACCCTCTCGCCATCAGTTGTTCTATCAAATATCTTCTTGCCTTCACTTCTTGCGGACTTCTCAAACGTCTTTTCTTTTCCAAATCACCTAATTTATTCTCCAGTTCCAATATGTCTACCGGATAATCTAAGGAAATATTCGCTTTTTTAAATATCTTTGATAACCCAAGGACATAACTATCCAGCCACGATTTATCTTCGAAAAGATTATTGTATTTTATATCCAGAGAATCTGTTAAAAGCCTTCGGTAGATTTGCCGGGCTTTATTGATATCTTCATCCAACAGGCTTAATACGGCATCCGCCTTAACAAATGTCTGTTTCTTAATATCTTTACTGTAAAGGAGAATTGAACTAAATCTGTAATCCTCGGCGTTTTCACAGAGGTTTGCTTTTGCAGGATTCAGATGAATATACAATGAGATGGCTAAAAGATAAGCGTCGCCTCTGCATAAAGCCGACCTAAATCTTCCAGAAAACACATGCCCTTTGCGTTGGTATTTATGGTTTACATACAAAGCATATCTTTGAAATAGATACTTCATTGCCTCTGGCAAGTTTGCCTTAGAAATACGCAAAAGGATGTGAATATGGTTGGGCATAAGCACAAATGAAAATATCTCTATTCTATAAATTCTTGCCGTTTCTTTAAGAAGGCGGAGAAAGTAGAGATAATCGCCTTTTTCTAGAAACAAAAATTCTCTTCCCGGCGCACGTTGTGTAATATGGTAAATTTCATTTTCATGAATTAATCTATTTCTCCATTGTAACAGACGGACTGCTTTTCCTTCTTCAATCAAATCTATCAACGCCATACTTACCCCCCCTTTTTTCTCCTAAGTTTACATTTCAGTCCGTGACTCAAATGTAAACTTATTTATATTATATGGTATCAGCCCACGGAGAGCAAATCAAGTTTGGGGAATCTTTCCTTCAATGTATCTAACAAAATCTGATGTTTGGGTTCTTCTAAATTGGGGTCCTGCTTCAGAAGATTGAATGCCTCGGCACGACTGGTTTCCAGCATCTTCATATCCCGAACGATATCGCCGAGCCTTATCTCGGGAAACCCGTGCTGGAGTTGGCCGAAGAGCTCTCCCGGTCCCCTTATCTTTAAGTCTTCTTCTGCGATCTCAAAACCATCCTGCGTCTCTACCAGGGCGCTGAGTCTCTGTCTTGCCTCCTCAGTTTTAGCGTCGGAGAACAATATGCAGTAGGAGGGATATTTGCCGCGGCCAATTCTTCCTCGCAGCTGATGTAATTGGGCAAGGCCGAAACGCTCGGCATTCTCCACCACTATCACCGTAACATTGGGGATGTCTATTCCCACTTCAATAACGATGGTTGAAACAAGCACATCCGTTTTCTCCTCTTTGAAACCCTGCATAAGTCTGCTCTTTTCCTGAGTGGAAAGCCTGCCGTGCAGGAGACCTACCCTAAACTGACTGAATGGTCCGTTTTTTAATTCTTCATACATTTCGGTGGCGGCCCTGACCTCTAACGCCTCCGATTCCTCAATAATCGGATAGACTATAAATGCCTGGCGTCCCTGTTTCAGTTCCTCTTTAATGAATGCATATACATCCTGCCGTTTATCCTCAGAAACCCAGCAGGTTTTCACCTTACCCCTTCCCCTCGGTAGCTCATAAAGCGTGGAGATATCCAGGTCTCCATACACGGTTAAGGCGAGTGTGCGCGGAATAGGAGTAGCGGTCATAATCAGACAATCGGGATTCAGTCCTTTCTCCTGCAATTCTCTTCTCTGAAGTACGCCAAATTTATGCTGCTCGTCTATAACCACCAATCCGGGATTCTTAAATACAACCCCCTCCTCGAGCAAAGAATGCGTCCCGATGATAATATCTATCTCGCCCGTCTTCAATCCCTCTTTTACATTCTCTTTCATCTTGGGGGATATCCCGCTGATAAGCAGTTCGACGTTTACATCAAATTGCAGGAAGAAATTGCTCAGATTCAGGAAGTGCTGTTCGGCGAGAATTTCCGTGGGTGCCATCAATACCCCCTGATATCCGTTGTTTACGGTAAGCAAAAGGGCGTAGGCGGCAACGATAGTCTTACCCGAGCCGACCTCTCCCTGAAGCAGGCGATGCATCGGCTGAGCCTTCACCATATCCTCCTCAATCTCCTTAATGACGCGGAGCTGACTCTCCGTAAGTTTGAAAGGCAGTTTTTCTAAAAAATCATGGAATAATCGGGGGCTTATGCGGTGGCTTATTCCCTCTTTGACTATCTTCTCCTTTATCCTTTTCATCCCTATGCCCAATTGCAGGAGAAAAAATTCCTCAAAGACAAACCTCCTTCTTGCCGTTTCCTCTTTATGCGAATCAGCGGGGAAATGCATCCATCTTATCGCCTCGACGATATTGGGCAAGCCGTTTCTGGAACGAACATCGTAAGGTACAAATTCAGACAGCCGATGCGCATATTGGCTGACTGCCTCATGCATAATTGAACGCAGAATCCTCTGGGTCAATTTTCCCGTGAGCGGATACACCGGCACAATCCTCCCCATATTCAGGGAATTTATTTTTTCGTCTTTTATAATTTCGAATTCAGGGGAATTCATCTGCAAATTAAAAAATTTATCCACCTTGCCGTGGAGAATAATCTTTTCGCCTTCTCTGAATAAATTTTTTAAATACGGCTGATTGAACCATATCGCCGAGATTATCCCCGTGCCGTCGGTCAGTTTGATTTCCAGGATATCCATCCGGCGGCGCGTTCTTCTCGAATGGGAGGAGATAATTTTCCCTTGAATTGTCTCAGTATTACCGGCATTAAGTCGGCCTATAGCCTTAAACTGCCTGCGGTCTTCGTAACGCCGCGGGAAGAAATAGAGCAGCTCATATATCGAACTTATCCCCAGTCGGTTCAGGTCATTAAAACGCTTCGGACCGACGCCCTTTATAAACTGCGCGGGAATTTTCTTTATCGATTTTTCTTGCATTAAAAAATTCCTTCTTAAGATTCCTGCGTAGGAAATTTTTTAGTAGAGTATCCTTCTCTTGAGCATAAAAAAAGAGTCTATGTCTTTAGGATTGAGTTTTAAACAGAGTTCAAATTGTTTATATGCCTCCAGAATTCTCCCTTGCAGGTAATAAACATAGCCTAAATTATAATGCGCAGATACATAGCGAGAATTCATATCAATGGCTTTTCGATAATATTCTATCGCCTTATCTATATCTCCCAGGTAAAGATAGACATTGCCTAAGTTATTATAAGCAGAGATGGATTGGGGGTCGTCCTGGATTGCTTTTTCAAAATGCTCAAGCGCCTGGTCAAAATCTTCCTCCCCGGTAGACGAGAGAGGCCTATTCTCGTAAGCCTTATACATTATCAAAGGTGTAAAGGCATATTTTAATGAAAATAAGAACAGGGCTATAACCGTTACAAAACCCACGCCTTTCCCAAAAGGTGAAAGCCTAATTTGAAAAATGGGATTTTTTAAATTTAGCTCCCTGATTTTTGCCAGAATAGCTAAACTTAGCCAGAAATAAATACCTAAATAAACAATTCTCAAATTAACCTCTCCTAAGTTAAGGACTATGCCAGCCCAGAGACTTGATAACCCGCTAATACCAATAATTCTCTCATCTCTATCTTGATTATTTCTAAAAATCAATTTTAATGTTGAGAGAGAGGCGAGAGTTAATATAGTAATAAATGCAATCATCCCTAAAATCCCCAGCTCCGCCCACAATTCCAGGAATTCGTTCCAGGCATGCCTTATAAACTGTTCGTGATGGAATAAGCCTTCTTTATATAAAGGGGCAAAAAGAGCGAACGTGCCTATGCCTCTTCCCTTTAAAGGAGAATCTTTAATCATCTTCAAAACCACCTGACCTATGAGGTGCCTTTCCTTCAAGCTCGCCAATACATCCTTTCCGTGAACGCACCATAAAAAAATGCCACCTAAGGCTATGACGAGAACAATAGTCAGGATTAAAGTGACTATAAGAAACCGCTGTCTATATGGATGCTTCACTATTCTGGTTTGTAAGAAGGCGCATATGCTTAGAGCCAGAAAGAAAGAGGTTCCCAGAATTCCGGTAAGAATGCCTCCTTTGGATCCGGTTAATATCAAAGTCAATATAATTACAAGACATGCGAAAGAATAAAAAAGTTCCTTAAGATTCTTTTTGGCCATAAACAACTTACCCCAAGCGAAAGGCAAGCTAATTGCTAAAAAACCTGCGAAAAAATTAGGGTTAATAAATGCTGAAAATACCGCCTGATTTGATATGCGCAAGAAATCGAACTTAAAATGCTGAAGTACGCCGTGGGCTGAGGTAAGAAATAGGGAAAAAACCAGCACGTTTATAAATCTATTGATGTCCGCTATGCTGCTGAAAGCACTAAGAAAAATAAAATATACCCCCGCATAGATAAATACATCAAACAGTTTGATTCCGCTGGCAATTTTGTAAGGGGAGGCAATAAACGAAATCAGGTTTAAGCAGACAAATAAAATAATTATATTATTTAAATAATTTTTTGCAATTGATAACTGATCTTTTATGATTCCTATACCTGCCAGAAAGAATAATGCGCAAAAAATTACTTGAATACAAAAAGATTTGTAATCAAATGCACCAGTCCTATTGAAAGACAAGACATTGATTATAATTAATAGCCCAAAAACAAATTTTAACAGCTTACCTATCCCTAGACCTAAGGAGTAGAGCGATTTCTCTTGCATAAAGAAATTTCTTGTGTTAGAATTTTTAACTTATGCAGTATATATTGTAAAGGAGGAGAATCGATATGTCAAGGATATGCGAAATATGCGGAAAGGCGCCAGTGGCAGGCAAGACCATTGCCCGGAGGGGTATGGCAAAGAAGAAAGGCGGGGCGGGACGAAAAATTACCGGGACCAGCCGGCGCAGGTTCCTGCCAAATTTAAAACGCATAAAGGTTATAATGGACGGTGGTAAAAAAAGGGTACGGGTCTGCAGCAGTTGTCTAAAGTCAGGAAAAATCGTTAAGGCTGGCTGAAAAGGCATAGAGAGACAGCGTCTGTCTTAGAAAAGACGAAAGTCCTGGACATTGAGGTAAATATATTGCTCTCCCATTCTGTTCAGGGAGCGCGGCTGGTAAACCAGATCAAATTCTTCTTCCGGGTTTAGTAGCGTGACTGCGTTTACGAAATCCCTGCCTTTAGCCTGATAAGTAAACCTGCCATCGGTTACCCAGACAGCGGAATTAATTCTTCCGTTGCGCTTGGTCAATTTATCCTTGAGCCTCACCTGCCGGCAGACAAAGTTAGGAAAAGGATTCCCCTCTCCAAAGGGAGCTAGCCTCTCAAACTCGGCAATTAATTCCGTGCCGAGGGAATCCAGACCCAATTCCCCGTCTATGTAAACCATAGGCGTGAATGCATCCCCATCAATCATTTCCCTGATTGCCTGATTAAGCCGGGACCTGAAATGCGGAATGAGTTCTTCCTGCATCTTAATCCCGCAGGCAGATTTGTGTCCGCCAAAAGAGCCGATAAGATGCCGGCATTTATCGAGGAGTTTAAAGAGATGGATGTTTCCCGATTTTACCCGGCCAGAACCGCTGGCGATTTTATTATCCAGAGAAAAAAGAATAACGGGACGGAAGTAGCGTTCGGCTAACTTACCCGCCACAATGCCGATTACCCCCTGATGCCAATCGCTGTCTCCCAAGACGATAGCATACTCATCCTTAAAGTTTATCTCCCGTTCGATGCGGTTTACCGCCGCGTTGTAGATTGTTTCCTCTATCTCCTGCCTCTTGCGATTCATCGCGTTCAGGGTTTCAGCAATCTCCATTCCTTCAGAGAGAGAATCGGTGAGAAAAAGCCTCAGGGCAAGTTCTGCCGAATCCAGTCTTCCCATAGCGTTTATGCGGGGACCCAGAATAAAACTTACATCATTTGCCGAGATTGTCCTTCTGCTTATGTCGGCAACCTCCCTGAGCGCCTTTATGCCCGGCTTTTTGCTGTTTCCTATTTCTGTCAAACCGTATTTAACCAATATCCTGTTTTCTCCCCTGAGCGGACACACGTCGGCAACCGTCCCCAAAGCCACCAAATCAAGCATATCATCAACCCCGGAGGTCTCTCCCAGAACCGCCCGGGCAAGCTTGAAAGCAACTCCTACGCCTGAGAGGTTTTTGTCCGGGTAGGTCTCGCCGGGATAAAGGGGATTAATTATAGCGCAGGCGCTTACGGGCAGACGCCCGTAGTCGGGCTCATGGTGGTCGGTAATAATCACCTCTATACCTGCCCTTCTGAAATCTTCTATCCGGGAAACATCGGCAATCCCGCAGTCCACGGTAATCACTAAACTAATTCTATTTTCTATAGCAAACCGCACGCCTTCTTCGCTTATGCCGTATCCCTCTTCGATACGATGCGGGATGTAAAAATCTAAATCCGCCCCCCGTGTTTTCAGGGTTCTAATTAAGACAGCCATAGCCGTAATCCCATCCACATCGTAATCCCCGTAGATAAGGATTCTTTCCTTGTTTTCTACCGCCCGTTTAATTCTCCGAACCGCCTTTTCCATATCCTTAAAAAGAGAGGGGGCGTGCAAATCAGAAAGCATGGGATTAAGAAACCGCTCTGCGTCATCGGGGTCTTTTATCTGGCGACTTACCAAAAGGTGGGCCAAGAGGGAGGAAATGCCTAACGCATTCATTAAGCCGAGCATATGATTCGTTTTTGGTCTTAAGACCTGCCAGATTTTCTGCATTTAATTTAGAATTCTTCTCTTCCGGCCGCAATTACCTTATCGCCTTCCCGGATTATTCCCATCAATCCTTCGCTAACCGGCTCCGCCACCGCCATATCTTCGTAAATCTCGCTTACCTCGAGCCTGCCTAATAATTTATCAGCGCGATATACATCAAATACACGACCTACCCCGATATTTTCTTCTCTTCCTAATCCGATAATGACAAAATTCATCCTGCGGTTTATAACCAGGATTGCGGATTCTTTCACTACCGGCTTTAAAGGAAACGGCATCCCGTCTCTGTCTATCACCACATTATTTATCTCGGGTGATAAATCCTGCATTTCGGCTTGAGCAACTCTCAGGTTTTTTCTCAATTCCTCATTCAGGGTATAAAGGTCATATAACTGTACAAGTATCCGATATTGCTGGCTAAATTGCTCGGTTATATCAATCTCTTTAAAATCAGGGGGAATTTCTACGCTGAACTCCTTATCTTCAATCTCGGGATTAAGTTTTAATTCTGCAACATCTAAAGAAAAGATGGGTTCATCTTTTTCATTATAGATCACAAATTTATAAATAAACTTATCGTCATTCGCCTGCCAGAATTTACATTTTCTGTCAAAAAATGGATATCTGGCAATTATTGCTGAGAGAACTTCAAAATCTCTATCTTTTATTTTGTCTGAACCTTCTATTTTATGTGAATTTTCCTTTAATAAGCCGTATTTGAAAGGAGCGAAGACAAAATATGGTCTAAAAACAACGGTCTGGGGATCAAAACCATTGATAGTCGAGATAGATTTAAAATTTATCTTATACGCTGTTTTCTCTGAGTAATTGCAAGTTAATTTAACCT
>JBBIPY010000039.1:0-11633 GCA_037442605.1 Candidatus Omnitrophota bacterium
ATTTTGGGGCTTTATAATAAACTAAAGATGCATTTTTTCACGCAGGATTCAGGTTGAATAGCGTTTATGTTTTTCCTGTTCTAATGTATCATAGCATTGACAGAAATGCCTCCGGCTCTAAGATTACGGTTAGCCCTGAAGAATTTGCGGCGCAGATGGGTTTCTTGAAGAATAATGGCTTTAGAGTTGTCTCTCTGAAGGAGGCAGTAGATTTAATTAAAACGAATAAAAAACTACCCCGAAAGACGGTAGCAATTACCTTTGATGACGGTTATGAGAATAATTATATCTATGCCTATCCTGTCCTTAAAAAGCATGCCTTCCCTGCCACCATTTTTGTAATAGCGGGCTCTCTGGATAAAGAGGGATATCTGAACACAGCCCAATTGAAGGAAATGACGGATAACGGGATAGAAATCGGCAGTCATACGATTAGTCACCTCTGGTTGCCTGGAGTTAAGGATGCGGAGCTAGAGATAGAGATTTACGAATCTAAGAAGATGCTGACAGAGATTCTCGGCAGAGAGGTGAGGTTTTTTTGCTATCCCGTAGGCGGCTTTGACGAGAAAATAAAATCTATGGTAGGAGCTGCAGGCTACCTGGGGGCATGCACGACCAGTCCCGGCAGGTCTTTACCGAACCGCGATATATTCGCTCTAAAAAGGGTGCGGATTTCAGGAGGAAGAAATAATCTCTTAGTATTCCGGCTGAAGATTTCCGGCTATCATACCTGGATAAAAGAACGCAGGGATGAAGACTGAACTCTGTTATTGAGTTATAGGGTTATTGGGTTATAAAGTTCGTATAATATTTCGTCAATTAAATAAGGGTTGCATTTGTTAACTGCGGTTATCAGGACATCAGGATATCTGGTAGTGGACATCGGGATATTAGGGCATCAGGTTTTTGATTTTGTAGACAAGGCAGTATAATAACCCAAGTAACCCAAGTAACTCAAAGAACTTGGCGCGAGGAATGAAGCGTATATTAATTGTTAACGTCAATTGGCTGGGGGACGTTTTGTTTTCCACCCCGTTTATTCGGGCAGTAAGAAAAAAATACCCCCATGCCTATATCTCCTGTATGATTGTACCGCGTTGCAAAGAAATCCTGGAAGGCAATCCATGCCTTGACGAATTAATTATTTTTGACGAAGAAGGCAAACATGCCTCGCTTTTAGGAAAATTGCAGTTTATAAGCCTATTGCGGTCTAAAAGATTTGATGAGGTATATTTACTCCATCGTTCCCTTACGCGCACTCTAATCACTGCCTTGGCTAAGATTCCGAAACGGTTCGGTTATACAACCAAGAAGAGAAGATTATTTCTTACTCACAGGATAGACGTCCCCGGGGAAGAATTGCATCGCGTGGAATATTTTCTCAATCTTGCCAGAAAGATGGATATGCCGACCGACGAGTTAGGTTATGATTTCTTTATACCGCCGGAGGCTGAGGATTACATTGATAATTTTCTTGAGGATGCGGGTATAGGCAGGGATGTCCCGTTTGTAGTGCTTAATCCCGGGGCGAATTGGTTGCTCAAACGCTGGCCCCCCAAATTTTTTGCCTCGGCTGGAGAAATGATAGGCAAAAAATTTGATTTCAATATCGTTATTACCGGCGCTGATAAAGACGTAGAACTGGCCCAAGGTATTGCTGATTTAATGCAGACCAAGCCGATTATTGCTTGCGGAAAGACCACGCTGAAACAATTAGGGGTCTTGTTCAGGAGAGCAAAATTGGTGGTTACCAATGACACCGGTCCATTGCATATAGCCCTGGCAGTAGGAGCAAGAGTAATTTCTTTATTTGGTCCTACCTCTGGCAGGATTACCGGTCCCTATGGCCCGGGTAAATATCGTGTATTCCAGAAAGATGTGGGATGCGTTGTTCCCTGTTATCACCTGAAGTGTCAGGAAAATCGCTGCATGAAGGCAATTACACCGGAGGAGGTTATAAAAGAGGTAGAAGGATTATTGAGCTGATAACTTCAAGCTACAAGCTGCAAGCAACAGGCAACAGGCTAAAAGATTCAAGATACAGAATAGAATACAGGATGCGTAATACACAATAATGCGACAAATGAGCATTGCCTGAAGTGTTGCATTATTTGCGCGGGTTTGAAGGATGGATAGAAAAGAAATTAAAAAAATTCTGGTGATTACCTTGAGCAATATCGGAGATGTAATTCTGACCACGCCTGTGCTTGAGGCCTTGAAGGAGAATTTTCCTCAGGGCTTATTGGATGTTTTGGTTGGGCCACGCGGGAAAGAGGTTTTAGAAAAGGATAGCGGGATAAGAAAATTGATTATTTATGATAAACGCGCTTTGTTAAGGGAAAGGCTGAATCTAATTAAAAAATTGCATGATGAAAGATACGATTTAGTTGTTGATTTGCGCCAGACGGTAATTCCCCTCTTAATCCGCCCGCGCTATCGCACGCCGTTATTGAGAAAGAGCAAGAAAGATAATTTACATATGAGAGATAGGCACCTCAGAAGTATTGTGATGTTTAGAGCACCAGAGCACCAGCCGCCGAAGGCCCGCTTCGCCAGCGAAGCGAGGCGAGCGAGCCTCGCCAAAGGCGGGAGCACCAGAGCACCAGAAGTATATTTTGACAAAATAGACGAGCAATACATAAATAATCTACTGACCAAAGAAGGAATTAGTTCTACAGATATGTTGGTTGTAATTGCGCCCGGGGCGCGGAGTTCGACCAAGCGCTGGCCAAAGGAATATTTTATGGAGGTATGCAGAAGAATCAAAGATGAGTTTAAAGCTAAAATTATTTTAGTTGGAGACAGTAATGATTGTGGGTTGTGTGCAGAGATTAGAGAAGGCATAAAAGAGAATATTTTTAATTTTGCTGGCAAAATTACAATCCCGCAGTTAAGATTTTTGCTTGAAAAAGCAAAAATCTTAATTACCAATGACTCGGCAGTGCTCCATTGTGGCTCAGCGGCCAATATCCCCACAATTGCTATATTCGGCCCTACCGATCCTATAAAATACGGACCTCTCGCAAATAATTCTGTTGTCTTGAGAAGATTGCTTGCCTGCGTTCCCTGCGAAAAGGCGCAATGCCGATACAGACACCGGAAATGTCTTGAGTCAGTGAAGCCGCGGGAAGTGGTTGAGGCAACAGAAAAATTGCTACAGGCTTCCAGCTTCCAGCATCGGGTTTCAGCCCCTTATAACTATAAACGGATTTTGGTAATCCGTACGGACAGAATTGGCGACGTGGTATTGTCCACACCAGTGATTAAAAATTTAAGAGATAATTTCCCGCAGAGTTTTATTGCTATGATGGTTAGCCCTTACACCCAAGATATTATTCAAGGCAATCCTTTTCTGGACGATGTAATTATTTTTGATAAAGAAGAAAAAGATAAATCCCCGTTTGGCGCCTTAAAATTTATCTTTTTCTTGAGGAAATACAGATTTGATCTGGCAATAATCTTACATCCCACTAACCGTGTGCATATTGTATCATTCTTGGCCGGTATCCCCAGGAGGGTGGGTTACAGTAAAAAAACAGGGTTTCTTAATACCGATAGGGTTGGGGAGGAAAAATATCGCGGAGAAAAGCATGAACTGGAATATAACCTAGATCTCCTGCGCGTCTTAGGAATTGAACCGCGGGAGAAGACTCTTTTTGTCCCTCTTCAGAGAAAGGCAGAACAAAAGGTCGATTTATTCTTGCGCAAACACGCTGTGAAGAACGGCGATTTAGTGATGGTTCATCCGGGCGCAAGTTGCCCGTCCAAAATCTGGCCACCTCAAAATTTTGCTGTTGTTTCTGATAAATTAACTGAGCGCTACAACAGCAAAATTTTGATTGCGACAGATAAAAAAGACCGGGCTTTGGGAGAGGAAGTAGCAGAGTTTATGAAACACAGACCTATATTGGCCTTGGGTGAATTTTCCCTGAGCGAGCTGGCAAGTATTCTAAAGCGGGCGGAACTCTTCATCTCTAATGACAGCGGGCCTGTGCATATCGCAGCTGCAGTAGGGACGCCGGTGATAAGTATCTTTGGTAGAAAACAACCCGGCTTGAGTCCCCGGCGTTGGGGACCTCTGGGAAAAAACGATATAGTCCTGCATAAAGATGTGGGATGTAGCCTCTGCCTTGCCCACAATTGCAGGATTGGGTTTAAGTGTCTGAAGGCGATTACGCCGGAAGAGGTGTTGGAGGCAGCGGAAAGAATAGGTGTATTAAAATCAAATATCTCCCGACGACAAAGTCGGGATCCCGACAAATCGTCGGGAAAAAATCAATCCTTTGACTTCGCTCAGGATTGATGGTGAGTGAAATCGAACCATCAAATATCAAAATGACAATTAAAAATTCAAAATTTTGGATTTTGATATGTAATCTTGATTTTTGCATTTTGCTTTTTGCATTTAAAAAATACCTGCATTTCTTGGTGCTATTGGCTGCTACTTTAACTATGAGTGGTTGCGGGACATTGGCGCGTTATAGGGAAATTAAACCGGTAATTGCCGAGGGAGAGGAAGTCGAGATAATGGAACTGGAGAAACCCCGGCCTGCTTTGCGCGCGGGTGAGAAGCTTACCTATGAGGTCTATTGGTTAAAGATCCCGGTAGGAATTGCTACGGCCGAGGTAAAAGATATTGTTGAAATTAATGGACGCCAGGCTTATCATCTGGTGGGCACTGCCCGCTCCAATAGATGGCTCAATTTGGTATTTAAAGTCGATGACTATGTGGAGTCTTATCTGGACAAAGAGACCCTGTTATCCCTTAAGTATATTGCCCGGAGGAATGAAGGCAGATATCATGCCGATATGACTTTTGATTATGACTGGCAGGAGCGTCAACTGAAATTTGAAAATAAAGTAGATGGAACAAAGACAACTTTTCCCCTTCCCGGGGATGCCGTGGATGAATTCAGCGCCTTTTATTATTTCCGTCTGAAGGAGATTTCTCAAGATAAGCCTCTCACATTTATCGTTAATCAGGCAGAGAAAAATTGGCAGGTTAAGATTGGAATAACAAGTATGGGAAAAATGAATCTACCGGGGGTAGGTGTTTTTGATGCCTTTATGGTAGAGCCAGTACCCCATTTAGAGGAAAAGCCCCTTGAGAAAGGTAAGGCGTGGGTTTGGTTAAGCAACGATGAGAGGCGTATCCCCTTGATGATAAAGATGCGCGTCGATATTCCATTTTTAGGTACAATCGTAGCGGTTTTGCAGAAGATAGAATAGATTTTTCCCGCCTCTATAAATTCCTTGCCCTCAAGCTCGATTTGTGGTATAAAATTATTGAAAAGCAAATTAATTTTAAAATGGCCTTAGACTTCAATAAAATAAAGACTTATTCTTTGAGGTCGCGTAAAAGCAAGGTGAAGGTAGGCGACTTTTTCAAGATTTTTTCCTCTGATGATAATCTCCTTGCTTCCCTGCCCGACATTTTGGCGGCTAAGGATTTTAAGGAATTGGTGGAAGAAATTTTGAAGGCGCATCGAGACAGGCGTCAGATTATTTTTATGCTCGGGGCACATGTGATTAAATGCGGTCTTTCTCCTTTGATTATTGATTTGATGCGCAGAAGAGTTATTAGCGCTGTTGCCTTGAACGGGGCAGGTATTATCCATGACCTTGAGATTGCCTATCAGGGAAATACCTCCGAGGATGTGGACAGGGCAATTCAAGACGGTAGTTTCGGCATGGCAAGGGAGACCGCCGGATATCTGAATAAGGCAATAAAGGACGGCAACAAGGAAAAAATGGGGATTGGCGAGGCGGTAGGGAGGATGATTAAGGAGAGGGGTTTAGAGTACAGGGAGTTCAGCATACTTTACGCAGGCGTGAAGTATAATATTCCGCTTACTGTCCATATTGCAATCGGTACAGATATAATTCATATGCATCCATCCTGCGACGGAGCCTCAATAGGAGAGGCGGGCCTGCGCGATTTTCGCAAGTTTTGCGAATTGGTGAGTCGACTCGAAAGGGGGGTAGTGATTAATTTTGGCTCGGCGGTAATTTTACCGGAGGTGTTTTTAAAGGCGTTAAGCGTGGCAAGAAATCTGGGATTTAAGGTTAAACGTTTTACGGCCGCAGATTTTGATATGCTCAAGCAGTACCGCGCCTTTACCAATGTGGTAAAAAGACCGGCTATTGAAGGGAAAGGGTTTTCTTTCCTGGGGCATCACGAGATTATGATTCCTTTGTTGTATCGGGCAATTATAGAAGAAATAAAAGTAACCAGTAACCAGTAACCAGATGAGAGATAAAAAATTGGATTTGGAAAAACTTAAGAAGATAATCTTGAAATTCGGCAAGGCGAATATTCTTGTCGTGGGAGACCTGATGCTGGATGAGTTTATCTGGGGAGATGTGGAGCGTATTTCTCCCGAGGCACCGGTCCCTGTGGTCGGGGCTAAAAAGAGAACCTACGCCCCTGGAGGAGCAGCTAATGTTTCCTCCAATATCAGGAGTTTGGGTGGGAGGGTAACCTTGGTGGGCACTGTGGGAAAAGACCATAACGGAGAAATCCTGAAGTCAGAATTAAAAAAGAGGGATATTGACGTAGGCGGAATTTTTATCCAGTCGAAGCGGCCAACTACGCTGAAGACACGAATTATTGCAGGACACCAACAGACAGTAAGGATTGACTGGGAGGATTGCAGTCCCATTCCTCAGACCTTGGAATCTGAGATTGTAGAATTTATTAACGGAGAGCTCAGAAAATTCCAGGCGATAATCATCGAGGACTATGGAAAAGGGCTTATTACCGCCTCTTTATTGAGCAAGATTAAACCATTGATAAAAAAACATAGTATCATTGCCACGGTTGATCCCAAAGAAGAGCACTTCGATTATTATGCTGGCTTAACTGCAATTACTCCCAATCGTAAAGAGACCGAAAATGCCATTAGGTATTTAAAGATAAAGGGTAATAGGGTGCTTAATATTAATAACGATAAGTTAGTAACTGATAGACAGATTGATCTGGCCGGTGAGGAATTGAGGCGCTGTTTAAATCTAGAAGCACTTTTGATTACTCTCGGTGAACAGGGAATGCGACTCTTTGAAAGAGGCAAGAGACCATATCATATCCCCACCGTGGCCCAGGAGGTATTTGATGTTGCCGGGGCAGGTGATACGGTAATTGCCTCCTTTACCTTAGGACTATCTCAAGGAGCAGATACGGTGGAGGCAGCACATATCTCCAATTTTGCCGCCGGCATTGTGGTAGGGAAATTGGGAGTTGCCGCAACCGACCAGCGTGAATTAATTTCTCGTATCGAACAGGAAAGGGAAAATAAAAACATTCGCATTCCGCTAAGATTAAGGTAAAGATGAGGATACTGGGCGTTATTCCCGCCAGGTATGATTCGACCCGTTTTCCCGGGAAGGTCCTGGCTTACTTAGGAGACAAGCCACTCATCCAGTGGGTCTATGAGAATGCTAAAAAGGCAGGCTCTTTAGCAAGGATAATCATTGCGACGGATGATAAGAGAATTTTTCAAGCCGCTAAAAAATTTAAGGCCGAGGTCTGGATGACTTCTTCCAGGCATAATTCAGGGACAGAACGGGTAGCCGAGGTATCTCAGAAAATAAAGGCATCCATTATCGTCAATATTCAGGGTGATGAGCCATTTCTTAAGGCAAATATGATTAATTGCCTGGTTAGAGAATTCTCAAAGGATAAAGAGGCAGAAATGGCGACTCTGGTTAATAAGATAAAAAATTTCGATGATTTAGATGACCCCAATGTGGTAAAAGTAGTTTTTGACAAAAATGGCTACGCCCTCTATTTCTCGCGTTCGAGGATTCCCTTCACAAGTCCACAGTCCACAGTCCACAGTCCACAGTCCTATAAACATCTCGGGATATATGTTTATAAGAGAAAGGCATTACTTGATTTTGTAAAACTCCGGCCATCGAGTCTGGAAAAAATAGAGAAACTGGAACAACTGCGGGCATTGGAGAATAGATTTAAGATTAAAGTAATTAAAGTTAAAGAGGATACTATCGGTATTGATACGAGCAGAGATTTGGAGAGGGCAGAGAGATGGCTACAGCGGTAGTAAAAGTAGGGAAGATAAAAATCGGAGGCAAAAACCCTTTAGTATTGATCGCCGGTCCCTGTGTGATTGAATCCGAGAGACACTGCCTCTATATGGCAGAAAAAATTAAAGGGATTGCGGAGAGAATGGGATTTTCTTTAATTTTTAAATCCAGTTATGATAAGGCAAACCGTTTGTCGCTAAATTCCTATCGTGGGCCGGGCCTGCACAAAGGCTTAAAGATTTTAGGAAAGGTGAAAGAAAGGTTCGCTTTACCCATACTTTCTGATGTGCACTGTCGCACAGAGATAAAGGAAGCGGAGAAGGTTTTAGATGTAATCCAGATTCCTGCCTTTCTCTGCCGACAGACCGACCTCGTGGTGGAGGCAGCAAAGACCGACAAGGTAATAAATATCAAGAAATCACAGTTTTTAGCCCCCTGGGATATGAAGCATATTATTGAGAAAGTCCTGCGCTCAGGAAATAAAAGAGTTCTGGTTACGGAAAGAGGAACTTCCTTAGGATATAATAATCTGGTTTCTGATTTCAGGGCACTGGCAATTTTGCGTCAATTCGGTTACCCCGTAATTTACGATGCCACGCATTCGGTGCAGATTCCGGGAGGAAGGGGTTCTTGTTCCGGCGGGGCAAGGGAATTTGTTCCCGGACTAACGCGTGCCGCAGTGGCCTTCGGTTGCGATGGAATTTTTCTGGAGGTCCACGATAATCCTGATAAAGCGCTCTGCGACGGGCCGAATATGATTGATTTGAGGACGTTGGAGAGGATACTTCGAGAGGTAAAACAGATTACACAGAGCTCTCTGGGTATTTTTGACACAAATTCCCACGAATTTTTACCTGCCTGCCCCGACAATTTCTTTAAGAAAGTCGGGGCCTGCGGCAGACAGGGATTTGTGGAAATTCGTGTAAAGAGAGGCTTTCTCAGAGCTCTCACACAGATTAAGGAAAGAATATGAAAAAAAGATTCGATGATTCTTTAGAGAGGGCAAGACACGTATTCCAAATTGAGGCTGAGGCGATTATTAATTTGGCCAAACGTCTGGATAAAAACTTTACGCATGCAGTGGATTTAATCTGTGATTGTAAAGGCAAAGTGGTTCTTACCGGAATGGGTAAGGCGGGATTGATTGCCCAGAAGATTTCTTCTACCTTGTCTTCCTTGGGAACACCGAGCTTGTGGCTCCATTCGGCTGAAGCCTTACACGGAGATTTAGGTAGAGTGACCAAAGATGATGTAGTATTGGCCATCTCAAGCAGTGGAGAGACTGAGGAAATTACGCGGTTTCTTCCTGTAATCAAAAGAATGGGGGCTAAATTAATTGCTTTTACAGGGAATCTTAAATCCAGTTTAGCCAGATACTCAGATGTAGTTTTAGATATTTCGGTAAAGAAAGAGGCCTGCCCTTTAGGCCTTGCTCCCACTGCTTCTACTGCCGCAATTTTAGCTATGGGCGATGCCCTGGCAGTATCTGTTCTGGAGAAAAAAGGTTTTAGGAGAGAAGACTTCGCCTTTCTCCACCCGGGGGGCGTCCTGGGTAAGCGGCTGCTTTTGAAGGTGGAAGATATTATGCGAAAAGGCGAGGCAAACCCCTTAGTTTCAGAGAATACAGCCGTCAAGGATGTGCTTCTGGCAATTACCAAGGCGCGCGCAGGTTCTGCCACGGTTATAGATAAGAATAAAAAACTTGCCGGTATTTTTACCGATGGAGACCTCCGTCGGCATATCGAATCGGCGCCCAGCCTTTTAAATAGAAAAGTTAAAGAAGTAATGACTAGAGCTCCCAAGACCATAAAAAAAGGAAGGCTTGCCGAGGAGGCATTGAAAATCTTGCAGGAATATAAAATTGATGAAATACCAGTCGTGGATGAGAAAAATAGACCTATAGGACTCGTAGATGTGCAAGACCTCTTGAAGGCGGGAATTGTATGAAGAAATCAAAGATCAAAAATCAAATATCAAAATTTAAAAACACAGCAGGCATTTTAAACACGAGAGGAAAACTAAACAAAGCTCTCTTGGAAGAAAGATTAAAAGAGAAGGAACTGGAAGAAAAGAAATGGGCAAAATTTTATAAATTTCCAGATAGTTCACGGAAGAGACCTTGTTTAATAAAAGAAAAAGAGGTTATTTATGCCGCCGAGAAAACACCTCCTGTTTCTAAAGATTCAATCGATAGTAAACTTTTTTTTCATAATAACTCAATATGGATTTATAATGACGATTTTCTAAAAACAGATTGCCTGAAAGATAATTCTATTGATTTGATTATTACTTCACCACCTTATAATGTGGATATTCATTATAATTCTTACGATGATAAGATATCTTATGGCGAATATTTAAATTTCACAGAGAAATGGCTGGCTAAATGTTTTAAGTTAGCCAGAGACGACGGTCGTTTTTGTCTTAATATACCCTTAGATAAAAATAAAGGTGGGCAACAGAGTGTATGTGCTGATATAACTACAATAGCAAAGCAAGTTGGCTGGAGGTATCATTCCACAATTATCTGGAACGAACAGAATATTTCGAGGCGGACAGCATGGGGCTCTTGGCTTTCTGCGCGTGCACCTTATGTGATAGCTCCAGTAGAAGTTATTGTTATCTTATATAAAAAATACTGGAAGAAAATAAATAACGGTAAATCAGATATAACTAAAAAAGAATTTATAGAATGGACAAGCGGGGTTTGGAATTTTATGGGTGAGAGTAGAACCAGAGTAGGACATCCCGCACCTTTTCCTGTAGAGTTACCCCGAAGATGTATAAAGTTATTTAGTTTTGTGGGGGATATAGTACTCGATCCATTTTTAGGCAGCGGTTCTACTTTACTTGCTTGTTTACAGAATAATAGAAAGGGTATAGGTGTTGATATCGATAAGAATTATTGTGAGCTAGCAAAAAAAAGATTAATTCGAGAAGGACAGATTTATCAACTTAGATTTAAATCTACAGGGGAATAAAACGATGTCTAAGACCATTGGCGATTTGATTATGGAATATTTTAAGAAACATCCCAAGGAAGATTTATCACACGGACCTGTGGTGGATTATGTAGAAGGCTGTTATATTAAACTTTATGGCAAAAAGCCACGTGATACTTGGAGACAAATCCGCAAGTTCCATCAGGAAGGTATGTTGATTAAAGTAAAGAAAGGAGTCTATAGATACGATCCAAATTATGTTAGAGAAATAGAATTATTTGATTTTCCTCCAGAGATGAAAGAAGAAATATTTAGAAAAGATAACTATAGATGCATCGTCTGTGGTAGAGGAAGGCAGGATGGTGTTGAGATATGTGCCGACCACAAACTACCAAAGGATAAAGGGGGAACTAATACAGTAGAGAATGGCCAGACCTTATGCATGGAACATAATCTGATGAAAAAGAATTATGCACAGACCGAAGCAGGAAAGAGATTTGTGATAAAGATCTATGAACAGGCAGTTGCTAAAAAAGATGAAAAGATGATTAAATTCTGCCGGGAAATTTTCGATGTTTACAATAAGTTTAAGATAAACAGTCATATAAAAAGACCTGACAAAGAATAAGGAGATCTGTATGGGAAATT
>JBBIPY010000040.1:0-11547 GCA_037442605.1 Candidatus Omnitrophota bacterium
GTCGAGAAGGACGCCTCCGAGCTTTTCTTAAAAGTGGGCTATCCCCCCTACATAAGGCTGCTGGGAGAGGTTGTCCCCGTAGATGCAACAAAGCCCTTAAGCCGCCAGGATATGGATTTGGTAATAAAGGAATTAATTTCTCCGGAGCAGTTGAGGATATTTAAGGAGAGAAAAGAAATTGATTTTGCGCTGGATGTTCCGGATATCGGGCGTTTCCGGGTGGTTCTGGCTTTGGACCGGCAGGAGCCCTCCCTGGTTTTCCGTAATGTAAGAAGAAAAATTCCTACATTTGAGGAATTAAACCTGCCCGCTAATATTCTGGAGAGAATCTCGCTGGAGAAACGCGGACTGGTGCTTTTATCCGGCTCCACAGGTAGCGGAAAATCCACTACCATCGCCAGTATGATTGAATATATAAATCAACAGAAGAAAAGGCATATCCTAACCATAGAAGACCCGATTGAGTTTTTATTTGAGAATAAGAGATCGGTGATTACCCAGCGGGAGGTTGGTTCTGATACGGTGTCTTACATGGATGCCTTGAGAGAAAGCACCTACCAGAGTCCGGATGTTATCTTTATCGGGACAATTCGGGATGTCCAGACTATGGGTGCGGCTATAATGGCAGCGGAAACCGGCCAGCTTCTTTTAAGCACCATTCACTCCATTAACGCTTCTCAGACGGTCGAGCGGATTATTAATTTTTTCCCTCCCCACCAGCACGATGAGATAAGAATGCACCTTTCGTTGTTATTGAAAGGCATAATTTCCCAGAGGCTTGTGCCGCGTTTAGACATAGCGGAGCGGATGCCGGCGCTGGAGATAATGGTGGGGACGCCGACGATATCTGCTTTAATCAGAGAGAATAAAATCCATCAACTTAATCAATATATTGAAGGAGGGGCGTTTTTCGGAATGCAGAGCTTTCATCAGTCCCTGGCGCGTCTATATTTTGACAAGAAGATAAGCTTGGATACGGCGCGGGAATTTGCCGATAACCCCAAGGAACTCGACCTGTTTATTCAGGGCATAAAGAAATTAGACGGGACGATTGAATAAGAATAAATTTGCCCCTTGTCCACCAGCCCCTTTCGCCAGGGGTTTTTTATTCTCCGCTTGAATTTTGACTTTATTTATTCGGCTTGCCCTGATAAAATACCTGAAAGCAGTTCAGCCGTCCGTTATTGACTATATGCCATTTGCCATAAGCCGTTAGCCATTTGCTATAAGCCATTTGCCATTTGCTATAAGCCATTTGCCATTTGCTAAATACCGGGGAGTGGCTCAGTTTGGCTAGAGCGCTTGGTTTGGGACCAAGAGGTCGACAGTTCAAGTCTGTCCTCCCCGACCACTTTTTAGCAAATGGCACGTAGCTAATGGCAAATGGAAAAAAGATAGTTATGTTTAGATTTGAGGAATTGGATATATGGAAGTTAGCAATGTCGTATGCAAATGATGTTTATGATCTTACTGAGAAAATGCCAAGCACTGAAAAATATAATGCGATAGGGCAACTTAAAAGCGCAGCTTTGTCGATATCTAATAATATAGCCGAAGGGTCAGGTACAGCTACTATCAAAAATTTTAAATCATTCTTGGATATAAGCATTGCCTCGATTATGGAGACGGTAAATATCTTGCATTTTGCAAAAGCAAGGAAATACATCACTGAAATGGAAAGGACTGTTCTTTATCAAAAGGCCGAAACCTTAGTAAACCCCGAACCACGGGTTTACACCCGTGGCTTTCTGTGGTTCGGGGTAAAGAAGATTCGAGCTTTCAAGAATAGCTTAAAATAACTATTTGCTATTTGTCATAAGCCAGTTGCCAAAAGCGCCTGTAGCTCAGTTGGATAGAGCAACTGCCTTTCGAGTCCACTATAGTTCTAAGTGGACAAAGGGAGCCTTTGTGGGGAAAACGAACCCACAGAGCGGATGTGGCTATATGCAAGGAAATCCAGAAATAAATTTTTGGATAACTTGCAGGCAACCGTTTGAGCGCAGGTAGTAAATTATTGCCCAGAAAGGAGGTGAAAATGCATCACACGAAAGTCAAAGCGGATATAGGAGTCGCTGAAACTATCGCTGACCTTACATCTAAGGGTTATGTTCCATGTATTCCTTTATCAGAACACCAGTCGTATGATTTGGTGGTTATACTTAAAGATGGCTCAGCAGTAAAATTACAAGTAAAATACGCCACCTTAAAGAAAAATGGGATTATTGAGGTTAAATTCAGGACTGGTTGGGTTGATAGACACGGAATACATATGAGGCACTATAAAGAGAGGGAGTTTGACTATTATGCCGTCTATTGTCCTGAGAAAGAAACAGTTGTTTATGTCCCTAATACACCGGCTTGCCCCAAGGTTATCCGTTTTGACAAGCCACGTAACAACCAAAACAAGCATGTGAAATGGGCTAATTGCTACCTGGATATGAAACGGGAGTCCTCAGAGACTATACGCCACACACCTGAGAAGGTGAAGACATAGTCCAGACTACAACGCTTTATTTTACAGAAAGCGGCTAGAGAAATCTAGTGTAGTATGCTAAGCAGTGGGTCGGCTGTTCGAATCAGCCCAGGCGCGCTAAATTTAAAATTTAGAGGATGGAATGAAAAGAAATCTTAAATTTGTCTTATTTATTGGCTTGATCTTAGCGGGGCTTTATATCTTTGCCCAGCTTAAATTAAAAAATGTCTTAACAAGAGAGCTTTCCAGGAATCTCAAGCGTCAGGTTTACATTGGTAAAGTAGGGTTGGGACTACCTTTGCACGCCTATGTAAAAAATTTAGTTATCTTTGAGCCGCTTCAGGAAGGTAAGGCCTTAAGCGAATTCGTGCGCATAAATGAGATTCGGATTTCTCCTGCGCTATTGCCTTTTTTAAAGGGCAAGTTATTGTTACGTTCAATTTATATTATCCGGCCAGAGGCGAATATTGTTAGACTCGATAAAACCAGATTTAATTTTTCCGACCTGCTGTCTATTAAAGGAGAGACCGCGAAAACAGAAAAAGAAAAAAAAGAGCTTCCGCTTTTGATTTTAAAATTAAGGATCAAGGATGGCCTGATAAACTTTACGGATAAGACCGCGGGGGAGGCGCCCGTTAAACTTAGTCTGCAGAGTTTTAATTTCTCCGTGGCTAAAATTGCCTTTCCCTTGACCGATGTTGCCACCCGCTACGATTTAAAGGCGAAGATTCGGGAAAATGACCTGAAGGAACTATCAGACATAAATTCTTCCGGCTGGCTAAATATTACCAAAAAGAATATGGAGGCAGAATTCAGTCTCAACGGGTTAGGGCTTGCCTACCTCAGTCCCTACTTCAGAAAGGCCATCGCCGGGAGTATAGACGGGGGCAGGCTCAACTTTCGTTCCGATATTGTTTCCCTCGACAACGATTTGAGCGCAAAGTGCCGGCTGGAGATAGAGGGATTGAAAATAACCTCAAGCAGCGCTATGATATTGGGGGTTCCCGTAGGTGCCCTTCTGGCTTCCCTGAAAGACGCGAAAGGAAAACTGGAACTTGATTTTGAGCTCAGGACCAAATTCGACCAGCCGCGCCTGGATCTTTCCCGGCTAATAAGCGGAGTGTTGAACAGGACCCTGGAAAAGGCGGTTCTCAATGTTCCCCAGAGCATCTTAAAGGCGGGAGAGAAGACTACCGAAGGAGGCATAGAGGACGTCGGCAAAGAGTTAAAAAACATCGGCGAAGGATTGAAGAAAATTCTCGGCAAATAGAATTATTAGAATATAATATTAACCGGAGTTAGAGTAATGGTCTGTGGACTGGTTAATTGGTTTGACGTTATTGTTTTTATACCATAAAATAGGTTTGTGATTAGGAGAAAATGCACCAAACTGGATAGGCGGCCATACTGTTTACAGGAAGTTATTAAGAAAATATGGCAAGCCAGCTGGAATGGCTTTGTAGAAATTGTCATTATATAGTACATATCAGTTAGAATTATGGTGGCTATAGTGTAATGGTTAGCACAACAGACTGTGGCTCTGTTCGCACGGGTTCGAATCCCGTTAGCCACCCCAGTTTTGCAAATGGCCTATAGCAAATGGCAAATAGCAAATGGCCTATGGCAAATGGCAAATGGCAAATGGCCTGTAGCAAATGGCAAATAGCAGATGGCAAATGGCGAATAGCAGATAAAAAACCTCCGAAAGAAGCGGAGGTTTTTTGTTGCAGTTTTAATAATTGGGCACTACCCCGAATAAAAACTTGAAGAGGAGGATGAGACATGCCGATAGTTACTGTTGAGCTCTGGGAAGGCCGTGGTCCGGAATTAAAGAAAAAACTGGCCGAAGATATAACCAATGCGGTGGTGGATAATCTCAAATGTCCCCCGCAGGCGGTTACTGTGCTTTTCCGCGATAGCCCGATGCATAACTGGGCGATGGGTGGCAAACTTGCCTCTGAGCTATTCAAAGATAGGGCAGCAAAATAGTAAAGCTGGTAGTTGCGGTAGGGCAGCGAAGTTTTTGCGGGAACCCAAGGAAACAGGCCGGAGCTAATAAGGTAAAAATGGAGGTTGCGTTCGTCAAAGCAGCAGGATACAATATTTTCGTTACGGTAACGAAAGGAAGAGGGCGGTGTAATAAATAATGTGTTCCGCATTCGCTTTGAACAGCTGAAGGCGTGGATATAACCAAGATGAGGTGTCCATTTTGTTCAGGTAAATTGGTAGAAGTAGAATCTAAATCGGCATTTATAGATATCTGTTCTGATTGCCAAGGCATCTGGTTTGATTCTGGTGAATTTGTAGATTTTATAAAGTCCCTGACAGAGAGTGAAGAAATCTCACCTCAGACTCCCCAGTTATTTATTCCCGCAGCAGTTAAAACCGTATTCACAGTTAAAGAAAAGGATAAAATCTGTCCTCGATGCAATCAGCCAATGCAAAGATTTAATTATGCTTACGATTCTAATGTTTTTTTAGATAAGTGTCTGCGCTGCGGAGGCATGTGGGCCGATAGGAATGAAATCAAAGAAGTTGTTAAATATATTAAAAGGGATGGAAGAATCGAAAAGATTATGGCGAGATTTATAGAAAAAGACCCGGCTTTAACGGCCTTGGAAGATTTAGCAAAGCTGGGAAATGCCCGGAGATATTCTTTGCTGGGTATACCTATAGGGGATGAATTAGTGGCAAAAAAATTTCCTAAGATAACTTTATCGATAATTGGATTATGTACTTTAATTTATATTTGCGAGGTTATTTTTATCTCTGATCCCGTAAGTTTTGTTCAGAAATTTGGGTCCATCCCCGCAAAGATACTAAAGGGAGAAGCCTTTTATAGTTTGTTCACTTCCATTTTCTTGCACGGTAGTATATTGCATTTATTAGGGAATATGTTTTTCTTTTGGATATTTAGCGATAACGTGGAGGATAGATTCAGTAGTTTGGGTTATATGGTTTTTTATTTAACTTGCGGATTAATTGCTAATTTTGCACATATTTTCTTTGCCTCAGGCCCTGTTTCTTCTTTGCCAGCGATAGGTGCAAGCGGAGCCATCTCTGGGGTTATGGGGGCTTATTTTGTTTTTTATCCTTTAGCCAGAATCAGATTTTTTGCCATAACTCATAGTTTTCATTTGCCTGCATCTTTATATTTGGGAATTTGGTTTTTATATCAGTTACTTTATGCCGCGATGGATTTCTCCACAGCATCGACAAACGTTGCCTGGTTTGCTCATATCGGGGGATTTTTATTTGGTGTGCTTGTGGCTTATTTTAGGAAAAAGATAACCCATTAGAGAATCTCGGTTTCCCCTGCGGTGAAAAAATGTGCGCTGCCTCTAATAATAAGAGAGACTGGAAGAAAGGCTTGACAGAAATAAGCCTCTGTGTTAATCTTTACGTATTAGTTAACCTGAGTTAACCACATAGTTTCAGGTTAACAAATAATCATCGCTTCTAACCGTAATCAAGGCAGAGACTAACATAATATGACAGGACTTTGTTAAAAATGGCAAATTTCGATGATAAGAGAAGGTGATCGATTTCGTAACCTTCGCATTTTTAGGTAGTTATGGAAATTAACCTTCTTTAATTTCAGACCAAAAACCGACAAGGGATAGAATCATTATAACATTTGTATTTGCAGTAGGTTATGTTTGAATGAGTATTAAAAAATGGCAAAATTTAACAAAGTACTGATAATTAAAACCTTCGCTTAAAAGCGGAGGTTTTTTATTTATGGAACAGTCATCAGTTATCCTAAATACAACTTCTGACAGCAAACTAATATACCCTGAATATTTTATTAATAAAATAATATATGGCGACTGCTTGGAGTTAATAAAATATTTACCTTCCGGATGTGTAGACATCGTCCTTACTGACCCGCCATATGGATTAAATACAAACGGAATAAAAAACGATAAAGATTTATCTATATTTTATAATGTGCTTCCCGAATGTTATAGGGTTCTAAAGGATGATAGTTTTTTCATCACATTTTTTAGTACAAAATTTCTTTCTCAATTATTTAAAAATAATCCATTTACTTATTTTTGGCAATTTATTCTATATTGTCCTGAAGGCATGGTTCGATCGCCGATAGGGGTTACAAAATATATGTCGTGTTTTGTTTTTAAAAAAGGTAATCCCAGACTAGTCAAATGGAAGACAGATATATTTAAAGATACGCCAGGCAAGATGGTCGAGCCAGACGAAGGTTTTATTAATCATCCAACCCCGAAACCAAAACATTTTATAAAAGAGATTATAGATATGACCACTGTCCAAAATGACTTGATTCTAGACCCTTTTATTGGGAGCGGAAGTACAGCAGTCGCAGCCAAACAGCTTAATAGAAAATTTATCGGATTCGAGATAAAGAAAGAATACTGCTCACTTGCTAATAAAAGGCTAGCGAAGATTAAAGAAGGAGGAAAGAGTGAAGTATATTATCAAAGAAAAAAAATATCCAGTTGGTCATACCCGCTAATAACGCTGGAAAATTTAGATTTAAGAAGAGGAAAAATAGATTAGATTTCGGCGAGACCTTTTCGACGAGAGAAGGCGCTTTTGACGATCAAACATACTTGGAGTGGCAAATAGGTTATGATGTGCCTGTAAATGACGTTGAAAAAGGCACAAAAAACACAAAATTGACAAGCAAACATTTTATCGGAAGTAACGGAAAGAAAAAGTATCCTTACGAATTATCAGAACTATTCTATGAAGCTATGATGTTAGAATTCATCTCTAAAAAAGAAGTAGAAAATTTACGCAAAGAGATAGATGGGTATAAAAACTTTATAGATGAAAAAGCCATAAGCGTTGAGCACCATGCCAAGCTTACTATAAACGGAATGAATTTTGAGGAAACGAGCATTAAACTGCCGACACTCTATATGATTGAAACCTTGGATGACACGCAAATAGAAGTATCTATCCAAAAGCAACAATATGCGTCCGGCGTTCAACCGATGGTCTATTTCTGTATACCTTTAAAGGCGTTTAACAACTCGTCAGACCTTCACGGCAAGTCATCTAACCCTGGCGATAAACTCGTATATGTTATAAGCAAAACCAACGTTTTGAATCTTGTATATATGATGAAAGTCTTTGGAATGGCCTCCGGGCGACATAAACACGATGTCGTCAAGATCCTTGAAACGCTTCCCGAAATTATTGGTAGGTGATTATTATGCAAGTCCACTTAGCAGAGCATCTGCCGAAAAATGAACGAATTCAAATGGGTAGTTATTATACTCCAAAAGAGCTTGTTAATAGAGTTCATGAGTTTATTCAGCCCTATTTGGATAATAAGAAAAATGTCGTTATATTCGATAGCGCTGGAGGCTGTGGGGCATTTTTAGTCGGTCTCAAACATTATGATTATCGAATAGCAGATCGTGATTTAGACGCCTGTAAATTCCTAAAACAACATTTTGAGCAAGATAATGTTTTCCACACAAATTCGCTAACAGAAGTAGATAGACACAAATACTACATTGGACCTTCTGCCTTTTTAATAATGATAGGTAATCCGCCTTATAACGATACCACGTCAGAATTTAAACATGGCGAAAAAGGACAAAATGTATGCGATAGCGATTTATATGATAGGGACTTAGGTGTTTCATTTTTAAAATCATATAATAAATTTAAGGCTGATGTTGTTTGTGTCCTACACCCGTTATCATACTTGATAAAAGAAACTAATTTTAAGCGATTGCGCGATTTTAAAGACAACTACAGACTAATAAAAGGCGAGATGTTTTCTAGTGCGCTATTTCATGGAACAGGAACAGGAAAATTCCCGATATTAGTAGGCCTTTATGAAAAAAGTCCTTCCGGAATGACATTTGATTATATCAGGCAGTTTCGATTTGATATATTAAATAGTAAGAAAAAATTCATTCTATCAGAATATAAAACGACAGATGGTTATATTAACAAATATCCTCCAAGGAAAAACGATATAAAGGACTCTCCCATTGGGTTATATTATTATACGTTTAGAGATTTTAACTCTTTGAAAAAGAACGCTTCTTTTATCGTTCAAAAGCACCCTAATGGTATCGTTGTAACACTAGAAAACTTCTATAAGTATGCGTATCTTTATGCGTTGAAAAATCTATTCAGGCCAGAAGACCCATGGCTGTATGGCAATTTATCACCGCTTGTTAATATAGACGACGTAGAAAAGAACAAGAAACTGTATGTCTCTTACATCATTAAAAATAACCATATTTTTGATAAAGTAAAGAAAAGGCGCAAAGAAATTGCTGATTTTTATAAGATAAAGTTAGAAGACGGGTCCAAGATCAATTGCATAGAAAATAAGATCACAGACAAATTTAAGAACTTGGTATAAAAGATCCATGTTAATTGTTAATCTGGGGACATAATACCAATTTCCTCGAGATGGATAGACAGAAAAGATAAAATCCATCTAGGGGTCAGCAAAAGGGGTCAGGGGGCTGTCCTACAATGGGGTAAAAAATAAATCTATAGCCCAGACCCATATTTTTGAAAGATTCATTAGCAAAGATATTATTGTTGTGCTTGAGTTCCTAATTAAGAGCCAAAGCAAATCGTATTTTCCTCTTAGAATTGTAGATAAAATGAGCTATTTTTCTAATATTGTAGCCTATGCAGAGCAATTTAAACTCAGTCGAGACAGTAGGTGAGCCTCGGCATAAGAATTGCCTGAATCCTAAGTTTTTCTTAAAATGAGCAAATGGCGTTTCTACAGGAGGGGCGCGTTGGTTATATTTTGCTTTCTGGCATCGTCTTGATGGGGTATATAAGACTTAATCTGTTTGTCTTCTAAATAGGAAATATTATCTACCGAGTAATAACCACTGTCGGCCAATAGCTCTTTGGGTTTTTCTTGGAAAGTTTGTTCTATAGTCTCTACCTGAGCCTTAATTTCAGACTGGTCAGCAGGGTTGGTGATAACTTTGCCTGAAAGAATAAGTTTGGTTTTATTGTCTACCGCTAACTGACAATTATAGTTTGTCTGTATGGTTTGGTTGTCTTTCATAAAATTGGCATCCGGATCAGTAAGGTTGACTTTTTCTTTATTTTCTTCTTTAGCCTTGTTTATGGCCTGTTTTATTTTCTCAAGACGTCTCTTTCGGTCTTTGATATCTTCAGGTAATTCATTGCCTGTTTTATCGTAACCGTGGAGCTTATCTTCTCTTTCATCAAGTCTGATAGCTTCGGTAATACTTTTTTCTATATGTCTCTTTTGCTCTTTGAGTTCATCTTGAGTAAAAGTTCTCTCATTGGAGGCATTGGCTCTGATTTTGGTTGAGTCTAAACTTACGCATCCGAGTTTTATTAAACCAATTTCTTTGGCTGCCTTGACTATCTTTATGAAGCATTCTTCTAAAAATACTCGATAGTTCTTTCTAAAATCAGAGATGGTACGAAAATTCGGTATCTGTTGTCTGGTTAGATAAAGATAGGCTATATTTTATTGGCAAGAATTCATTAGTTTTCGAGAGCTAAAAGTCCCAGTAGCGTAACCATAGAATAATACTTTGATTAATAATCTATAATCGTAGCAAGGAGCACCAACAGTGCCTCGTTTGTTAGGAAGATTAGATAAACTCAGATGCTCAACCATGTCATCGACGATAAAACAGAGATGGCTTTCACCTAAAATATCTTTGGGGTTGGAAAAAAACAATGTAAATTGCTGAGGCTGATAGTTTCTTATGGCCATGCCGACCTCCTTTTGTAGTTTGCTATCAGCCATATTATAGCAAAAAATTACTACTTTGTCGACGGAGAATATGTTCATTTCAAATCCTAAGAGCCACCTATGCCTCGGAGGTACAGATTGAAAGGTATCCTTTTAGCGACGGGAATGATGAATTGTCGGACAACCCCACAGAGCCATTTTATAGAAGATGAATCTGACCCCTTTTCTTAAAAAATAGGGATGTGTCCCTAATAAAAAAAAATAAAATGTACCCTCAACGGAAGAGGATATATTTTTTAATAGGTTTAGTTGTCCTGCTTGTCTCAATCGCGGTTTTTATCAAGCCCCTGGCTATTTTCTGGGTGAGAAAAGAACTGCGCCGGGTCTTTATTGAAAGCAGGGTTTCGGTTAATAATTGCAGAATAAGTTTGCGAGGGATTGGTTTTTCCGATATCAAGATAGAAAGAAAACCGGTGTATGATTTCCGGATTAAGGAGGCAAAGATTTACGGCTGTCCGCCTCTATCCCTGAACATCCATCTCTCGGGTTTAGGTTTATGGTTAAATCTGGGTCAGGAAAAATTGTCGGATTTCCGGAAATACTTAAGTATTAATACGGCTGCCGATTCTCGGACCCGATTCCCTGCCGATTTAGTGGAGTTGTCGGACCTGCGCCTGTTTCTAAAATCCAGAGACATATCCTGCACGGCCGAACTTTCGGCGGCGGGAAGTTTGCAAAAAAGACTTATCAAGCACTGCGCTTTAGAAATAGATTCCTTGAGCATCCCTGATATGCAATTTGATAATATTTTCCTGAAGACCAATGACGGGAAGAGGGGCACGCTCTCCATTCAGCAGATTAGATATAACAAACTCAAAATTAAAGAAATATCCGCCGGGGTTAAATTAGAAGAAAACGGTTTATCCTTGACTCCCTTTTCCGCCGCATTGCCGGGAGGGGGCATAGAAGGCAGTTTTGAACTAAAGATAGATGATGGCATAGAATACTTCAGCCGGGCGAATTTTACCAATTGCGACTTAGAGGCACTGGTAAAGGAATTAGACCTGGGAGCCAAATTTCAGATGAGCGGTCTTTTGAGCGGGAAATTAACTCTGGCAGGCAGGGGAGGCGAGCTGAGGAATATAAGCGGAGAGTTCTCCACGCTTGAACCGGGAGGAACCCTTGTAATTAAAGACGACAAATTTCTCAGAAGGCTTTCCCGTCTCTCAAATCAGCCTCTGGATATTTTAGTGGAAAACCTCAAGGATTATCGTTATAATATTGGCGTTATGCGGTTAGGGATGGAAGAAGGGAATCTCATTCTCAGGATTAACCTGGACGGCGAAACGGGAAAACGCGATCT
>JBBIPY010000041.1:0-11417 GCA_037442605.1 Candidatus Omnitrophota bacterium
ATTCAGATATTCTAAATCAATGCCTTTTCCCCGGTTCTTATTAATAAAACCGAGTAGCTTCTGTATCGCTGCCACAAAGGGAGCGCTTGCCGTAATCTGGGAGCCGATATGCATATGCAGCCCTTTGATATTTACATTCAAAAAACTCCTGCTTTTAGCAAAGATTTTTTGAGCCGTCCCGAAATCTACGCCGAATTTATTGGTTAATTTTCCGGTGGTAATAAATTTGTGCGTCCGGGGTTCCACGTCGGGATTGATGCGTATGGCAACCGAAGCGTTTTTATTTAGCCTTTTGGCAATGCAATTTATGTTCTCCAGTTCGGGAAGGGATTCCACATTAAAAAACAGAATCCCCTTTCTTATCGCCTCCTCAATTTCTTTATCCGTCTTGCCCACGGAGGCATAAACAATCCTCTTCGCCGGACAACCGACTTTAATCGCGCGGAAAAGCTCCCCGCCGGAAACAATATCCAGTCCCGCGCCTTTATCCACCAGGCTCTTAAGGACCGCGAGATTAGAATTTGCCTTCACCGAATAACAGATAAGCGGACGGATTTCCCTGAAGGCATTTTTTAACTTGAGGTAGTGAGCGATGAGGGTCTTATAACTATAGACATACAGGGGCGTGCCGAAGGTTTTGGCTAAAGCCGGAACCGGCAAATCTTCACAGCAAAGATTATTCCCTTTATATTTGAATTCGTGCATCTACTTTAATCTGTGCTCCCAATTAGATATCTGTCGCTCCACGCTTTTGGGACTTGAGCCCCCGTGGGATTTAATCCGCTCGACCGATTTCATGGGATTAAGCAAATCGCCCATCAGCTTCTTATTCAGCTGCGGGGCAAATTTCTTCAGTTCGGCATCCGACATCGCCTTAATGGGTTTATGCTTATCCAAAGATGCCAGAATAATCCTGCCGGCTATTCTATGCGCGTCCTGCCAGGGATATCCTTTCCTCGCCAGATACTCGGCAACATCCGCGGCAAAAATAAATTCGTTCAAGGACGCCTTTTTAAGGACATCCTCTCTTATCTTTACCCCGTAAAGCACTTTCTTCAAAACGGATAATGCCTTTTTCATAATCTCGGCAGATTCAAACAGGGCAGGTTTATCCAGCTGCATATCCCGGTTATAACTCAGCGGCAGCCCCTTCATCATTACCAAAACCGAAACGAGGTCTCCGTATATCTTGCCGGAGTAGCCGCGGATGAGCTCCAGGGGGTCGGGATTTTTTTTATGCGGCATCATGCTTGACCCGGTATAATGCGCGTCGCTGCCTTCCGCAAAACCGAATTCATCGCTGGAAAAGATTATAAAGTCCTCGGCAACGCGCGAAAGATGCATTGCCAGAATTGCCAGTCCTGAGAGTATCTCAATGACAAAATCGCGGTCGCTGACGGCATCTATGCTGTTATCGGAAATGCGGGGAAATTTTAGCAGTTTTGCCACGTAAAACCGGTCAATGGGCAGGGTGGTTCCCCGCTGCGCTACGCTTCCCAGGGGCAGCACATCCACGCGCCTGAAGGCATCGGAAAGCCTCTCTTTATCTCGCTCCAGCATCTCGATATAAGCCAGTAACTGATGCGAGAACAAAATGCACTGGGCGTTTTTCAGATGCGTATAAGAGGGCAGGGTGGTGGATTTCTTAAATTTCTTTGCCCCGCTCAGGAAACAGGTCTGGAGTTCGGTTATCTTTTTGATAATTGCCTTCAGTTCATCCCGGCAATACATCCTCACATCCAGAACCACCTGGTCATTGCGCGAACGGGCGGTATGGAGTTTATACGCGGTCTTTCCAATCCTCTTCTTCAATTCATTCTGAACAAAGGTATGGATATCTTCAACCTCGGAATCAAAGGAAATCTTCCCTTGACTTAGACGGTTTAAGATTTCCCTTAGTCCTTTAACCAGCAACGCCGTATCTTTCCGGGTAATTATACGGCATTTGCCCAGCATCCGGGCATGGGCAATGCTTCCTTCGATATCATACAGCGCCAGTTTCTTGTCAAAGGAGATACTCTTGGTGAAATCCAGTATCTCTTTATCCATCGGTTTCTTAAACCTCCCGCCCCACATTTTTTTCATCTTTAGTTACCTCTTTCGTTTACCGCTTACCCGCTCGGCTTCGCCTCGCTGTTTACCCCGTTAGAAATTGGGAATTTCTAACGGGGTTTACCGTTTACCGTCCGACATTATTTAGTTGAACCAATAAGCCGGAATAGCATGCTTGTCAGCCGCTTACTATAGTTACGGGCTTTGATATAATTCGTCTCAACTATTGCCTTCCTCCGTTTTAAAACAATAAACATGGTAATATCTTATTTTTTCTTTTCCAGATTTCTTACCACTCCCTTCAGCAATATTATTAGAAACAGAAATACCTGCCCTTTTTAAGTTGTCGCCTAAGCAACTCTGTAAATCAAAAGGCAATTCTTCGCAGATATCAAAGATAAAGTCTAAAAATTCTAATGCTAATTGATAAACTTCCAGCTTCTCAAAATCAAACTTAAAATTATCTTCTTCCATTCACGGTAAACGGTACACGGTTAACGGTAAACGTAACTCATCATTTTCCTTTAGTGTAGTATGGCATTCCCCAAATCTTAATAAACCCCTCTGCAAGTCGGGGGTCGAATTTGTCCTCTTTACCATATGTAGACATACTTTTCTTATATAGCGAATACGGCGACTTACGGCCTACGGGGATGCAGTTACCCTTGAAAAGTTTCAGTTTAACGCTGCCCGTGACGGATTCCTGCGTCTGGTCAATAAATTTATCCAGGGCAGTTTTTAAAGGGCTGAACCAGAGTCCGTAATAAATCAACTCCGCATACTTTAATGCTACGGGGGCCTTAAAATGCAAAACCTCGCGGTCTAAAACCAGCGCCTCCAGTTCCCGATGGGCGGCATAGAGAATGGTTGCCGCCGGCGCCTCATAGATTTCCCGGCTCTTTATTCCCACTAAACGGTTTTCAATTAAATCCGAACGGCCGATGGAGTGTTCCTCTCCTAATCGGTTTAATTCCTTTACCAGCCCTACGGCGTTCATTGTCCTGCCATTGACTTTCTGCGGGATTCCTTTTTCAAAATAAATTTCCAGATATAGCGGCTTATCGGGGGTCATGGAGATATCCTGGGTTATCTGATAAGCCTCATCAGGAGGTTCAACCGCCGCATCCTCCAGAATCCCGCATTCGATACTTACCCCCCAGAGATTCCGGTCAATGGAATAGGGGCTCTTTTTGGTCACATCCACGGGAATACGGTATTTCTTGGCATATTCTATCTCTTCATCGCGCGATTTCAGTTCCCAGATGCGCAGAGGAGCAATGACCTGCAAATGCGGCGCCAGAATAGAAGCCGAGACCTCAAAGCGCACCTGGTCATTGCCTTTTCCCGTCGAGCCGTGGCTGATAAAATCCGCCTTTTCCTTTTCGGCAATCTCTATGAGTTTGGCGGCAATCAACGGCCGGCTGAGCGCGGTAGCCAGAAGATACTTACCTTCATAGACCGCATCCGCCTTGAGGGCGCGGAAGCAATAATCCTCAACAAATTCTTTCTTGAGGTCTACCACATAGGATTTGCCTGCCCCGGCCTGTTTCGCCCTCTGGGTCAGTTTCTTAAAATCGTTGCCCTGTCCTACATCCGCCAAGAAGACAACCACCTCAAATCCTTTCTTCTTCAGCCAGTGTATGGCAACCGATGTATCCAGTCCTCCCGAATATGCCAGTACTACCTTTTTCATCTTTTTATAACCTTTCTCGTTTACCGTTTACCCGCTCGGCTTCGCCTCGCTGTTTACCCCGTTAGAAATTGGGAATTTCTAACGGGGTTTACCGTTTACCGAAAACGGTTCACGGTAAACGGTACACGGTAAACGTAACGTTATTTAATTAACGTAATTAGAATTGCCTTCTGCACATGCAAGCGGTTCTCCGCCTGCTCAAAGACCAGGGATTTTTTACTGTCTATAACCGCATCGGTAATCTCCTCGCCGCGGTGCGCCGGCAGGCAATGCAGGATATACGGCGGTTTTTTCGCCTTAGCCAGAAGTTTGGTGTTCAACTGATATCCTTGAAAATCTTTAATCCGCTGAGCGTATTCCTTTTCCTGTCCCATGCTTGCCCAGACATCCGTATAGAGAAACTCGCAGTCCCGCACCGCCTCTTCCGGTTCGCGGGTCAACTTAATCAATGCCCCGTTTTTTTTCGCAAATACCTCTGCCTCCTCCAAGATTTTCTCCTCGGGAGTGTATCCTTTGGGCGCAGCGATGAAAAGATTAATCCCTAACTTGGCGCAGCCGTAGAGTAAAGAATGCAGGACATTGTTTCCATCGCCTACAAAGGCAAGATTAATACCTTTGAGTTTTCCTTTTATTTCCTTCATCGTAAAGATATCCGCCATTGCCTGACAGGGATGGAGCAGATCCGATAAACCGTTAATTACCGGAACCCTGGCATATTTTGCCATATCCACGACATTCTTATGGGCAAAGGTGCGCAGAACAATTCCGTCAACATAACGGCTTAGGGTCTTGGCTACATCGTGAACCGACTCCCGCACCCCCAATTTTGCCTGCTCGGGTCCCAGATACAACGAATTTCCTCCTAATTGATACATCCCTACCTGAAAAGAAACATAGGTCCGCGTGGAGGGCTTCTCAAACACCAGGGCAAGGGACTTTCCCTTCAGCGCAGCGCAGAACTTCTCCGGCGCCTTCTTCACCTCAAAAGCAAGGGCAAAAATTTCCTCCATCTCCTTAACCGACCAATCCTTTATACAGACAAAATCCTTTTTCATCTTGCTTACTGGTGACTGGTGCTCTGGTGCGCTTTGAGCACTAACTCCAAAACCTGTATTGCCCGGTCAATTTCTTTCTTCTTCACATTAAGCGCCGGCATAATGCGCAAGGTCTTATCCTGGGTGCAGTTTATCAGCAGACCGCGCTTAAAACAGTCCTCTACAATTGGTCTGCCGGCAATATTCAACTCCATCGCCAGCATCAAACCCATACCCCGCACCTCTTTAATTAAAGTGAGTCTGTTTTTCAAACCCTCCAATTTACCTTTAAGATAATCGCTTTTCTCCAGACAATTTTTCAGCAATTTCTCTTTGCGGATAGTTTCAAATACCGCCAACGCCGCCTTACAGACGACAGGACTTCCTCCAAAAGTGGAGGCATGCATTCCCGGCTTCAAATAATCCGCAAACTCTTTTTTGGCTACCATCGCACCGACGGGAAGCCCTCCGCCCAAAGACTTTGCCAGGGTCATTATGTCGGGAACTATGCCGTAATTCTCGTAGCAGAACAACTTCCCCGTTCTCCCCATACCTGTCTGGACCTCGTCAATAATCAGAAGGATATTTTCTTCAGTGCAGATTTTGCGCAGTTCCCTGACAAAATCAAAATCTGCTACCTTTATCCCTCCCTCTCCCTGAATCAACTCAATGATGACGCCTGCTGTTTCTTCATTAACCGCAGACCTAACCGCCTTGATATCATTAAAAGGAATGTGGACAAATCCTGCGGGTAGCGGCTCAAATCCCTTTTGATACTTAAGCTGACCGGTCGCCGCAATCGCCGCCAGTGTCCGGCCATGGAAAGAGTTATCAAAGGAAATTATCTCTTTCCTTTTCCCCTTTCCGTAGGCACGGGCTAATTTAAACGCCGCCTCATTCGCCTCCGCCCCGGAATTGCAGAAGAATACCCTGCCGTCAAAAGAAGATTCAATAATCGTCTTTGCCAGGCGCGCCTGCAGGTGGTGGTAATAGTTATTGGAAACATGGATTAACTTATTCGCCTGTTCTTTAACTGCCGAATACACCCCGGGATGACAATGTCCTATGCCGCTCACCCCCCAGCCGGGGAAAAAATCCAGATACTCCCTCTGCTCCAGGTCCCAGACGCGCGAACCTTTACCGCGCGCCAGGGAAAGCGGCATCCGGGTATAAGTATTCATCACGTATTTATCGTATAATTCTATAACATCTTTTGTTTTCATATTCAATGAGCACGCGACTTATGGAGCATTATTTCCCTGCACGACATAAGTCGCTGTGCGAATTGAACCCTTGACATTTTTCCTGAATTATTTTTCCATTGAAAAATGTCAAGGGTAAATTCAGCCATACCTGTCTACCGACAGGTAGACCCTTGACACTATACAGGTATAGTGTCAAGGGTGGCTTCATTTATCTCACAATCTCCGTCCCCACTCCTTTATCCGTAAAAATTTCTAAAAGTATGGCGTGGGTGAGCCGGCCATCAACGATGTGGGTCTTCTTCACCCCGCCGCGCAGGGCGTTAATGCAGGCCTTTACTTTAGGAATCATTCCCGCCTGAATCACCTTGCGCTCGATTAATTCCTCCGCCTCTTTCTGGCTCAAAGTAGAAATCAGGGAATTCTCATCCTCAGAATGCCGCAAGATGCCTCTCACATCGGTAAGCAATATAAACTTATCCGCCTTAAGGGCGGTTGCCACTTCGCTTGCCGCGTCGTCGGCATTGACATTGTAGGTCAATTTGTCCTTTCCTTTTCCCAGGGGGATAACTATGGGTATTGCCCTCTTCTTCAAGACCGCCCTTATGGGTTCTGCGTCGACTTCGGTAATCTCTCCTACAAATCCCAGGTCCACCTCCGTCTCCATTTTCCTGACTTTGATAATTCCCTCTTTCATTCCGTGCAATCCTACGGCATCAACCTTCATTTCTTGAATCATCCTGACCAGTTTCTGGTTTATCTCACCCAGGGTCTCCTCAACAATTTTAATCATTGCCGCATCGGTAACCCGTCTGCCATCCACAAATCTGGCAATCTTACCCAGGCTCGCCGCCTTCTGAGTGATGGAAGGTCCACCTCCATGCACCAGCACCGGCTTTATGCCCACAAAATGCAGAAAGACGAGGTCCTCCAGCAGTCGTTTCTGGGCAGTTTCACTGAGGATAACCTTGCCTCCGTATTTAATCACGAAGGTTTTGCCGTGGAAATCCCTGATATAGGGCAACGCCTCAATCAAAGCATCCGCCTTCTTAATTATCTCTTCCATTACAGTTCATCTACAAAACAACGTTCATATCTAAACGGTTAGCGGTAAACGGTACACGGTAAACGTAACGCTATCTGAAAGGAACAATGTTCCACTCATACCTCGCATTTATCCTTACATATTCTTCGCTTAAGTCGCAGGTCCAGATAAATCCCCCGGCTTTTCCCTGATGCAAATCCACATTTACCTCAATATCCCGTTTGGCAAAGATACTCTTCAGCAGCTCTCCATCCGCCTTAAGCGGTCTGCCATCTTTAAAGACGGCGGTTTTGCCAAAAGCGATTTCTATTTTTTGCGCATCAATTTCCACGCCCGCTGCCCCGCAGGCAGCAGCAATCCTTCCCCAGTTGGGGTCTTCGCCATACATTGCGCACTTAAACAAAGGGGAATTGGCTATGCGGCGCGCAATTTTATCTGCGTCGGTCTCTTTTTTTGCCCCCTGGACTTTTATCTGGATAAATTTTGTCGCTCCCTCTCCATCCAGGACAATCTGCCTTGCCAGATACTGACAAATATATTCTAATGCTTCGCTAAAAATAAAAAAATCCCTCTTATTTGCCGGATTGATTTTTTTATTGTTCGCCAGCCCATTCGCCATAATCAGCACGCTGTCATTGGTGCTCATATCTCCGTCAATACTGATGCGGTTAAAAGAACTGCCTACCGCCAGAGAAAGCGCCTTTCTTAATGCCGTTATGGCTATATCCGCATCGGTGGTAATAAAACAGAGCATGGTTGCCATATTCGGAGAAATCATCCCCGCTCCTTTTGCCATCGCGCCTATTTTTACTTTCCTGCCGGATATAACCAACTCCAGGGCTATCTCTTTAGGTTTCTTGTCCGTGGTCATAATCGCCCGCGCCGCCAGATTCCCTCTGAGCCTTGCCTTTCCCTTTACCAGAGAGGAAGCTGCTTTCGCAATTTTCTCCACCGGCAGCCTTTTTCCGATAATCCCCGTGGAAGCCATCAGCACCAGCCGCGGCTCAATCCCCAGAACCCTTGCCACCGCGTAGGTGGAATTTCGGGCATCTGTCAGACCTGCCCTTCCTACGGCGCAGTTGGCATTGCCGCTGTTGACGAGCACTGCCTGCGCCTGTCCGCGCCTCAGTCTCTCTTTATCCAGAAGGATATGATTTGCCGGAAAACGCGTAGTAGTGAAAACTCCCGCCGCCGCTGCGGAAACCCGGGAATAAATAAGCGCCAGGTCCAACTTTCCCGCCTTCTTTATCCCGCAGGAAACGCCGTTCGCCGCAAACCCCTGCGGCGCCGTTATGCCCCTCTTAATTACCTTCATCTTAAACGGTTACTATCGGTTACTACCAGTTACTAAAATACAATAGAACTTTTTAGTTACTAACAGTTACGTTTGAAACGGTTTTTCCATTTCCCTTCTTTTTCCAATTTATACAAAGAATCCAAATACCTATCTATCTGGTATCTCGTCTTGGAAATTAATTCCTTTAATGCCGTATAATCTTTTTCATCAATGAGGTCATCTTCTCTACAATCGTCCAAGTCGCCATCCAATTCAGCAATAGAGCCTCGGCTTATTTTTATAGAATGAGCAAACTCCCCTGCTGTATCCTTAGAATAACCCTCCCTTATATTCTGTTTAGCACTTCTTGCACCATCGCGCATCTGACTTATTAACCTTATCTGCTTATCTTTGAATTTACTGGTGGCGCGAAATATTCTTCTTCTTATTTCGCAGATATTCTTATAAAACTGCAGGCGTTCATATGCCGGCCCACTGTAACTTTTAGTAACCATTAGTAACCATTAGTAACTATTGTCAGTAACCGTATTTTATACGAGTCCCAACTCCTCCTCCCACCCCATCACAATATTCAGATTCTGGACCGCCTGTCCGGCCGCCCCCTTACCCAGATTATCAATCGCCGAAATGGCAATCGCCATATGCGCCTTTTCATCCAGCTCCATTCCGATATCGCAATAATTCGTAAACTGCACTGCCTTAATCTGCGGAAATACGCCCCCCTCCATTATCCGCACAAACGGCTCTTTACGATAGAAATCCTTATATATTTTAAGCAATTCTGCCTGGTTCGTCTTCTTTTGCAATTTCATATAGACGCAACTAAGAATCCCCCGATTTATCGGGATAAGTTGCGGCACAAAGACAATCTTTATTTTTTCTTGCGCAGCAAAAGAAAGCTCCTGCTCAATCTCCGGGATGTGCTGATGCGCGTTGACCTTATAGGGCTTAACGGACTCGTTGACCTCGCTAAAGAGAAAATCCTGTCTCAACGTCCTGCCGGCGCCGCTTGTCCCGGATTTGGCATCAATGATTATGTCCCCGCCGCTTGCCAGCCCACGCTTGACCAAAGGCAGTGCCGCCAGAATTGCTCCCGTAGGATAACATCCCGGGTTAGCCACTAATTTTGCCTTTTTTATCTTTTCGCGATAGACCTCGGGCAAGCCATAGACCGCCTTCTCTAACAATGCTTTTTCTTCGTGCGCAAAATGATACCACTTTTTATAAAGGGATGTTTCTTTCAAGCGGAAATCAGCGCTCAAATCAATTACTATCTTTCCCTCCTTCAACAGTTTCGGCACAACCGCACAAGCCGAGCCGTGCGGCATCGCCAGAAAAACCGCCCTGGCGTTCTTTTTCAATTTTTCCAAATCCAGTTCCGCGCAGACGAGGTCTAATTTTCCCGCAAACCGGGGAAATATCTTCTCAATATGCGTCGGAGCATCAATCTTTGCCGCCAGATAATTTATTTTTACCTCAGGATGCGCCAGCAATATGCGGATGATCTCTTCTCCCGCATATCCCGTCGCCCCCACTATCCCTACATTAACCTTGTTCATTTACCTACCCTTTACCTAAATGTTATTTAAGAAACCAGAAACCAGTAACCAGAAACCAGATTATTGAGAATCGACTAAGCCTCTAAGCATGCTCGTAACTTCTCAAAATCAAACCTAAATTCTTCCATATCTGCTTTCTCCGTTCCGCCTGTAACATCTGCCGAGACAGACTACACTCTGGTTTCTGTGCTCTGGTTTCTGTACTCTGGTTTCTGGTTACTATAATATTTAGGAGTATGATTATAGTCGGAAAAGTAAGAAACGTCAAGGATTTTTTCGTCGGAACCGCTAAAACGCAAAAGGGAAATCTGAATTAACCGCGCCGCTAAAACGCAAAAAATCATTTTTCTTTTGCGGACTTTGCGGTGTAGAAATATTTTGCGCTTTGGCGATTAGCGTTTGGTCCACTGGAATCTCTTTCTCGCGCCCTTCTGTCCGAATTTCTTGCGCTCCTTCTCTCTCGGGTCGCGAGTCAAAAGACCCCGCTTTCTTAAGGTAGGTCTAAACTTGAGGTCAACTAAGGTGAGTGCGCGGGCAATGCCTAAACGAAGCGCCCCCGCCTGTCCGGTAAGTCCTCCGCCTTCCAATTTTGCCGTTACATCAAATTTGCCCAATGTATCGGTTGCCTTTAAGGGCTCGGTAATGAGTTTCTGATACAGCGGCCGGTTAAAATACAAATCGAACGGTTTTTTATTCACCAGAATCTTACCCTTGCCCGGAAAAAGCCACACCCGGGCAATCGAGGTCTTTCGCCGCCCCGTTGCCAGAACCTTGGCGGTTTTATTCTCTGTGTTGTTCTGCGTCTGTTTGCTATTATCCTCTGGCATTTTTATTCCTCCTTATTTAACCATTTAACCAATTAACTATTTAACCAACACAGGTTTTTGCCCCTGATGCGGATGTTTCTCATCGGGATAGACCTTCAGCCGCCCCAGCATCACCTTGGTCAATTTATTCTTGGGCAACATCCCTCCCACCGCATGCCGGATAACCTCGGCGGGTTTTCTCTCCAGCATCTCCGCCAGGGGTCTTTGCTTCAATCCGCCGGGATAGCCCGAATAATGCTTGTATAATTTCTGGGAAAGCTTTGCCCCCGTGACCTTAATCTGACGGGCATTGATTACGATTACCCCGTCTCCGCCGGCAATATAGGGGACATAAGTCGGTTTATGTTTTCCCATAAGAATCCGCGCCACCTCCACTGCCAGCCGTCCCAGGATTTTATCCTTCGCATCAATCAAATGCCACTTCAATTCCCTCTCCTCTCTCTTTTTTGTCATATCTATTCTCTCTTTCAATAAGCAAACAATTTACGGAGCGAAGTGATCTAAATTGTAGCACAAGATTCTACAATTGTCAAGCCATCTCTGTCAACATAAAATTTCAGACCTGCTTTTTCTTGACACATATCTATTTTGAATGGGGACGGAAAAATCGAAAAATGGAAAATGGGGACAGCGCCCATTTATTTTTTTCCTGCTTTATTACACTAATTTCACCTAACGCTACACTTTTTGCTCCACATCTTCTGTAGC
>JBBIPY010000042.1:0-7039 GCA_037442605.1 Candidatus Omnitrophota bacterium
ACTCGCTACCGCTAATTTACTCAGGTGATTTTCAGCACGGCAAGAAACGCCTCCTGGGGAATCTCCACATTGCCGAACTGTTTCATCCTCCTTTTGCCTTCTTTCTGCCTCTCCCAGAGCTTGCGTTTACGGGTGATATCGCCACCATAACATTTGGCAGTAACGTCTTTACGCATCGGGGCAACCCTTTCTTTGGCGATTACATGAGCACCGATAGCCGCCTGAATTACCACCTCAAAGGTCTGACGCGGAATAACCCCCCTTAACATAGTCACCAGTGTCCTTCCCTTGGCCTGCGCCTTTTCTTTGTGAACCAGACTCGATAAGGCGTCGCAGACCTTTCCGTTAATAAGGATGTCTAATTTTACCAATTCCGTCTGCCGATAACCGATAAATTCATAATCCAGCGAGCCGTAACCGCGGGTCATCGATTTTATTTTATCATAAAAATCCACGATTATCTCAGAAAGAGGCATTTCATAAATCAGGCGGCAACGCTCGGCAGAAAGATACTCTGTGGATTTATATATTCCCCGACGGGAAAGGACAAATTCCATTATCTGACCCAGGGCATCTGCCGGTACCATAATGTAGGTCTTGACATACGGTTCGCGAATTTCATCAATATTCATTACCGGGGGAAGCCGGGAGGGATTATCCACCTCTATAATTTCCCCTTTGCGTGTCTTTACCTGATATTCTACCGAAGGAGTAGTTATGACCAGATTCAGGTCGTATTCGCGCTCCAGGCGCTCCTGGACTATCTCCATATGGAGAAGACCCAAGAATCCGCAGCGAAAACCCGGGCCAAGGGAAACCGAGGTCTCGGGTTCGAATATAAAGGCGGCATCGCTGAGTCTGAGCTTGCCTACCGCCTCCCTGAGCAAAGGAAAATCCTTGGGATTGACCGGATAAATTCCGCAATAGACCATGGGATGAACCGCCCGGTAACCGGGAAGCGCTTCCTTGGCCGGTAAGGCAACGCAGGTTACGGTATCCCCGGCTGAGATTTCCTGGGGGTCGCGGATATTGGCGGTAAAATAACCTACTTCGCCGCAGGAAAGTTCCTCCACAGCCTCAGGCCGGGGTCTGAATACCCCTACCTCCTGGACCTCGTATATTTTTTCGGTCATCATCAATTTAATCTGTACACCCTTTTTGATATAGCCGTTGACTAAGCGCACATATACCACCACCCCTTTATAATTGTCGAATGAAGAATCAAAGACCAGCGCCTGTAAAGAAGCGTTTCTTTCCCCCCGGGGGAAAGGCATTTCCTTTACAATCCTTTCCAATATCTCCTCTGTCCCTACTCCTTCCTTTGCCGAGGCAAAGGTTATTTTTTCCTCCCTCAGATTCAGAATATCGCGGACCTGTTTTTCTGCCTTATGCGGCTCGGCATTGGAAAGGTCAATCTTATTTACTACCGGAATAATTGCCAGACGGTGTTCTAAAGCCAGATAGAGATTAGCCACGGTCTGCGCCTCCACTCCCTGGGCCGCATCCACCACCAAAACCGCTCCTTCACAGGCAGCCAGACTTTTGGATACCTCAAAAGAGAAATCCACATGCCCGGGGGTATCGATTAAATTCAGACAGTAGGTATTGCCGTCCTGCGCCTTGTAATCTATCCTGACCGCCGAGGCCTTGATGGTAATGCCTCGCTCCTGCTCTAATTCCATATCGTCGAGCATCTGATTATGGAACTCACGCTGAGTAATTGCCCCGGTATAAAGAAGAAGCCTGTCCGCCAGGGTAGACTTACCGTGGTCGATGTGGGCGATGATACAGAAATTTCGAATTAACGATACATCCATATAAAATATCTTTGCTTCAAGCAACAAGCTCCAAGCTTTAGCCTGTAGCGTGTAGCTTGTAGCCTGTAGCTAATTCATAAATTGAGGGCGAATTCCTTGCCGAATCTCAACAGACCTTCGGCCCTTTTGCGCGACGATGCCTCAGCGTATATGCGCAGGATTGGCTCGGTTCCCGAAAGACGGAACAGCAACCAACTTTCATCGCTACAGATAGACTTGATACCATCAAAGTCCTTAGTCTGCGCTACTTTTTTGTCCAGAAGCGTGTCAAAGGGTTTTTCTTTGAGAGCGATGAATAATTTTTTCTTTAACTCCTCAGGGTAATGGATATCCTCCCGCACATAATGGAACTTACCAAACTCTTTCTCAATATCCTTCATAATCTGGATAACCGGCTTCTTGCGATACGCCATCATTTCGAGAACAAGCAGTCCGGTAAGCATGCCATCGCGCTCGGGCAGGTAATTTTTAACCCCGATCCCGCCCGATTCCTCGCCGCCGGCCAAAACAATTTCTTCGCGCATCAATTTAGCAATGTATTTGAAGCCCACGGGCGTCTCGTATAACTTCAAATTATATTTTTGGGCAATTTTATCCAGAAGGGTGGTATTAGAAATTGTTTTGGCAATAGAACCATGCCATTTTCTGTCCTCAAGTAGATGTAAAATTATCAACGAAAGCACCTGGCCGGCATTGATAATCTCTCCATCCGGACGCACGCAGGCAACGCGGTCGGCATCTCCGTCGTTGACAATGCCTAAATCGAATCTTTTTGTTTTCATCAATTTCACAACCTCTTTCATATTCTGGGGTATGGGTTCGGGGTTGATACCCCCGAAAATGGGGTTATGCTCGTTGTGCAAAAGACTGACCCGGCATCTTGTGTTTCTCAAAATCTGAGGGATATAATTGTTTCCTGTCCCATACATCACATCCACCAAAAGGCTGAAGGCCTTTCGGTTAAACAATTTGATATCCAGATAATTGCGCAAGAATCTAACATATTCTTCAGACGGGTCAATTAATTCCAATAAGCCTTTATCCCGGGCATCCTGGAAAGCAAGTCTCCTTATCTCGCTTTTACCCAGTAATCCCTCAATTGCCCGCGTTACCTCGAGTTCAGCCGGCCCGGCGTAATCCATCTTTATCTTTATGCCGTTATAGCGGGGAGGGTTGTGACTGGCGGTAACAATCACCCCTCCTGACAATTTCTTCTCTTTTATGACAAAACAAACCATCGGGGTGGGAGCGGGTTTATCAATCAGAAATACCTTAATCCCGTTAGCCGTGAGAACCTCGGCAATGGTCCGGGCGTATCTATCGGATAGAAAACGCGTGTCGTAGCCGATCACCAACTGAGGCTTGATGCTTGAATCTTGATGCTTGATACCTGAATGAAAATAGTCGGCAATTGCCTGGCTAACCTTGGCTACATTATCAAAAGTAAAATCCTCGGAAATCACCGCCCTCCATCCGTCGGTTCCGAACTTAATCATTCTAAAATACCCCCTTCCTGCTTATTCCCCATCTGTGTTTTAGGTTTTGCCCGCAACCAACCCATAGACCCGGCCGATATCTTCAACGGTAACCAGACCCAGAAGTTTCTCATCTTTAACTACCGGGATTGCCCTCAAGCCCGACATCTCTAATTTGTTCTGCACGCTCGAAAGAAGTTCCTCGGGGCTGGCGGTGGGAAAACTGCGTAGCATAATTTCTCCCGCTATCCTGTTTGTGCCGTGTTGATGTATCGCATAAATTATCTGGCTGCGGGGCAAAAATCCTACTAAATGCCCATTAGCCACTACCGGAAAATCCTCCTGGTGGGTCTGGAATATCAAACCCAGGATTTCGTTGATGCTTGATGTGGGAGAAACAGTCGCAAAATTAGGACTCAAAATGTTCTGGACATAAAATTTCTTCAGCGTCATTTTTATATCTACCTGCGTCCCTTCCTGAGAGGCGGCGAAATATACAAAGATAGAAATCACTATGAGAATTAGATTGTTGTGTCTGATTCCCCAGAAGGCGAAAAAAAGGGCAAAGGCGTGTCCAAAACCTACAGCGATACGCGTCGCTTTTTGATAATCCATCCTCTGCGCGAGAAATGCCCTCAACACCCTTCCCCCATCCATAGGAAAGGCGGGTAAGAGATTGAAGATAGCCAGCATCGGATTAATCCAGAAGGCATAGGCAAAGGTCTGCGGCCAGGTTGCCAGCGAGGGATGGAAAAAATCCTGCGGACCGAGCAGCGTATATAGAGGATAAAACAAAACAACCGCTATCCCGATATTAAATAAGGGACCGGAAAAAGAGACGAGCAGTTCCTCGCGCGGATTTTCCGGCATCTTGCGCATAGAGGCAATGCCGCCGATAGGTAAAAGAATAATCTGGTCCACCTTTATACCGAATCGCCTTGCCTGAATACTATGCATCAGTTCATGCATGGTCACGCAGCAAAAAACAAACAGAATCATAAAGACGCCGCGCAGCCCATACTGAAAACCGAATAGAAGCGGAAGAAGCAAAAAGGTTATATGGATATTGATATTGATACCCCAGACTTTAAATAAGTGTACCGAACCCTTCATCGTCTATTTTTAAAATTACATTGCACAGATAATCCCAGATAAGAAGCTACAGATAATCGCAGATAAAATATCTATAGCTATCTTATATGTTTTAATTCGATTTTTATTCGTGGCAATTCGTGTTTCTGTGTTCATCTGTGTATTACAAAACGAGGTTCTGTTCAATCTCTTTCCTGTCTTTACCCTCAAGCGGTCCTATCAGCGCTAGATTAAGAGCGTTGGATTTAAAAATATTTCCCGCCAGACGCTGCAAATCCCCGATATCAGTCTTGTTTAATTCCCTCAATACTTCCTGGGCAGCATAGATTTTATTCAGGGCGGAGACATTCTCCCCCAGCCAGATCATATGGTCCATGGTCTCCTCTAAAGCCAGCAAGAACTGTCCGGTAAAATACTCCTTCGCCCGTTTAAATTCGTCCTGCGTTACCGGTTTTTTCTTAATCTTTGCGAGTTCATTGATAATCACCGCTATTGCCTCGCCTGCCTTCTTGTGTTCAACCCCCGCATTAACAACAAAGGCTCCGGTATCCTGGAATTTCTTTATGTGCGTTCCGATCTCGTAAGCCAGCCCGCGCTTTTCTCTGACTTCCTGGAAAAGACGCGATGACATATTTGCCCCCAGGATAATATGCAGAAGGGCTAAGGCATATTTATCTTTATGGTCTCTGGGCAAGGCATGCAGGCCCAGAGAGACGTGTGTCTGCTCGGTCTTCTTATTAAAGAAATTTGTCTGATACTTATTCTGCCTAATCTCCGCCTTTTTAAAGGCGACTTTTCCCTTTTTCTGGCAGGCGGAGAAAAAATTTTCGCCTAAATCAATCAAGGCATTCTCATCCAATGCCCCGCAGGCAATGATACTGATATTCTGCGGATGATAGAACCTGTCCCGATAAGCGGCAATGTCATCGCGCCTCATCCGGGAAACAGTTTCCAGAGTCCCGCTCAAAAACATCCCCAGCGGATGACTCGGCCAGAGCAGTTGATTTAACAACTCATGGACATAATGCATAGGCAGGTCCATATACATCTTTATCTCTTCTAATATCACTGTCCGCTCTCTTTCCACATCGCCCGTTTCTAAAGAGGCATTGAGCACCATATCGGAGAGGACATCTAAAGAAAGTTTCAGATGTTTGGCAGGGATTTTCACAAAATAGCAGGTGAACTCTTCGGCGGTGAAGGCATTGAGCATACCGCCCACTCCCTCGATGGACTCCTTAATCTGACGGGCAGTTCTTTTTTTCGTGCCCCGAAAAACAAGGTGCTCTAAAAAATGCGATACCCCGGCCGACTTCTCGGTCTCGTATCTTCCCCCCACATTAATCCAGATACCCAGGGAGACCGATTCCATATTCGGCATAGCCAGGCTCGCAATCTTCAGCCCGTTATCCAGTTCAATTTTTCGATAATTTGTTTCCATATACACAATTACGTAAATCTCAATTTAATCAAAACAATCTATTTGAGAACACTGAAAAAACTATTTTTAACGCAGATTCTCACAAATCTAACGCGGATTTACACAGATTTATCGTCGGCAGTATCTGTGAATATCTGCGTTCAAAGGAAATATTTCAGCAATCTCTATTTTTTGACTTGACAAACCTAAAAAATGATGTATACTTTATTATAGAAAAGAGGGAAAGTCAACCCGCCCTATATCAACTCGATATAAGGCCTCCGGAATCGTAAGATTCCGGTTTTTTATTAGCTTCCCACCTATATTGTTCAGCAATAGCCCTTGTAATATTCTTAAAAGCACCTTGGCAATGACTTCTTAAGCCGTAAGAATTTCTTCTGGGCGTATCAAAATAAACATTAATAATCCTCTTACCTTCTCTTATTACAATATCAACCGCAGGGCTATAATCAGAATCCCCGGACACAAGATAAGCAATATCGAATTGGTCTCTATGGCAAAGGTCTACCATATAAGTAGCCAGATAAACATCGGCTAATTTTTCTGTGGGAGGAGTTGTTTTTCTGTTGAAATATCCTTTGTACAAATTATTTCCATCGATAAAAACAATCGCCCTTTCCATATATTTCCTCCACTTTTCTTAAACGGTCTTCTCTACTCTGGAATATATCTTATCAATTTCTTTTTGCAATTCAATGGTGTATGTCAGGGCGGCGATGACTTTTAAGAAATGGGTAATCTCTTGGAGATATTCTTTTAGCATCTCTCTACTCGCTACTCTCTTCTCGCTACTCTCTTCTCGCTACTCTTTGATAGTCCAAGTAGCCCTGTAGGATTATCTGGGCGGCTAACTTGTCAACCGTCCTTTTCCTTTTTTTACGGCTCACGTCCGCAGCAAGCAAAACCTTCTCAACCTCAATTGTGCTCAGGCGTTCATCCCAGGTCTCTATGGGTAGTTCAAAATTCTCTTTCAGGCGCGTGACAAAATCAATTACTGGAGAAGATGGTTTAATATTGCCATTTTTATCCAGGGGCAAACCTACTATAATTTTATCAACCTTATGCTTTTCTGCAATCTCTTTCAACGCTATCATATCTTGGCTTAAACCTTGGCGCTCCAGCACCTCGAGCCCCTGAGCGGTAATCCCCAGTTCATCGCTTATTGCCAGGCCAATCCTTCTCTCTCCGAAGTCTATACCTAAAATTCTTCCCAT
>JBBIPY010000042.1:7139-11312 GCA_037442605.1 Candidatus Omnitrophota bacterium
TATCTCCTGTATCGTTTATCTTTTTCTAATTTGGCAACTAAATTCTTCAATTCCTGAGAGCGGGACCTATCCTGGATTAAAGTAGCCTGCGGGGTATGAACTACTACCACATTGCTCAAGCCAACAGCGGCGATGAGATGATTATTCTGTTCGTTAATAACAACCGAACTCCTCGTTTTAGATAATAAATTCCTTCCCTTATTAACGTTATTATTGCTGTCTTTTCTGCATACGGACGCAAACGCCTCCCAGCTCCCCAGGTCGCACCAGGAAAAATTTGCTTTAATCATAAAAATGTCCTTTGATTTTTCTAATACAGCATAATCTATGGAGATGGGAGGGGCGTTTTTATAAATTTGGTTCAGGGCGGAATTAAATTTTATTCTTGAGTCAATATTCTCAAGGCAGGCAAATTCTTTATATATTGCCGGCATAAACTTCTTTATTTCTTCCCATAACTTAGAGGCCTTAGCAATAAAAATTCCCCCATTCCAGAAAAAACTTTTATTTCTATAAAATCTTTTTGCCTTCTCCAAAGGCGGCTTCTCAATAAATCTCCCCACCTTATATATTCCATCACCGAATCCTGTTGCCTGTTGCCTGTTGCCTGTTGCTATCTTAATATACCCATAACCTGTTGCCGGATAGCATGGTCTTATCCCCACCGTTACTATTGCATCTTCTTTCTGAGCAAACTCCGCTGCCTGCCTGAGCAAGGACAGAAAATTGCTCACGGGTTTGATCAGATGGTCGGCAGGCAAAACCGCCATTACCGCAGCGGGATTTCTACTCCTGGCAATAACTGCGCCCAGGGTTATGCAGGGCAACGTATTTCTTCCTGCGGGTTCTATGATTAAGTTGTCCTTTTTCAATAAAGGGATTTGTCTTTTAACAAACTCCTCCTGCCCTCGGGTCGTAATTATCAGGATGTTGCGCGGAGGAATAATCCCTTTAATACGAGAAACTGTTTCTTGCAGCAAAGAAAAACGCGAAGCAAGGGATAAACTATGCTTGGGGCAGCCTAAATTGGACTTTGGCCAGAGCCGCGTCCCTTTACCGCCTGCCAGAATCAGGGCGTAGAGATTGTCCATAATCAGTAGTCGGTAGTTTAGTAGTTTAGTAGTTTAGTAGTTTAGGGTTTAGGAGAAAACTTATAAGTTCTCCTGCTTTTTTTACTATCTCCGGTTTATTTAGATTTTTTTCTATCACATCCACAATGGCACTACCTACCACTGCGCCATCACTAAATTCGAAGATTTGTTTTATCTGTTTAGGACGAGACACCCCAAAGCCTACACAAACCGGCTTAGCAGTCAATTTCTTAATCCGCAGAACATACTTTTTAATTTCTGCAGGAAGGGACTCCCTTACGCCAGTGACACCGGTGAGAGAAACATAATAGATAAAACCCTTTGATGCCTGGATAACCTTTTCCAATCTCTCTCTGTTAGAAGTGGGAGAGGCAAGAAAGATGGTGGCAAAATCATTCTCTTTTGCTATCCTGACTAAATCCCCTGCCTCTTCAGGAATTAAATCGGGGACGATTATCCCATCCACCCCATTCTTTTTCGCATCTTTCACAAATTTGTCTACTCCATAGCGAAAAATAATATTGAAATAGGTCATCAAGACAAGCGGAATCTCTGTTTTTTTGCGCAGGCGTGCAACCAGAGTTAAGACCTGACTCGGATTTGTTTTATTCCTTAAGGCGCGCTGGCCTGCCTTCTGTATGGTTGGCCCGTCAGCAATAGGGTCAGAAAAAGGAACCCCTAATTCTATAATGTCTGCCCCCCGCTTCTCCAATTCTAAAACCAATTCATAGGTTTTTCGCAAATCCGGGTCTCCGGCCATAATGTAGGCAATAAACGCCTTCCTGTTTAATCTGCGCAGTCTTCTAAATTTCTCTTCTATTCTATTCATGGTATTAGTATTACTCCAGCTTCTATCTTCTAGCTTCCAGCTTCTTCATAGTACCTGCCACCAGCTCCACATCCTTATCTCCCCTTCCCGAAAGGCAGACGACGATAATTTTGTGTTTACTCAGCTTGCGTGCAAGCCTGGAGGCATAATAAATGGCGTGCGCTGGCTCGAGCGCGGGGATTATCCCTTCAGTCTCAGAAAGCAACTTAAATCCCTCTAATGCCTCTTTATCATTAACCGCAACGTAATTTGCCCGGCCAATTCTCTTATAATAGGCGTGCTCCGGTCCGGTCCCCGGATAATCTAAGCCGGCAGAGACAGAGTGCGCCAGGTTAATCTGTCCGAATTTATCCTGCAGAACAAAACTTTTGCTTCCGTGCAATATCCCTAATTTTCCCTTCTCCAGGGTCGCCGCATGTTTACGGGAAGAAAGGCCTAATCCTCCGGCTTCTACTCCCATAAATTTGACCTCTTTAAAATCAAAAAAGGGATGAAAAAGTCCGATAGAGTTGCTTCCCCCGCCCACGCAGGCAACCAGATAATCGGGGAGTTTTCTTTCTTTCTTAAGAATTACCACTTTAACTTCTTTGCCGATTACGGACTGAAAATCCCGAATCATCACCGGGAAAGGATGCGGCCCCACCACCGAACCTAAACAATAATGGGTAGTTCTCACATTGGTTACCCAGTCGCGCAGCGCCTCATTTATGGCATCTTTCAGGGTTTTGCTTCCTGTCTTAACCGGCCTTACCTCAGAACCTAAGAGTTCCATACGAAAGACATTCAATGCCTGGCGTCTAATATCTTCTTCTCCCATATACACAACACACTCTAAACCAAAAAGACTGGCAACCGTGGCCACGGCTACGCCGTGCTGTCCTGCCCCGGTCTCGGCAATGATGCGCTTCTTTTTCATCCGCAGGGTAAGCAGCGCCTGTCCCAATGTGTTATTTATCTTATGCGCTCCGGTATGTAAAAGGTCCTCGCGTTTTAGATAAATCTTTGCCCCGGCCAAAAATTTTGTCAGATTTTTGGCAAAGTATAAGGGCGTGGGACGGCCGGCGTATTCACGCAAGTAATAATCCAATTCGGATCGAAACTTTTTGTCTTTCTTAGCCCTGCTGTATTCACGCTCTAACTCTTCCAGGGCAAACATCAATGTCTCCGGCACAAACCTGCCGCCGAATTCTCCGAAATAACCGCGTTTGTCAGGCAACATTATCTTTCTCCTTTAAATACCTGTTGCTTTATTTTTATGCACGAATTACCACGAATTTTTGTCGAATTACCACGAATTATTTTATACGTCTCCTTATATCGATCTTATCCGAGCCGAAATTAACTATGTAACCCAAGCGATAACTCGAACCTTTAAGATAATAATAGAGCTGTAATTCATAGACTTTTGGTACATTCAACACCGATTTAATCTCGATAATGACCTTATCCTCTATAATAAAATCCGGTTCCTAAACTCCGACTCCTTCCCCTTCATATTCAATCCTTAATCTTTTCTTAGCAATATATCTAATTCCCTGCTTATCAAATTCTATCCTTAGCGCCTTATGATAAATATCTTCTTTGTGTCCCGGACCAAGTTTATTATATACCCTGTAAAAACAACCAACTAACTTATAGGATAATTCCTTATATAATATCTTTTCAGGCATTTATTCGTGGCAATTCGATTTTTATTCGTAATTCGTGTCAACTTATTGGCACCTAGCGTTTCTAATCTTTTCTTCCTCTTATCTGTTCCAAATAAATTCTCCTCGCTTCGTTGAAAAAACTAATATATTCCAGTGTCCGATAATCGGGATAGGTAGTATCAAAACAACGGAAACTTCCTTTCTCAAAATATAAAGTTACTTCCGCGAAAATACCTTTGCCTAAATAAATACGGTGATAATAATCTTTGGTCGTGGCTAAAACGAGCTTGGAATCCGTAAGATATCCGGGGTCTAAATTAATCTGGCGTTTACCATTCCTCGATAATTTCTCCTCCAATTTATTAGCGAAAATTTTGGCCTCCGCTATTTTCTCCGGCTGGACAAAATTTTCAAAACTCAAGAATTTGCGCTGTAAATTTTCCCCCATCTCCTCGGTGTAATAATCCGTTTTATCGAATGGGAAAAATTTACTTTCTTTATCAATTCTCCCAAATTTTTTTATTAAAAATTTTTGCGCCTGGTCAAAAATTTTTAGGTTAGAGAAAATTATACCGATTATTAATTTGACCGGCTTAGGCTTTTT
>JBBIPY010000043.1:0-11168 GCA_037442605.1 Candidatus Omnitrophota bacterium
TAGAGGGGATAGTAAAATCGGTTGAGGGTTTGACCGTTCTGGAACTGGCGGATTTGGTAAAGGCATTTGAGGAGCGTTTTGGAGTGGTGGCGGTTGCTCCGGTTCAGGCCGCGGGGGCAGTTGCGGCTGGTCCGGCTGCAGCCGGTGAGGCGGCAGAAGAAAAGGTTACCTTTGATGTCATTCTGGCTGAGGTGGGCGCGGATAAGATAAAGGTAATTAAAGAAATCAGAGCCGTTACCAACCTGGGTTTAAAGGAAGCCAAGGATTTAGTGGATACCGCACCTAAGCCCATAAAGACCGCCGTTCCTAAGGAAGAGGCTCAGAACATCAAGAAGAAGTTAGAAGAGGTGGGGGCGAAGATAGAGTTGAAATAACACAAATCTGCACTAATTCCACGCGAATTATCACAAACGTTTCTAATAAAAATTCGTAGGATTTGTGTGCAATTCGGGAGATTAGTGAGTAATGAAGAGGATAAGTTTTTCCAAGATACCCGATGCGATGCGCCTTCCGGACCTGGTGGAAATCCAGAAGTCTTCTTACGCAAAATTCCTGCAGTCGGATGTTTCCAGGACGAAAAGAAAACCCCAGGGACTGCAGGGTGTTTTCTGGGAGACTTTTCCCATTGAAAGTCCTGATGGGGCATACCGCCTTGAATTCGTCAGTTATAGTTTAGGCAGACCCAAATATACGCAGGAGGAGGCAAGGCTGCGGGCAATGTCATACGCTGCCCCTTTAAAAACGCGCATCAGATTAATAACCAAGAAAGAAGTAAGGGAGCAGGAGGTTTATATCTGCGATTTGCCCCTTATGACGGATACAGGAACCTTTATCATAAACGGCGATGAGCGCGTGGTGGTAACCCAGCTGCACCGTTCACCGGGTGTTTCTTTTGAAGAAACGGTGCACCCCAATGGAAAACGCATATATTCCGGCAGGATTATTCCCTATCGCGGTTCCTGGATAGAATTTGAATTTGACCTGAACGATATCCTCTATGTTACATTGGATAGAAAAAGGAAATTCCTGACCACCGGTTTTCTGCGTGCCTTGGGTCTTTCCCGTGATGAGGATATCGTGGAGACATTCTGCGGGATAGAGAAGGTCAAGATTGACGACAGGGCACATTTGAAGAAATTGATTGGCGGCGTATTAGCCGAAGATATCAAGATGCCCGATTCCGAACAGATCATCCTTCCTAAATACACCCGTCTTTCCAAAGAAAATCTTCTCGAGCGAGAAATAAATTTAGGGCTTATCTATATCAAGGTGCTTAAAAATAATATCCCCGAGATTATCAATACCCTTAGACGCGACCATACCAAAACTCAGGAGGAGGCACTGGTTGACCTCTATCGCAAGCTGCGTCCGGGCGAACCTCCCACCCTTGAAAGCGCCAACGCATTGTTACATAGACTCTTCTTTGACCCCAAGCGTTACGATTTGGGACGCGTAGGACGTTTTGTTCTGAATCGCAAATTAGGCATGCATCTTTCTTTGGAAAAGAGAGTGCTTGATTTAGAAATGGTAATCGGGGTCATAAAGTATCTGATAAATCTGAAGAACGGAATTGGGGATGCCGACGATATCGACCACCTCGGCAATCGCCGGGTAAGAACAGTGGGAGAACTTCTGGAAAACCAGTTCCGTATCGGCATGGCACGGGTGGAGAGAACGGCGCGGGAACGTATGAATATCTATGATATGGAAAATGTGATGCCGCATCACCTCGTCAATTCCAAACTTATCGCCGCGGTAGTAAGAGACTTTTTTATGCGCAGCCAGCTTTCGCAATTTATGGACCAGACCAATCCCCTTGCCGAGCTTACGCACCGCAGAAGACTTTCGGCATTAGGTCCGGGGGGACTTAATCGTGAGCGCGCGGGTTTTGAGGTCAGGGACGTGCACTATTCTCATTATGGACGGATATGTCCTATAGAGACGCCGGAGGGCCCCAATATCGGTCTGATTGCCTCCTTAAGCACCTTTGCCCGCGTAAATGAATTTGGTTTCTTGGAAACCCCCTATCGCAGAGTAGAGAACAGCCGGGTGACTAACCGGGTTGAATTTCTCTCTGCGGATGTAGAGGACAAGTTTGTGATTGCCCAGGCAAATGCAAGGTTAGACAAGAACGGTCGTCTGATTGAAGACCTCGTCTTCTGCCGTTATAAGGACAACTTCTTGAAAGTGGAGCCGAAAAAGGTTGATTATATGGATGTCTCGCCGCGCCAGTTAGTTTCTGTAGCCGCCAGCCTTATACCTTTCTTAGAACACGACGATGCCAACCGGGCATTAATGGGTTCCAATATGCAGAGGCAGGCAGTTCCCTTGCTCTTCCCGGAAGAACCCCTGGTAATGACTGGCATGGAACGGCGTGTGGCCATGGATTCCGGAGCCGTGGTTTTAGCCATACGCGACGGAATAGTGCGCGAGGTTCAGGCTGACCAGATAGTTATAGGTTCTGAGGCGTATAGCCTGAGGAAGTTTGCGCGTTCCAATGCAGATACCGCAATCAATCAGAGACCCCTGGTGAAAGTAGGAGACCGCGTTAAAGAGGGGGAGGTAATTGCTGATGGAGTAGCCACAAAGGGCGGAGAGCTTGCCCTGGGAAGAAATGTCCTGGTTGCCTTTATGCCCTGGCGGGGTTACAATTTTGAAGACGCTATTCTGGTGAGCGAAAAGATTGTTAAAGAAGATCTTTTCACCTCTCTGCATGTAGAGGAGTTTAGCATTGAGGCAAGGGAGACAAAGCTCGGACCCGAAGAGATTACCCGCGATATACCCAGCGTGGGAGAAGAGGCGCTGAAGGATTTGGATGAGACCGGCATTATCCGTATCGGAGCAGAGGTCAAGGCAGGGGATATCCTTGTGGGTAAGGTTACCCCCAAGACCGAAACAGAATTGACGCCGGAGGAGAAACTCCTCAGGGCGATCTTCGGCGAGAAGGCGGGCGATGTGCGAGACGCCTCGCTTACCGTACCGCCGGGAGTTGAGGGGATAGTGGTAGATGTAAAGATCTTCTCGCGTAAAGAACACAAGCCCCGCTCCAAAGAGACATTGACCGAGGAACTCAAGCAGATTAATGCGGTTAAGGAGCGTTATCAGAAGCAGATAAAGCAGATAAAGGAAGACAGGCTCAGGCGTCTGGTTAAGCTGCTGGAGGGAGAGAAACTCGCCTCGGCGCTTTTAGATATAAATAACGGCAAGACCCTCATACCGCAGGATAAGACCATCGGCAAGCAGGAATTGAAGAAGCTGGACGACTGCGATCTGGAGCAGATAAAGATAAAGGATAATGAGAGCCTGGAGGGAGAGATAAAGAAGGTAATCCGGCTCTATGATGACCAGCTGGAGGAATTGATTTATGAGCAGGAACGGGAGATCGACCAGATTAAGAGAGGGGACGAACTTCCTCCCGGAGTGCTGAAAAAAGTTGTGGCTTATGTAGCCAGTAAGAGGAGGCTCTCCAGCGGCGACAAGATTGCCGGAAGACATGGCAATAAAGGAGTGATTGCCAAGATTGTCCCTGAAGAGGATATGCCTTTTCTGCCCGACGGCACTCCTGTAGAGATTGTGCTTAATCCTTTAGGGGTGCCTTCCCGTATGAATGTGGGGCAGCTGCTTGAAACACACCTGGGCTGGGCAGCCCATGCCCTGGGTCTGCAGATAGTCTCTCCTGTCTTTGGAGGGGCGAGCGAAGAGGAGATAAAAGAGGAATTGCGACACGCCGGCCTGCCGGAAGACGGTCGGGTTAGTCTCTGCGATGGCTATACAGGACAGCCCCTGGACCAGAAGGTAACCGTGGGCTATATTTATATGATGAAATTAATTCATCTGGTTGACGATAAGATACACGCGCGTTCCATTGGACCCTATTCTCTGGTTACGCAGCAGCCTCTGGGCGGAAAGGCGCAGTTCGGCGGACAGCGGTTTGGAGAGATGGAGGTCTGGGCCCTGGAGGCATACGGCTCTGCCTACACCCTGCAGGAACTACTTACGGTTAAAAGCGACGATGTCCAGGGAAGGACACGCATATACGAGGCGATTGTAAAGGGCGAAAACGCCTTAAATCCCGGGACGCCGGAGTCCTTCAATGTTTTAATCAAAGAACTCCAGAGTTTGTGTCTGGACATAAAAACCGAAAAGAGGAAACAGTAAACCATGATAGAAGAGACGCTCAGTCTATTTGATGCCATAACCATAAAGATTGCTTCTCCGGATACAATACGTTCCTGGTCAAAGGGCGAGATAAAGAAACCCGAGACCATCAACTATCGCACTTTCAAACCCGAGAAAGACGGGCTTTTCTGCGAGAGGATTTTTGGTCCCACTAAAGACTGGGAGTGTTATTGCGGCAAATACAAGAGGATTAAATACAAGGGGATTGTATGTGACCGTTGCGGCGTGGAGGTGACGCGTTCGAGCGTGCGGCGGGAAAGAATGGGGCATATTGATTTGGCCTGTCCGGTTTCTCATATCTGGTTTTTTAAGGTAATGCCTTCCAAGATGGGTCTGCTTCTGGATATGTCTATTCGTGAGCTAGAAAAGGTAGTATATTACGAGGAATATATCGTGATTGATCCCGGCGAAACGCCGCTGCATAAAGGGGATTTGCTCAGCGAAGATAAATATCAGGAAGTAAAGGCAAAATACGGGCAGAGATTTGTGGCGAGAATGGGTGCCGAAGCCATTCAGGATCTATTTAGAGAGATAGACCTTGATAAAAAAGCCCATGAGTTGCGCAGGGCCATTAAGAGTTCTAAAAGCGGCCAGGTGCAGAAGAAGGTAGTCAAGACCCTGAAGATTGTGGAGTCTTTCAGAAAGTCGGGCAATCGGCCTGAATGGATGATTTTAGAGGTTATTCCGGTTATCCCCCCCGATTTGAGACCCCTCGTTCCCCTGGATGGGGGCAGGTTTGCTACTTCCGATTTAAATGATTTATACCGCCGGGTAATCAATCGTAACAACCGCCTGAAGAAATTGATGGAGTTAAAGGCGCCGGAGATTATTATCCGCAATGAGAAACGTATGCTCCAGGAGGCAGTGGATGCCCTCTTTGATAACGGACGGCACGGTCGCCCCGTGATGGGTGCAGGAAACAGGCCTTTGAAGTCGCTAGCGGATATGCTCAAGGGTAAACAGGGCCGCTTCAGACAGAATCTGTTAGGTAAGCGCGTGGACTATTCCGGACGCAGCGTTATTGTTATCGGCCCGGAATTAAGACTTTATCAATGCGGTCTGCCCAAGAAAATGGCACTGGAGCTCTTTGAGCCCTTTATTATTCGCAAACTTAAAGAAAGAGGACATGTCCATACCCTCAAGAGTGCCCGCAAGATGGTAGAAAAGACCAAGACGGAGGTTTGGGATATCCTAGAGGAGGTAATTAAAGACCATCCCGTGCTTTTGAACCGCGCTCCTACTTTGCATCGTCTGGGTATTCAGGCATTTCAACCGGTTTTGGTAGAGGGTAAGGCCATAAAGATACATCCTTTAGTCTGCCCCGCGTTTAATGCCGATTTCGATGGAGACCAGATGGCCGTCCATGTTCCTCTTTCCATTGAGGCCCAGATGGAGTCGCGGGTGATTATGCTGTCTTCCAATAATATTTTTTCTCCCGCAAACGGACATCCCATCGTAACGCCTTCCCAGGATATCGTTTTAGGTTGCCATTATTTAACTAAAGAAAAAGCCCGGCAGTTAGGGGAAGGTAAATATTTTTCTTCAGCGGAGGAGGTTATTGTTGCCTGCAATGATAAAGAGGTGGCCCTGCATGCCAGGATTAAATTGAGAATTGGTGAGAAGACCGTTGATACTACCGTAGGCAGGGTTATCCTTAACGATGTTTTGCCCCCTGGGTTAGGATTCTTCAATGAGGTAGTAGATAAATCTAAGTTAGGTGAGGTAATTAACGAATGTTATCGCAGGTGCGGACATCACGAGACGGTTATGTTCCTCGACCGGCTAAAGAATCTGGGGTTTGAGCAGGCAACGCTTGCCGGCATTTCTATGTCCATTGATGACTTAAACATTCCGAAAATTAAGCAGGACTATTTAAACCGGGCAAAACAGGAAGTTATCCATGTAGAAGAACAGTATCGCCGCGGTATCATTACCGACGGAGAGCGTTACAACAAGATTATCGATATATGGACGCATACCACCGATGCGATATCCGACGGGATTTTCAGAGAGCTCGATTCTTTTAATCCGGTCTTTATGATGGCTGACTCCGGCGCCCGCGGTTCGAGGCTGCAGATTCGTCAGCTTGCGGGGATGCGCGGCCTGATGGCAAAGCCGTCGGGAGAGATTATTGAAAGCCCCATCACCGCTAACTTCCGCGAGGGTTTAAGCGTATTGGAGTATTTTATTTCTACGCACGGTGCCCGCAAAGGACTGGCCGATACCGCCTTGAAAACCGCTGATTCCGGTTATCTGACCCGGCGCTTGATTGATGTGGCTCAGGATGTAATTATCACCGAGGAGGATTGTAAGACCCTTAACGGGATATTTGTTTCCGCCATCATTGAGGGCGACGATATAGTGGTGAGCCTGAAGGAGCGTATTGTCGGACGCGTGGCGCTGGATAATATCGTCAATGTGGTTACCGATGAGATTATCGTCAAGGCAGACGAGGTCATTAAGGAAGGACATGCCGAACGCATCGAAGACCTGGGGATAGAGAAGATAAGAATACGTTCGGTGCTTACATGCGAGACAAAGCACGGGGTCTGTGCCAAGTGCTATGGAAGAAACCTGGCTACCCAGAGGATGGTGGAGATCGGCGAGGCAGTAGGGATAGTCGCTGCCCAGTCTATCGGCGAACCGGGTACGCAGTTAACCATGAGGACATTCCATATAGGAGGCACTGCCAGCAGGATTATTGAGCAGTCCTATATTCAGGCAAAGAACTCCGGCGTTCTGAAATATTCCAATCTAAGGACAGTTAAGACAAGGGGTCATATTGTGGTACTTAATCGCAATGGTCAGATCATTATAAACGACGAAGAAGGTAGAGAGCTGGAACGTTATTCCGTTCCGCAGGGGTCTATACTGTCAGGAGAAGACGGTGCGCGGATTGGAAAAGGAGATAACTTTGTCAAGTGGGACCCTTACACATCCCCCATTTTAACCGAGGTTGCAGGCTATGTGCGCTTTGAGGATGTTAAAGAAGGCCTGACTATGCGGGAGGAACTTGATGAGAGCACAGGATTAATTAACCGCGTAATCATTGAATATAAAGGCGATTTCCATCCCCAGGTTCTCATTCAGAATAAAAACAAGGAAGAGGTTCTGGCGGTTTATTCCCTCCCGGCGGGTGCGCATATTGTGGTAAAGGCAGAGCAGGAGGTCGAGGCAGGTATGGTTTTGGCCAAGACTCCACGTAAGGTCGTCAAGACGAAAGACATCACCGGTGGTTTGCCGCGCGTTGCCGAATTGTTTGAGGCCAGAAGACCCCACGACCCGGCGGTTATCAGCGAGATTGACGGACTGGTTGAGTTTGGACCGGCAAAGAAAGGACAGCGCAGGATTATCATCAAAAGCTCCTCGGGGATGAAAAAGGAGTATGTAATTCCTCATGGTAAACACCTCAATGTTTATAGAGGCGATTGGGTTACCAGCGGACAACCATTGACCGATGGCCCGGTTGTCCCCCAGGATATATTGAGGATATCCGGGGATAAGAAATTGCAGGAGTACCTTGTGAATGAAGTTCAGGAGGTCTACCGACTCCAGGGTGTAAGAATAAACGATAAGCATATAGAGCTGATTATCCGGCAGATGTTGCGGAAGGTGATTGTTGAGGAAGCGGGAGATACGGATTTCCTTGTAGGCCAGGAGGTGGATAAATTTGTATTCCGGGAAGAGAATGAAAGGGTAATGAAGAAAGGAAATCGGCCCGCTACGGCTACTCCTATCCTGCAGGGTATTACCAAGGCCTCTCTGACTACAGATAGTTTCATCTCTGCCGCCAGTTTTCAGGAGACTACGCGCGTGCTTACCGAGGCGGCGTCTGCAGGTAAAAAAGACAGTCTAAGGGGACTGAAAGAGAATGTAATTATGGGACACCTTATTCCCGCGGGGACGGGTTTCTGGAGCCATAGAAATTTAGAGGTTGTTAAAGTGCGCGAATGACCACGAAATTGCTCGAATTATCACGAATGAAATAAATTCGTGGAAACTCGGCTTTGTATCTGTGGTAATCGTGGGTGAACGAAGCGAGCCATGCCGACAATAAATCAACTGTTGAGACTGGGAAGGTCGATACAAAAAAAGAGGTCGAAGTCACCGGCTTTGAAGGGATGTCCTCAGCGTCGGGGGGTATGCACTCAGGTGAGGACGATGACCCCCAAGAAACCCAACTCGGCTTTACGTAAGATTGCCCGTGTGCGGTTAACCACGGCTATCGAAGTCACTGCCTATATCCCCGGCGAAGGGCATAATCTCCAGGAGCACTCGATTGTTCTGGTAAGGGGCGGCAGGGTCAAGGATTTACCGGGCGTGCGATATCATATCGTAAGAGGCACCCTGGATACAGCCGGAGTTACCGACCGTAAGAAATCGCGTTCAAAGTACGGGACGAAATTACCCAAATAACACAAATAACACAGATAACCCCGAATTACACACAAATGGTCACAAATTCATTTGTGATGATTCGTGTTTGATTTGTGTTAATTCGTGGGTGAGCGAAGCGAGCCATGAGAAGAAGAAGGATAGCAAAAAGAGAAACTCCCCTTGATGCGGTGTATAATTCAAAGCTGGTGCAGCGTTTCATTAATATGATTATGTGGAAAGGGAAAAAAAGCATTGCCGAGAAGATAGTTTATTCGGCATTGGATGTTGCCTCGCAGCATCTGGACAAGAGCAATCGTTTAGAGGTCTTGCAGAAGGCTGTAGATAACGTGAGGCCCCTTTTGGAGGTTAAGCCTCGGCGTGTAGGCGGGGCAACTTATCAGGTACCCATGGAGGTTAAACAGGAAAGGGGCGTAACTATAGCCTTGCGCTGGATGCGCGACCTGGCAAGAAAGAAAAAGGGAAAATCTATGGGAGGCAGATTGGCCGATGAGATTATCGATGCCTATAAAGGACAGGGCGCAGCCATAAAGAAGAGAGAAGAAACCCATAAGATGGCAGAGGCGAATAAAGCATTCGCGCATTTTAGGTGGTAGAAAATTTTGTCATTCTGTTATGGAGGATTCGGGATTTTCATGTATAAAATTTTTTCACCTGCGTTAGAAACGAATAAAAATTTTATGGAAGCAGATAAATCTTTAGAGAAAATCAGGAATATCGGAATCGTGGCGCACATAGATGCCGGCAAGACCACCACGACGGAACGCATCCTTTATTATACGGGACGCATTTACAGAATAGGCGAGGTCGATGAAGGTACCGCTACAATGGATTGGATGGAGCAGGAACAGGAGCGGGGTATCACTATTACGGCTGCCTGTACCACCTGTTTCTGGAAAGACTTTCGCATAAATATCATCGATACGCCGGGGCATGTGGATTTTACAGTTGAGGTTGAACGTTCTCTAAAGGTGCTCGACGGCTGTGTCGTGGTGTTCTGCGGGGTGGGAGGGGTAGAGCCTCAATCGGAGACCGTATGGCGTCAGGCGGATAGATATAAGGTAGCAAGGATTGCCTTTGTGAACAAACTGGACCGCGTGGGAAGCGATTTCTTCAGCGTGATAGAGCAGATTAGACACAGGCTTGGTGCGAAACCGCTCGTTCTCCAGCTGCCTTTAGGTTCAGAGGAAAACTTTCGCGGCGTGATTGATCTGATAGATTTCAAAACCATGGTTTATGATTCTAATGCCTTAGGAGTGCAATACCGCACGGAAGACATTCCCGGCGATTTGAGAGAAACAGCGGTTTGTTATCGGGAAGAGTTAATTGAAAAGGTTGCGGAATTGGATGAGATACTGATGGATAAGTATGTCCATGACCACGCAGTTTCGGTTACGGATTTAAAGGAGGCGATTCGCCGTTTGACGCTTAAGAACAGGGCAGTTCCTGTCCTTGCAGGCTCATCTTTGCGCAATAAAGGAATACAGCCCCTGCTTGATGCGATATGCGATTATCTGCCTTCTCCGGATGATATTGCAGTGATATGCGGGATGACCCCGCTTACCCATGAAAGGATTGAAAGAAAAATCTCCAAGGATGAACCCCTTTCCGCACTGTGTTTTAAGATTATGTCTGATCCCTTCGTGGGGAAGCTGTCTTTTTTTAGGGTTTATTCCGGGAGGCTGGAATCCGGAAGTTATGTATATAATGCAAACAAGCGAATAAAAGAAAAGGTTCAGAAGTTGGTTCGTATGCATGCCAATAAACAAGAGATTGTCGAGGAGGTAGGGGCAGGCGATATTGTTGCCTGCGTGGGGTTGAGAGACACGGTTACCGGAGAATCTATCTGTGATGAAGACTACCCTATCCTTATAGAGAGCATCCATTTCCCTATACCGGTCATCTCTATGGCTATTGAACCGATAACCAAAGCCGACCAGGATAAGCTTTCTCTGGCATTGCGTAAGCTGGAGGATGAGGACCCCACATTCAAGGTAAACTACAATCAAGAGACCAACCAGACGCTTATATCAGGCATGGGAGAGCTGCATCTGGAAATAGTTATAGATAGGCTCTCTCGCGAATTCAATGTCCAGGCAAATACAGGCAGGCCTGAGGTGGCTTATAAGGAGACGGTAAGGAAGAAGGTCGTTGCCGAGGGAAAATTTATTCAACAGACAGGAGGCAGGGGACAGTACGGAAGGGTAATTATAGAGACAGAGCCCGGCGAGAAGAATTCGGATATTGTATTTGTGAACAGGATTGTGAAGGGCGCGATACCCAGAGAGTTTATTCCTGCGGTGGAAGTGGGAGTAAGGGAAGCGGCGCAGACAGGCGTGCTGGCCAGTTTTCCCGTTATTGATGTAAAGGTTACTTTAGTCGATGGTTCATTCCATGAGGTGGATTCATCCGAATTGGCATTTCGTATGGCGGGTTCCTTGGCGATGCGCGAGGCATTGAAGAAGGCAGAATCCCTGCTTATGGAGCCTATAATGGATATAGAAGTAGTTACCCCCGAACAGTATCTGGGCGATGTCATCGGGGATTTGAATTCGCGGCGCGTACAGATTGTCTCTATCGGTCAACGCGGCAAT
>JBBIPY010000044.1:0-2938 GCA_037442605.1 Candidatus Omnitrophota bacterium
GGACTTAACTACCCTACGACATAGTACCGCGCATGTGATGGCCCAGGCGGTCAAAGAGCTCTTCCCGGGGACAAAACTGGGCATCGGCCCGGCGATTGAGGACGGTTTCTATTACGACTTTGGTTCGTCTCACAATTTCTCGCCTGAGGATTTGGCGAAAATTGAGGGACGAATGCGGGAAATTGTGAAACAGGATTTGAAGTTTGACCGAAAAGAGATGGGGAAAAAAGAAGCAGAGGCCTTATTCAAGAAATTAGGCGAAGACTATAAAATGGAATTAATCAGAGAGATTCCCGAAGATAGGGTTACAGTATATCATAGTGGGGATTTTATCGATTTATGCCGCGGCCCGCATTTAGAATCCACCGGCGGGCTCAGGGCCTTTAAACTGCTCTCCATTGCCGGGGCATACTGGCACGGGATAGAAACCAATCCTATGCTGCAGCGAATCTACGGAACCGCTTTTCTGACACAACAGGAATTAGAGGGGTATTTAAAAAATTTAGAAGAGATAAAAAAACGCGACCACCGCCGCCTGGGTAAAGAATTAGAGTTCTTCAGTATGCACGAAGAAGCAGGGGCGGGGCTTGTCTTTTATCATCCCAAAGGAGCCATTTTGCGCACAATCATAGAAGACTATGAGAAAAAAGAACATCTAAAACGCGGGTATCAACTTGTAATCACTCCCCATATTCTGCGTTCTGATATCTGGGTGCAGTCAGGCCATTACGACTACTATAAAGAGAATATGTATATTTTCAAAATAGAGGGGCAGGAATATGCGGTAAAGCCGATGAACTGTCCGGGGCATATGCTGATTTACAAATCCAAATTGCGCAGTTACCGCGACCTGCCCCTGCGTTTCTTCGAATTGGGCTCGGTCTATCGCAATGAGAAGACCGGGGTCTTGCACGGGCTCCTGCGCGTGCGCGGCTTTACCCAGGACGACGCCCATATATTCTGCACGGAAGAACAACTGGTCAGCGAGATAACTGCCGTGGTTGATTTTGTGATGGAGGCGATGAGGGTATTCGGGTTTAATGAGTATGAGATTGAGTTAAGCACTCGACCGGATAAATCCATCGGTTCGGATAGAGAATGGCAGAGGGCGGAGGTTGCCTTGAAGGAGGCCTTGAAGCAGAAGAAATTAGCCTATGGAATCAGTGCCGGCGAAGGGGCTTTTTACGGCCCCAAAATTGATATAAAATTAAAAGATGCCTTGAAAAGAACCTGGCAATGTGCGACAATACAGTGCGACTTTGCGATTCCTGAGCGCTTTGATTTGGACTATGCGGCAGCTGACGGCTCTTTGAAAAGGCCGATAATGCTCCACCGGGTTATTTTGGGCAGCATGGAGCGTTTTATGGGGGCGCTTCTGGAGCATTATAGCGGCGCTTTGCCAGTGTGGCTTTCTCCCGTTCAGGCGGCAGTTATTCCCATCTCGCTAAAGTCTCATCAGTATGCCGAAGAGGTAAAGGCGGGGTTGGAAAACGCGGAATTAAGAATAGAATTTGACAAGCGGAATGAAAAAATGGAATATAAAATCCGGGAAGCGCAGCTCAACAAAATTCCCTATATGCTTATTGTGGGTGAGCGCGAGGCCCGATCCCGGAGCGTGGCTGTGCGCAGCCGTAAAGAGGGGGATTTGGGCGTAGTGTCTCTTGAAAGGCTTATTGAAAAGATAAAAACGGAGGTTAGCAATAAAGTAACTTAGTAGTCAGTAGTTTAGTAGTCAGTAGTTTAGTAGTAAGTAGTTTAGTAGTAAGTAATTTAGTTAATACTGAAAAACCTTCGCTTAGCACAAATTGCCACGAATTTTATTCGTGATGTAATTTGTGTAAAAAATACTTTTTCGTGAGAACTAATTTAGTAGCCAGCGACAGGCAGCCCTTCGACTTCGCTCACCTCGTGCCGAGCACCCATCGATATGGGGCACTCGGTGCGAGGCAGGGCAAGCCGGTTGCTATAAGATTTCAAAAATTTGCTTCAGCAAATTTTTGAAAGGGGGTGATGGGCAATACCTAAATTTGTCAGAGTTAACGAGGGTATTCGGGCAAAACAGATTCGTTTGATCGGAGAAGACGGGGAACAATTAGGGCTTGTCTCAATTGAGGAAGGCCTAAGGCAGGCGGGGGAAAAGAATCTAGACCTGGTAGAGGTTGCTCCGGAAGCCAGCCCCCCTGTTTGCCGGATTATGGACTACGGCAAATATCGTTACGAGCAGGAAAAGCGGGAGCGGGAGGCGCGCAGGAAGACGCACATCTATCATATCAAGGAGATTCGCCTCAAACCCAACATTGAGGAACATGACTATCAGGTGAAACTAAGACATCTGCAGAGATTTCTTCAGCACGGGGATAAGGTTAAAATCACCCTTTTATACCGCAGGAGAGAACTTGCTCACCCCGAATTCGGGCGAAAAGTGATAGAGCGTTTTTTGCAGGACGCCTCGCAGTGGGGAGATATAGAAAAACCGCCTGTGTCTGAAGGGAGAAGTATTGTAGCGGTGGTTTCTCCCCGACACTAATACGTAGAGCAGCGTTACGTTTACCGTTAACCGTGTACCGTTTACCGTATACGGGTAAACGGGTAAACGTAACTGAGTCTAAGACATAATCTTTAATCTATATGTTTTGAGTATTCCGCAAGGAGATAGGAAATGCCGAAAATGAAGACTTCGCGTTCTCTGGCTAAGCGTATTAAAGTCACCGCGAAGGGAAAATTAAAACGTCCGAAGGCAGGCAAGAGCCATTTATTGAGCAAGAAAAAGCGTAAGCGGAAGATGGATTTGCGTCGGGCGGGATTTATCGTAGGCCCTGATATAGAAAAGATTCGCAAGCTACTGCCGTATAGTTAACGATTATCGCAGAACCACGCGGAACTTTACGCAGAACTACGCACAACCTTCTATGGCGTGGTTCCGCGTTCTGTTCTGCGT
>JBBIPY010000044.1:3038-11017 GCA_037442605.1 Candidatus Omnitrophota bacterium
GCGTAGTTCCGCGATATAAGAGAGGAGTGAGCTTGATATGCCGAGAGTAAAACACGCAGCTGCTACGCACAGACGACACAAAAAAATTCTTAAACGTGCGAAAGGTTTCTGGGGAGGAAGGGGCAAGCTCTATCGCCGGGCAAAGGAGACAGTCCAGCGCGCCTTGGTTTATAGTTATCGCGACCGTCGGGTGAAGAAACGTGCATTCCGGCGCCTCTGGATTACCCACATCTCGGTTGCCTGTAAGAATCAGGGGATATCCTATAATCGTTTTATCAACGGGTTAAAGAAAGCCAAAATAGAATTAGACCGCAAGGTTCTGGCAGATCTGGCCGTAAATGACCCTAATGCCTTTGGTGAATTAGCAGAAATAGCCAAGGGATAATTCGTTATTGCGTTATAGGGTTGTTGCGTTTAAACCCTATAACCCAATAACCCAATAACGAAAAGTAAGCATGTACGTGATAATTGTGGGCTGCGGCCGGGTAGGTGCGGAGCTGGCAAAGATTCTTCAGCTCGAAGGGCATAATGTGGTGATTGTTGATAAAAATGCCGAATCCTTTAAGCGCTTAGGTGGCGCATTTAACGGGGTTACTATGGTGGGCAACGGTTTTGATATAGAGACCCTGAAAGAAGCGGGGATTGAGAAGGCAGATGCCCTCTGTGCGGTTACCAACGGCGACAACACCAATATTATGACTGCGCAGGTGGCGAAGAGGATCTTTAAGACTCCCAAGGTGATTACCCGCGTTTACGACCCCAAGCGTGCCGAAATTTACCGTTCTTTAGGAATGGACACCATCAGCGGAACAGTCCTTTTTGCCGCCATGATTCGCGACAAATTGATTGAAAGTCACTTCACGGGCTACCTTATTGAAACCGGAGAACTGGGAGTGCTTGAGGTCCCCGTAGGCGAAGATATGGTTGGCAAAAAAGTAGGCGAGATTAATCTTGCCGATGAGTTGTTAGTGGTAACGGTAATAAAGAGAAAGAAGGGGACGATTATTCCCCGCAATGAGACGGTGCTAGAAAAAGGCGATGTTTTGCTTGCCTTAGTTAAAACTGGCGCCCTTAAGAAGGTAAAGGCACTTTATAAAATCAGTTAACTAGTTAATACTGAAAGACCTTCGCTTAGCACAAATTGCCACGAATTTTAATCAAATGACCACGAATTAATTAGTGGTAATTCGAATTTTATTCGTGATAATTTGTGTAAAAAATACTTTTTCAGTGAGAACTAACTAAGAGAGAAGTAGCGAGTAAAGAGTAGCAAGTAGCGAGAAAAATTTAAATCTCGCTACTCTCTACTTGCTACTCGCTACTTTGTTATTAAGATGTACATTATCATTGTCGGTGCAGGGAATGTGGGAATTTATTTAACCAAACGACTCCTGGCGAATAAGCACATAGTTGCGGTTGTGGATAAAGACTTCCACAAATGTCAACGCCTGGCCAGGGACTTGGATGTCTTGGTTGTTCACGGTGACGGCTGCGACCCCAAATATTTAGAGGATGCAGGGGTGGAGCGTGCGGATGTTGTGGCAGCGGTTACCGGTGACGATGAGGACAACCTGATTATCTGTCAGCTGGCAAAAGAGAAATTTGGCGCCAAACGCACAGTGGCGCGGGTGAACGATTCGCGCAACGAACACACCTTTGCCGAACTGGGGGTAGATGTCCCGGTGGACTCAAACGCCATCATTGCCAAGATAATTGAAGAAGAGGTCTCTTTTGCTGACTTTGTTACCCTGATGACCTTTAAACGGGGGAAATTGGCGATTGTGCGCGTGGATTTGGCTGACGATGCCCCGGTGATTAATAAAGAGGTAAAAGACATACAGCTGCCTCATGACTCGGTTCTGGTTTCTCTCATCCGGGGAGACAAGGTAATTATTCCTAAAGGCGATACGCTGCTGAAGCCCCGCGATGACGTTATTGCGCTTACCACCGTCGAGAATGAGAAGCAACTTTTGGAGGTTTTAGTCGGGAGGATCTGATGCACCTCTATAAACCCTCTAATATAGTCAAGGCAATTTTGCTGGAGTTCGGTTTTGCCTTCTTGGTCTTAGCGGTTTGTTTTTTATTAACCGTTATTGCGCTGAGAATACTTTAGTCTATGCTGCTCAGACCTCGTTATGAGGATATTGCTGTAATCGCCTACCATATCGGTAAGATTATCGTTGCCGTAAGCCTCTGTTTAATCCTTCCCCTGCTCACCGCCTTTGTTTTTCAGGAAAAGGCCCCCGTTTTTGATTTTATTATTGCCCTGGGTTCTTCTTTGAGCCTGGGTCTGTTTTTGATGATTGTCTTTAAGACGGATAAGGAGCTGCGCTGGATGCATGGCATGGTGATTGTCTCTTTAGCCTGGCTAATCCTTGCCGTGCTGGGAGCGGTTCCTCTGTATTTGAGCGGGCACTGGCGCAGTTTTCTGGATGCCGTTTTTGACGGGATGAGCGGTTATACCACCACCGGGCTGACCCTGGTGCAAGACTTAGACCACCTCTCGATGAGCCATCAGATGTGGCGCCATCTGATTATGTTTATTGGGGGCCAGGGCATAGTTATCGTTGCCCTGGGTTTTCTTACCCGCGGGGCAGGCGGCGCCTTTAAGATTTATGTAGGCGAGGCAAGGGACGAAAGAATTCTTCCCAATGTAGTTCAGACGGCAAGATTTATCTGGACAATCAGCATCGTCTATTTAGTTGTGGGCACGCTGCTTTTAGGCGGCATTGCCGTTCTGGAAGGGATGCCTCCCCTGCGCGCGTTTTTCCATGGGGCCTGGATTTTTATGGCTGCCTATGATACGGGAGGCTTCGCTCCCCAGTCGCAGAACATTTTATACTATCACAGCTTCCTCTTTGAATTGGCTACGATAATGATAATGTTTTTAGGAATCATAAACTTCAAACTTCATTTTACGTTATGGACGGGAAACCGCAGAGAGTTCTGGCGGGATATAGAAATCATTACCCTGAGCTCTACCATCATTTTTACTTTTCTGTTTGTAGCAGCCGGACTGGCTAAGGCCGATGTCTATCCGCAGGCAGTGGGTTTATTTCGCAAGGGGTTCTATCAGCTTATCTCCGCTCATACGGGAACAGGGTATATGACCTTATACGCTTCACAGCTAACCCAGTTCTGGCCCGCCCTGGCTTTGGTGGGTTTGATTGTAGCTATGGGCCTGGGAGGGGCGATGTGTTCCACCACGGGCGGGATTAAGGCATTGAGGGTCGGGCTTGTCTTCAAGGCGTTTATTCAAGACGTGAAGCAGTTAATGCAGCCGGAGACCGCTGTGCTGGTAGAGAAATTTCATCATATCAAAGACCTCATTCTGGAGGACCGCCAGCTGCGTTCGGCGGCGCTTATCTTCCTTGCCTACCTCGGACTTTTTTTATTGGGCTCTATTGCAGGCATGGCTTGCGGATACCCTTTTCTGGATTCCTTGTTTGAATCCGCCTCCGCCGGAGCGAATGTAGGGCTCTCCTGCGGAATAACTTCTGCCAGCATGCCCGCAGCGCTAAAGTTGGTCTATATCTTTCAGATGTGGCTCGGCCGTCTGGAGTTCGTGGCGGTGTTTACGTTGATAGGTTTTATTATGGCTATGGCGAAAGGGAAATAGATGGGAAGACAACATGTTACAGGCAACAGGCAACAGGCGACAGGCTACATGCTTTTTTTTGCTTGTAGCTTGTGGCTTGTAGCTTGTAGTTATTGTTGTTTTGCCCAGCCCATTTCCAGCACAGAGCTGATAAAGAATGCCAAAGAATACGATGGTAAAAGGGTGGTTTATCAGGGAGAGGTTATCGGCGATGTGATGGTGCGCCGCTATTCTGCCTGGCTTAATCTCTCTGACGGGGAAAACACCGTCGGCGTATGGGTAAGGAAAGAACTGCTTCCTCAAATAGAATATGTCGGCAGCTATCTCCAGAAAGGGGATACGCTGGAAATTGAAGGGGTTTTTCAGGCAAGCTGCCCACAGCACGGCGGGGACCTGGATATCCATGCCGAAAAAGTAAAGATTCTGGCTAGAGGCTATAAGATAGAAGAAAAGATTAGTCCCCTCAAGCAGAGATGGGCAAGGAATCTTTCTCTATCGGCGGCTTTGCTTTTTGCCTGTTTTTTCATCCGGGAGAAGAGGAACAGATGGAAGAGGAGATTAAAGATTTAGAGAAGGCGTTTTCTGAAGACGCGGTAAAAGCGGATTCCCTGGGAGGATTAGAGTTTTTAAAGACAAAATACCTTGGACGCAAGGGCTTATTGAGCGAATATTTCCAGAGGTTGTCCGCGTTTGAGGCCGCCAGGCGGCCGTATGTTGGCCAGGCGCTCAATGCGGTAAAGGAGAAAGTTACCCGGCGCATTCAGGAATTAGAGAAGATGTTGCTGCAGGCGCAGGCTAAGGCAGAAAAAACTGCTTTAGATATAAGCCTGCCGGGTATTTTTTTCCGTCTGGGGGGGGAGCATATATTAAGCCGCACGACGAAGGAGATTTGTTTTATATTTGAAAAACTGGGGTTCGCGGTGGTAGAGGGCCCCGAGATAGAGACCGAATATTATAATTTCCGTGCCCTGAACATCCCCGAGGACCATCCGGCCACCGAGGCATTTCATACCTTTTATCTAGAAAGTCCACCGCCTGCAGTCCACAGTCCACAGAAGAGGGCAAAAAACCGTGGACTATCGACTGTTGCCTATAGACTATTATTGCGCAGCCAGACCTCGACCGTGCAGGTGCGGGTGATGGAGAAACATAAGCCGCCTTTGAGAATAATTTCTCCGGGCAAGGTCTATCGGCCGGATGCCACCGATGCCAGTCACTCCTTTATGTTTCATCAAATTGAAGGTTTTGCTGTGGATACAGGCGTGAGGTTTTCTGACCTGAAAGGAACCCTCTTTGCCTTTGCCAGAAAATTTTTTGGTCAGGGTATAAAGATACGCTTCCGCCCGCATTACTTTCCTTTTACCGAGCCTTCGGTGGAAGTAGATATCTCTTGTATAATATGTAAGAGTAACCAGCCCGCCCTGGCGAGAGAAACTACGGGCAGGCCAGGGAAACCAGCCCGCCCCGGCAGAGCGGAGCGGGCCGGGGTAACCAGTAGCCAGAAAAAGCAATGTAGCGTTTGTAAAGGAAAGGGGTGGCTGGAGATTTTAGGGGCGGGGATGATTCATCCCCATGTGTTTCGTGCGGTGGGTTATGATACGAAGAAATATACTGGCTTTGCCTTTGGTCTGGGAGTGGAACGTATAGCCATGCTCAAATATGGCATTGACGATATCCGTCTATTCTTCGAAAACGACCTTCGCTTCTTACAACAGTTTTGAGAAAGTTACGTTTACCGTTTACCCGTCCCGACTTCGTCGGGACTGTTTACCGCTTACCGTTTACGGTAAACGGTACACGGTTAACGGTAAACGCAACGTGTAGATAAAAATGAAGGTAAGTTACAACTGGCTCAAGGATTACGTGGAAATAAAAATGTCAGCCCAGTCTCTGGCAGAGAAACTGACCATGGCCGGGCTGGAGGTAGTTTCCTTAGAAAAGCTTGCTGACGACTGGGTTCTGGAGGTAGAGGTAACCACCAATCGTCCGGATTGGCTGAGCGTAACTGGCATCGCCCGCGAGATTGCCGCGCTTACCGGTAAAAAACTCAGGTTGCCGCAAGCCACAGGCTACAGGCTACAAGCCAAGACTAAAAGCCCGGAACATGTAACTTGTAGCCCGAAGCCGTTGTCTATCGAGATTGAGGACAAGAAAGGCTGCCCGCGTTACATCGGTAGAGTTATTAACAACGTCGAGGTAAGGGCTTCTCCGGATTGGTTAAAAAACAGGCTGGAGTCCGTGGGTTTGCGTCCGGTAAATAATATTGTGGATATCACCAACTTCTGTCTCTTAGAATGCGGTCAGCCCCTGCACGCCTTTGATTACGCTAAAATTGAGGCAGGAACGATTATTGTGCGGCGCGCCAAGGAGAAGGAAAAGATTATTACTATTGATGGAGAAGAGCGCCTTTTAGATAGCTCAATCTTGGTCATCGCCGATAAATCTCGTCCCGTAGCCATTGCCGGGATTATGGGTAGCAAAGACACAGAGGTGAGCGAAAAGACCAAAACGGTTTTATTAGAAAGTGCCTATTTTGACCCCCTGACCATCCGGCGTGCTTCCCAGAAATTGGACCTGGATTCTGAATCTTCTTATCGCTTTGAACGCGGGGTGGATTTAGAGACGGTTTTCTGGGCATCGCTGCGGGCAGCGGATTTGTTCAAAGAATTTGCCACTTCTTCCAAGGGAGGCCTTACTATTGGCAGAATGGAAGATAACGGCTTAAAGAAGGAAAAAGAAAAGAAGATTTCCTTAAATATACTGCGCCTATCCCGCGTCTTAGGCAAGGATATATCTGTTTCAGAGGTGGAAAGAATATTAAGAGGGCTTTCTTTTTCCCTGCAGAAGAAAACAAAAGGTAACCTGGAGGTAAAAGTTCCTTCTTTCCGCCGCGATGTGGAAGAGGATGTGGACTTAATCGAAGAGATTGCCCGGCTATACGGCTACGATAAAATCCCTCTCACCTTAAGCAGCCTGCGCGAGCCAGAGGGAATAACCTTAGAGTCGGGGATATCCCGACCCCAGAAGATAATTCAGGAAACCCTCCTTGGTCTGGGTTTAGATGAGGTAGTCAGTTATAGCCTTATCGGACGGGGTCTCTTAGAAAAGATAAATTTTTCTATAGATGAAACCTTGCTAAAAATCTCTAACCCCTTAAGTGCGGAGCAGGAATTTTTAAGACCCACCCTTATTGGCAATCTTTTAGAAGTTATTGCCCATAACACCAAACGTCAGATGGAAGATTTGAGACTTTTTGATTCAGGCAAGATTTATCTAAAGAAGAACCACCAGCCGCAGGAATTTCCTTGTCTGGGGCTTGCCCTTAGCGGCAGGCGCTATGCTGACTGGCTGCGAAAAACTGCCTTAATCGACTTCTACGATTTAAAGGGAATTATCGAGGCAGTTTTTTGCAAATTGAATATCAGTGAATTTTTAATTGAGCCGAAAGCATTGCCCTGTTTTAGCGCGGCCTGTTCGGTGGAATTAAAAATTCATAACCAAACCATTGGTTTTGCCGGAGAGATAAGCGAGTTGGTTTTAAAGAACTTCGATTTAATGCAGAAAGTCTTTTTGGCCGAATTAAATTTAGAGAAAATTTTTCCCTTCGCTGACTATCAGAAGAAATTTTCATCTTTACCTAAATATCCTGCGGTTATGCGGGATATTTCCTTTATTGTGGATGAAAAAATTCCCTACGCAGAATTAGGGAATTTTTTCAAGGAGAATAGATACGGTTTGGTCAAGGAGATCAACCTGGTTGATGTCTTTAAGGGAGGAAACGTCCCCGCGGGCAAAAGGAGCCTGACCGTTTCCCTGAAATACCAGTCTCCCCAGCGCACCCTGCGCGATGCAGAAATCGACGAGATTGAAGCCAGAATTCGTCATGGGTTGGTGGAAAGATTCGGGGCGCAGATGCGTTAGTAGTTCAGTAGCAAGTAGTTCAGTAGTAAGTAGTCCGGTAGCCAGTAGTAGGTACAAAAGTTACAAAAATTAGCCGAAATTGTAACCAAAGACGAAACAGTTCTTAGAAATAATCTCTTCCCAATTGATTTCCCTTGATTTCGCTCGGGGATGGTGGTAATATACAGCGAAAAGGAGAGATTGAAATGGTAAAACAAAATAGCCTAAAGCAAGAAAAAGAGATTCTGTATGCCAATTGGAACAGATATCGCGGAAGGCATGTTTTAGTATTGGGTAAGAAAATCTTTTCTGCGCGCACTGGAAAAGAAGCGTTTAGGCTGTTTAAGAAACTTGAGAAGGACCATCCTCAGATGTCTCCACTCATCGCCTATATCCCCAAAGAAGATACGCTTATTCTATGGCTTTGATATTTGATTTTAAAAAAGAAAAATCTCGCCTTTTTGGTTATATTTATCGCCCG
>JBBIPY010000045.1:0-10758 GCA_037442605.1 Candidatus Omnitrophota bacterium
ACCCCTTTTTCAAAAAAGTGCCTGACCCCTTTTTTGTCTGTATTTTTTGTCTTGTTACTCTGCTTATTTTGGTTTAAAATATTGCCTATTACCGGGTGCATTAATTCTTAAAGGGGGGATGTAGATATGCCTCGAGCACCACGCATATGTTTTCCCGGGGCGGTATTTCACATTATTCAACGCGGGAATAATCAACAGAAAACATTCTTAGACGAACAGGATTACTGGCACTATCTTAAACTTTTGCTGGAGGCAAAAAAGCACTTCGGGATAATTGTCTATGGTTACATCCTGATGCCCAATCATATTCACTTAGTTATAGAAATTCCTAACGAAAATTCCATCTCCGAAGTCATGAAGTTCGTTTCGGGAAGCTATGCAATATTCTTCAATAAGAAATATAATCGCGTGGGGCATCTCTTCCAGGGAAGATTTAAAAGTATTTTAGTGGAGAAAGATGAATATCTTTTAGAGCTATCGAGGTATTTACACCTTAATCCTGTAAAAGCGAAAATGGCGAAGTATCCCGAAGACTACAAATGGAGTAGTTATCCGATTTATCTGGGAAAACGTAGAGATTTATTAGTTGATACAAAGTTCATTCTTGATTTATTTAGTTCCGCAGAAGATATAGACCGACAGCGCGATGCCTACAAACAGTTTGTTGAACTGGAATTGGCGGGTTTGGAAAATAAAGAAGATTGGCTGAAGCAGCATCTTAAAAGACGGCGTTTCCTTGCTTCAGAAAAATTCGTCGCCGGATTAAAAACAAAAGGGGTCAGACCCCTTTTTCAAAAAAGTGCCTGACCCCTTTTTACGATAATGATATACTTGGCATTTTTATGGCATATGCACCAGCCTTACTACAGGAACCTCCTTACAGGCGAGGTGTATCTTCCCTGGGTGAGATTTCACGGGATAAAGGATTATCTGGATATGTTGCTTGTTCTGGAAAAATACCCCGGGATTAAAGCCACCTTCAACCTGGTTCCTTCCCTGATTGACCAGATTCAGGCCTATGCAGACGGGACGGCGAAGGATGTCTATTTGGAGATTGCGCGCAAAAAAGCGGAGGATTTAAGCCTGAAAGAGAAAGCCTTTATTTTAGATAAGTTCTTCATCCTCAACTGGGATACAATGGTAAGGAGATATCCGCGCTATCACGAACTGCTCCTCAAGCGGGGAGAGTTTTTGCATCCTGATGAGATTCAGCGTGCCTTAAAGACATTCACTGAGCAGGATTTCCGCGACCTCGCGGTCTGGTTTAATTTAGCCTGGTTTGACCCTCTTTTCAAACAAACCATTCCTGAATTGCAGGGTTTGCTTAAGAAAGGAAGGAAATTTAGCGAAGATGAAAAAAATACGGTTCTCGATAAACAGTCGGAGATTCTTAAGAGGATAATTCCCAAATATAAAGAGATGCAGGATAAAGGGCAGATTGAAATTTCCGTAACGCCTTACTACCATCCGATTATGCCCTTGATTTTGGATACGGAGGCGGCGCTTGAGGCAATGCCCCGTGCCCATCTGCCTGCCCGACGCTGTCAGTTTCCCGAAGACCTGACCTGGCAGATTAAAGAGGCGATGAATAATTATGGGAGACATTTCGCAAAAAAACCTTCCGGCATGTGGCCTTCCGAGGGTTCGGTTTCTGAGGCGATTCTGCCCTTTATCATCAGAGAGGGGATTAGCTGGCTTGCCAGCGATGAGGAGATTCTCTGGCGTTCCCTTGCGCGGGGTAAAACCCACGAGGCACTGTATCGGCCTTATCTTTTAGAGCGGGGCGAAGGAAAACTCAGTATCATTTTCCGCGACCACACCCTATCCGATCTATTCGGTTTTGTCTATCATCGCTGGAAAGAGACGCAGGCAGTGGAGGATTTTATCAAACGCCTTAAGAAAATAAATGCCGAGCTTCCCCGCGGCAGAAATTATCTGGTTCCCGTAATTCTCGACGGAGAAAATGCCTGGGAATATTATCCCAACGATGGGCTGGATTTCCTCGAGCTTTTATACGGACGTCTGACGGATGAAAAAGATATAGTCTGCACCACCGTTAAGGACTTTTTAGCGCAAAACCCTCCTCAGGATAGAATCAGCCGCCTCTTCGCCGGCTCCTGGATCAATGGCAATTTTAGCATCTGGATAGGCCAGGAGGAGAAAAATCTTTCCTGGGACTATCTCGCCCGCACGCGGAAGGATTTGCTGGATTTTCTTAAGAAAAACCCGCAGATTAAGGATTCCCCCGAGGCAGAACTTGCCTGGAAGAATATCTATGCGGCAGAGGGAAGCGACTGGAACTGGTGGTATGGGCCGGAGCATTCCTCGGCAAATGAGGAGGAATTTGACCGCATATACCGTATGCACTTAGCCAATGTCTATATAGCGCTGGGCAGAGAGGTCCCCGATTTTCTTAAGATCCCTATCATTACCCAGAGACTGGGCAGATATCTTGAACCCACGGGTCTGATTAGTCCCGAGATTGATGGCCGTCTATCCGTTTATTACGAATGGGTGGGGGCAGGGTTTATTGACCTTACCAGGGTCGGAACGAGTATGCACACTGTTTCCAGCATCACCAAGAGATTATGGTTCGGTTTCAATCTGGAGGATTTATTTTTACGGCTTGACCTGGAATTACCGGGGGATTTAGACGGTCCGAGGCTGGCCATAAATATTTTCCCCCAGGAGGCAAGGATAGAATTGCCGATAGAGAAATCCGGGGCGCTTCCCGTGCGCACCTGGCAGAAGCAGGGAGAGAACTGGCAGGAATTTCCCCTGCCCAACAAGGCAGCCTTTGACAAGGTTCTGGAGATAAAGTTTAATTATCTCAATCTGGGGATAGGTCATGCAGAAGAGATAAAATTGAACCTGACTTTAATGGAGGGAGAGCGGGCGTTAGAGCAGATACCGCCCCAGGGGGCATTGAAAATCAGATTGCCCGGACCGGATTATGAGGCCTGGCAGTGGTCCGCTTGACACACGAATTACCACAAATTTTAACCTGTCTGCCGGCAGGTCCCGACTTTCTTAAAGAAATTGTCGGGGCAGGCAGGTCGAATTGCCACGAATTAAAATGGGCACGGATAAAATTGAGATATCAGTAGTAATACCGGTTTATAATGAGGAGAAAAACATCCTGCCTCTCTATGAGAGACTAAAAGATGTCTTAGAAAAATTAAATAAAAATTATGAAATAATTTTTATTGATGACGGGTCAACGGATGACAGTTTAAAATTTTTACAGCAAGTCAAAAACAGAGATTCTGCTGTAAAAATTTTAAAGATGAAGAAAAATTATGGCCAGACATCTGCCTTAGACGCCGGCTTTAAAAAATCGCAGGGCGAGATTATTGTCAGTATGGATGGCGACCTGCAGAACGAGCCTTGCGACATCCCTCGCCTGCTTAAAGAATTAGAAACCTGCGATGTGGTCTGCGGCTGGCGAAGGAAGAGAAGCGATACGCTATCCAAGAGAATCTCTTCGCGCATTGCTAATGCCGTGCGCCGTTTGGTGCTCCAAGACAGAATAATTGATGTGGGTTGTACCCTGCGCGCCTACAGACGTCCGGCGCTCGGCGCTATTAAACTATATAACGGCCTGCATCGCTTTTTGCCGGTTCTGATTGAATGGGAGGGTTTCAGAGTTAAGCAGATTCCCGTCGAGCACAACCGACGTTTGTCGGGTAAGAGCAAATACAGTTTTCGTAAAAGACTCATCAAGCCCTTTCTTGACCTCTGGGTAGCTCTGTGGATGAAGAAAAATCTGCTGAGATATCATTTAGAATAGATTACACAGATTATAAAAGAAGATTACACAGATTCATGCTTTAATCTGTGTAATCTATGCTTCTTAATCTGTGTAATCATAAATTTAGATGGAGGAGTGATAATGAGAATTGATTCCTGGTTAATCCTGGGTTTTGTGGCGCAGTTCTTTTTTTTTCTGAGATTCTTTGTTCAATGGGTGGTCTCGGAGAAAAAAAAGAAAAGCGTTATCCCGATTGTCTTCTGGTACCTGAGTCTTATAGGCGGGATGTTTCTGTTGATTTATTCCCTCTATCGCAGAGACCCCGTATTTATCCTGGGGCAGGCAATGGGCCTGGTTATCTACACGCGCAACCTTGCGCTGATAAGTAGACAAAGGGTCTGAAAAGGGGTCAGAGTCATCTTCTTTGATTAACCCGGTTGCCCCTTGAGCTAATTTGGCGCGTTTAGTTCGCTGGCGCGTTTAACCCGCCTTCGCGGAATTCCCCACCTGTAAGGGTGGGGATGGATAGCGAGAGGAATTCCGCTTCGGCGAGGTTTTCGCTGTGCCGAGCCGAAGCGAAAAGAAAGATTCCACGGGTGTAAGCCCGTGGAGCTTCAATTTTATGTTAAAGAAAGAACGTGTTTATATCCTGGCGCTGGTTGTCCTCTGCGGTTTTTTATTTTTTTATAGATTAGGAAGCCCGCCTCTCCTTGATCCCGATGAGCCGCGTTATGCCGAGACTGCCCGCGAGATGCTGGAGTCGGGCAATCTGATGATTCCGCATTTCAATTACGAACCCCGCCTGAACAAACCGCCTCTGAAATACTGGCTCAGCCTGCTGTCCTATCTTATTTTCGGGGTGAACGAGTTTTCCGCGCGTTTTCCCTCGGCGGTTTTTGGTCTGGGCGCGGTGATGGTAACCTATCTTCTGGGATGCGCGCTTTATGCCAGCGCCTTTGTGGGGTTTCTGGCAGGTTTAATCCTGGCTACCTCCTGGGAATATCTAATCATTGCCCGGGCAGCCATTATAGATATGGTCCTCTGCTTTTTTCTTCTGGCTACCATTCTTTGCTTCGTTAAATTTGAAAAAAGCAGAAAGAAAATCTACCTCTATGGATTATGGGTGAGTATGGGATTTGCTGTCCTCTCTAAAGGTCCGGTAGGGCTTATTCCTATTTTGATTTTTTTATTTTTTTGCCTGTTAGGCAAAAAGATGCGTTTATTTAAAGAGATTTTTCTGCGTAGTCTCCCGGCTTTATTGCTTTTTTTAATACTGGGTTTTTCCTGGTATGGTTTGATTATTGTAGAAGTCGGCTTTAGAGAGGCGATGGGTCTATTCCACAAGGAAACCCTGGAGAGATTTGCAAAGGGCTACATCCATAGCGAACCTTTCTTCTATTTTATCCCCATGGTCCTTGCCGGGTTTATGCCCTGGACAGTATTTCTGCCCTGGATAAGAATAGATTATGCGAAAGAAAAATTTGTGGTTGTCTGGTTTCTGGTCGTATTTTTATTTTTCAGCCTGTCTAAATCCAAGCTTCCTACCTACATACTTTCGTTATTTCCCGCCTTGAGTCTGGTCATGGCTAATTTTTGGCAGGGGCTATTTTTGAAGACGGTAAGGAATGGAAGAACCAAGATATCCCTTTCTCTATTTTTATTTATGCTGTTTAGCGCAGTTTCTTTTTTGTGGTCAAGGGGTTTTATCTTGGCGGGTTACGGCATAGATATAAATAAAGGACTCGGTCTTGCCCTTATTTTTATAGCCTTAGGTAGCGGTCTTTCTATCCTCTTGTGTTTAAAGAAGAATATTAAGGCAGGCTTTGCGGTCCTGATGGCTTTTTTTGTAATCCTGCCGGTTTTATTGCAGAGATTATTTGTCCCCGATTTAGGAAAGGTGCGTTCCGTCAAGGCGCTCATTCAACCCGTGAAGCAGAGAGTTGGTTCTTCCGATATTATTCTGGCTTACAATTTAGTTAAGAAGACAGGTCTGGTTTTCTACTCTCAGCGCAGGGTAGTTTTCTTAAAGGAATTGCCTCTGCTATTAGAATATCTGGATAACGAGAAGGAGAAGATATTTCTGGTTATTAAGGATGCGGATTTTAGCGGGATAAAAGACAGATATGGTTTCCGTCTGGAAAACCGGCATCGCAACTACCTGATAGTCAGTCGGATTAAAGAGGAATAGTATTGACGCCTGTCGGTTTAATTGGTATGATTTATTACCTGTGTAAGCAATGCAGGGCTTATTTTTGCTACAACGCAATATGAAGAACTGGAATCGGACAAAGATTATCGCTACCATTGGTCCCGCCTCAAACTCGGAAAGATTAATTAAACGGCTCATCCGGGAGGGTATGGACATCGCCCGCATAAATCTTTCTTACGGGACAAAGACGCAGCAGCGGGTCTTGGTCAGGTTGTTGCGTTCGGTTTCGCAAGAAATGCGCCATCATTTAGGTATTCTGGTGGATATACCCGGCCCTAAAATCAGACTGGGTCCTCTGCGGGACAGGGCAGTCTTTTTGAGGAAGGGGGCATTGTTTCGGCTGACCGCAGAAAAGGTTATGGGTGACGAGCGATGGGCAGGGCTGAATTATCCCTCCGTAATAAAGGCGATAAAAAAAGGAATGCGCATATACCTCAACGATGGCTTGATAAAATTGAGGGTTTTGGAGATAAAGGAGAACCAGGCAGTCTGTTTCGTGGAGAATTCAGGCGAGGTTAGAACGGGTAAAGGGGTGAATATCCCGGGGATTGAGTTGGGAAGATATTTTTCTGCCCGGGAAGACGCAGGGAGGATTTCTTATGCCGCCGGTCTGGAGCCGGATTTTATCGCCCTTTCTTTTATCAGAGAGGCAGAGGATTTACGGCGCCTCAGGCGTGTCTTGGGCAGGAAAAATGAGGCATTTCTGATTGCCAAGATTGAGAAGCGGGATGCCTTGCGGAACCTGGATTCTATCGTTGAGGCAAGCGACGGCGTTATGGTGGCGCGGGGGGATTTGGGGGTAGAGATTTCCTTAGAGGAACTTCCCCTGGTCCAGAAAGATATTATTGCGCAGTGTAATCTGAAGGCAAAGCCGGTGATTGTGGCTACCCAGATGTTGGTGTCAATGGTGGATAGTCCTGTGCCTACGCGGGCAGAGGTTACCGATATCGCCAATGCCGTCCTCGATGGGGCAGATTGTCTTATGCTCTCCGACGAGACAGCGGTCGGGAGATATCCCGTAGAGGCGCTGGCTACTTTAAGGAAGGTGGCGCTCATAACCGAGAGGAGATTTCCGTGTTTAAAATACCTCAACCGGCAGATGGATAAATATATGAACACCCTTGAGGCGGTTTCCTATGCCGCTGCTTGGACGGCGTACAATTTGAATGTGGATTGCCTGGTTGTTCCGACATTCAGCGGAGAGACGGCAAGATGGATTTCCAGGTTTCGGCCGCCGGCAATGGTTTTTGTCCTTGCCAGCCGACCGAATATTTTGCGCCGCCTGGGCATATTTTGGGGGGTTTATCCTGTTTTTTTCCCTTTTAAAATTTCACTTGAGAAATTACCGGCGAAGGTTGAATTTATACTTAAGAAGTTAAAACTTGTCAGAAGCGGAGATAGGGTAGTAATTACCGCCTCTAATCCAATGGGAGAGACGGGTAAGACAAATCTTATTCAGGTACATGAAATAGCATGAAGCCACAACTTAGCGAGCGATAGCGAAGCTAAGTTGTTAACGTGTCAGTATAGAGGTGAGGCTGAATTTGACCCCCACACCAATTGCAATAGAACGCCGTTATTACGCAATTGGTGTGGGGGTTCAATTCGCAGACGGCATTGACATCTCTGATGTCAATGCCTATAACTTACGTCGCTTCGCTCCGTAAGTTATCTGCTTATTGAAGGAGGTAAGGGATGAAATATAAGAATAGCTTTACTGCCGAAGACCCCTGGCGGGTATTCAGGATTATGTCGGAGTTTGTGGAGGGCTTCGAGGTCCTGTCTAAAGTCGGCTGGGCGGTTTCAATATTTGGTTCCTCACGAATTAAACCCCGCTCAAGGTATTACATAATGGCGGAAGAACTGGCTTATCTTCTGGCTAAAGAGGGATTTGCCGTCTTTACCGGCGGCGGTCCGGGAATAATGGAGGCAGCGAACAAAGGAGCCAAGAGGGCAAAAGGAAGGTCCATCGGGTTGAATATCGAGGTGCCCGTAGTGCAAAAACCCAATCCCTATGTTACCGAATTATTAAATTTTAAATATTTCTTCTGCCGCAAGGTTATGTTTGTTAAATATGCCAGGGCGTTTGTGATTTTTCCCGGAGGATTTGGCACGCTGGATGAGCTATTTGAAGCGCTCACTCTGGTTCAGACAAAAAGAATTAAGTCCTTCCCCATAGTGCTTCTGGACAGTGACTACTGGCGAGGTTTATTGGGCTGGATGAAGAAAACAATGCTGGGGCAAGATTGTATCGCTAAGAACGACCTCAATATTTTTAAGATTGCTGATTCGCCGCAGGAGGCCCTTCTGCTGATAAGAAAATTCTATAGATGCAAAAGATGATTGCCAGATACAGCAAGACGGGGTTGATGATTTATATCTCCCAGCTCGACCTGCTCAGGCTGCTCCAGCGCGCCCTGCGCCGGGCGGAATTGCCCTTTATACTTACTAAAGGCTTCAATCCCCGTCCCCGCATGAGTTTTAGGCGCGCCTTAAAGTTGGGGGTGGAGAGCTTTGATGAGGAGGTTACTTTTTATCTGGAACTGCCGATGGAAGCGGAGGCATTCCGCGAGCGGTTACAAAAACAGCTGCCCGAGGGCATTGAGATCCTCTCGGTGCGCAGCGAATTCAGTTAAACCGCAGAACCACGCAGAATTGCACGCAGAACCACGCACAGCCTGTATGGCGTAGTTCCGCGTTAAGTTCCGCGTAGTTTAGCGAAAAACTTAGTGTTTTGCAGAGTAAAATATGGCGAAGGATATCTTAATCAACGTTGAGCCCAGAGAAGTCAGGGTGGCAGTGGTAGAGGATAAAAAACTGATTGACTTCTTTGTGGAGAGAAAAGACGCGCAGCAATTGGTGGGCAATATCTACAAAGGCAAGGTTACCGCCGTTGTGCCGGGGATAGGCGCGGCATTTGTGGATATCGGGTTGGATAAGAACGGCTTCTTGTACGTTTCGGATGTTATCGCTCCGCCGCCGGAACTGGAAGAAGATATGTTGTCCGAAACGAAAAGTCCTCCCCCGCCTTCCCGGACCAACCGTCAATCCATCGAAGAAAAACTGAAGGTTAACGAGAACATATTGGTTCAGGTCGTCAAGGAGCCTTTAGGACGCAAGGGCGCGCGTCTCACCACGCACATAAGTCTGCCGGGTAAACATCTGGTGCTTATGCCCAATGAATCCCACATCGGCATCTCCCGCCGCATTACCGACAGGACGGAGCGGGTGCGCATAAAGGCAATACTGGGAAAGTTAAGAATACCCCGCGGTATCGGCGTAATTGTCCGCACCGCTGGAGAGAAGGCGCAGGAACGCGAATTTGAGCGCGACCTGCGCTATCTCTTGAGGTCATGGGAGAGAATTTCTCGCCTGGCTGAGAAAGCAGCCGTTCCTTTTACAGTACATGAAGAGAGCGATCTGGTCATAAGGATATTAAGGGATGTGTTTACCGAAGACGTGAACAGTGTCTTTATTGATTCTAGAGAAGAATACAAGAAAGCCCTGCGTTTTACAAATTATTTCGCTCCCAATCTGAGGAAGAAATTAGTGTATTATCAGGACAATATTTCCATTTTTGATAAAATGGGCGTGGAAAAGGCGGTTGAGAAACTTTACAAGAGGGTTGTGCAGTTAAATAGCGGGGGCTATGTTATTATCGAACAGACCGAAAGCCTGGTTTCGGTGGACGTAAATACGGGTAAATTTGTTGGCCACAAGGGAAAACAGAAGAGGTCTTTAGAAGAGACCGCTTTTATAGTGAATAAAGAGGCAGCGGAGGAGATTGCCCGTCAGATTCGGCTGCGTAATTTAGGCGGGATTGTCATCATCGACTTTATTGACATGGAATACCGGGAGCATCGGGAGAAGGTCTTTCGCATCCTGCAGGAGGCGTTGAAGGAAGACAAAGCCAAGATCAAGATATATCCTTCGCAGTTTGGGCTCGTGGAGATGACCCGCGAGAGAAGACGAAAATCAATCGAAAGCGTATTTTATGAAAAGTGTCCTTACTGCCAGGGAATCGGACATGTCAAGTCGCTTTCTACGCTCGCCAACGAGGCATTGAGAAAGTTAAAACAGCACTTCAATAAGAACAGGGCGAGAAAGGTCTCTCTGTTTGTCCATCGCGAGCTGCAGAATAAACTGTTGAACGAATACAGCCGTTTTATCCGGGAGATAGAAAGAAAATATCGCTCCCGCATTGAGATTAAAACCGAGCCGCACCTGCATATCCAGGATATAAGATTGCAGTAGTTGACCCCAGAGAGATGATATGCTATATTGCCTTGTGCCGTTACAACTTTTTACTACTAAAATCCTTTTTTATCTTGTTGAAGGAAATATGATTATGCATTCACGTCATCTTATAGGCATATTAAGTTGTAACGGCACTAGTCTGCTAAACGCTGCTTTTATCTTGCGCAGATACATACAGGTTGAAACCGCGCTGTATCCGACGCAATTTAACATAATGCATAATGGAGGAATGAAATATGTATGCGATAGTTTCTGTAGGAGGTAAACAGTACAAGGTAGAGGAGGGTTCGGAGATCAAAGTAGAGAGGTTGCACGTAAGCGGTAAGAAGGTAACCCTGAAAGAGGTTCTTCTTGTTTCGAGCAACGGTAAAATTGAAATTGGTAGACCGTTTGTAGCGAAGGCAATGGTTGTCTGCGAGGTGTTAGGAGAAGAAAAGGCAGGCAAGGTAGTGATTTTTAAGTATCGCCGGCGCAAGAACTATCGCAGGAAAACCGGCCATCGTCAAATTTTATCTCTGCTGAAAGTAAAGGAGATAAAATT
>JBBIPY010000046.1:0-10266 GCA_037442605.1 Candidatus Omnitrophota bacterium
ACCGCTTGTGCGGGCCCCCGTCAATTCCTTTGAGTTTTAGCCTTGCGGCCGTACTCCCCAGGCGGGGCACTTAATGCGTTAGCTGCGGCACGGAAGGAGTCGATGACCTCCCACACCTAGTGCCCATCGTTTACGGCTAGGACTACCAGGGTATCTAATCCTGTTCGCTCCCCTAGCTTTCGCATTTCAGCGTCAGTTTCGGTCTAGGGAGCCGCTTTCGCCACGGGTGTTCTTCCCGATATCTACGCATTTCACCGCTACACCGGGAATTCCGCTCCCTTCTCTCGAACTCAATCCCGCTAGTTTTCCGCCCAGTTCTCTGGTTGAGCCAGAGGATTTCAAACGGAACTTTGCAGGACGCCTACATGCCCTTTACACCCAGTAAATCCGAGTAACGCTCGCCACCTCCGTATTACCGCGGCTGCTGGCCCCGTTAGAAATTTTAACGGTTTGGACTATATCTTCACCCCGAAAATTCGGGGGTCTCGCGTGTAGTCTCTGAGGACTCTCCCACCATGAAAGTTGGTGAGGTTGCCTGCTGATTGTCTTATACCAATTCCGATTACTCGGAACGCAGCCCAGTATAAGAGTTTCCAGCATATAGCGAGATTTTCTCATACCGCATTGGCTTACGATATCTCCGCGCCCCCAGCTCCCGTTATTTCTAACGGGGCTGGCACGGAGTTAGCCGTGGCTTTCTCTGCTCGTACAGTCAACCCTTGACAGCTATTTGCTGTCAAGGGTTTATTCCGAGCTAACAGCGCTTTACATCCCGAAGGACTTAATCGCGCACGCGGCGTCGCTTCGTCAGGCTTTCGCCCATTGCGAAAGATTCTCGACTGCTGCCTCCCGTAGGAGTCAGGGCCGTGTCTCAGTCCCCGTGTGGCTGGTCGACCTCTCAGTCCAGCTACCCGTCAATAGCCTTGGTAGGCCGTTACCCTACCAACTAGCTGATAGGACGCAAGCCCTTCCTCTAATGATAGCATTCCGGCTCGCGCCAGAATTCCGCCACCTTTCCCCCGACTGACTTATGTCAATCGGGGCTTATCCGGTATTAGCCCCGTTTTCACGAGGTTGTCCCGGTTTAGAGGGCAGGTTACTTACGTGTTACTCACCCGTTTGCCGCTATCCCGTATTGCTACAGAACCGCTCGACTTGCATGTCTAATCCACGCCGCCAGCGTTCACTCTGAGCCAGGATCAAACTCTCCATAAAAAACCTTAGTGCTTAGTTACTTAGTTAACTAGTGGCTTAGGTAGTATATCTAAACCACTAAAAACTAAACCACTAACCACCTAGAATTGAAGGAGCAACTTGGCTATTTTTCAAAGAACGGGTCACGAATTGCCACGAATAAAAATCGAATTTAAATCTGTGGAAATCCGTGTTTTTATCCGTGGGCATCCGTGAAATAAAAAAGGCATCGTGACGATGCCTCTAATTTGCTACATCCCCACGTATTAATATCAATTACCCGAATTTATCAAGAGAACTTTTCAATTATTCTCTATCCTTTTAAGGTAATTCTATAGTATACACAAATCTAAAATCTTGTCAAGCATATTTTTGAACCACGAATTGCCACAAATTAAAAACCGAATTACCACGAATTTATTTCTCTGTTGCCTGAAATAAACATAGCATGAAATCCAGGTTTTGTCAACCCCTTTTGACTTTTTTGTAATTTTTTGTTCTGCTTATAAACCCTGATATTTCTAATGGGGTCAAGGTCTGATAAAAATTTTTCATAAGTTTTATATTTCAGCGAAAATAAAAATCCCATATTGGGTTCGTAAAATAAATTAAAATTTTTCCGAAGGAAAAATTTTAGGAGGAAAAATTTTAGCGAATTTAAGTTTGCCGACCTTTAAAACTATTGGCTTATTGACTCCTATTTCCAGATCGGGGTTGCTAACCTTCTCGCCGTCAATGGTCACCCCGCCCTGCTCAATCAGGCGCCGGGCTTCGGCATTGCTGGAGGCAAAATTGAGCAGGCGGATTAGTTTAACAATCCAGATTTTGTTGTCCTTCAATTCATTGCTGGGAATTTTGAATTCTAAAATATTCTCCGGTAATTCCTTTTCTTTGAAAACCCGGTCAAATTCTCCGGCTACCTTTTCTGCCTCTTTCTCTCCGTGATATTGCTTTACAATATCTCTGGCTAAATTAACCTTGGCTTGGCGGGGATGTAAATCTCTCAACGGTTCCAATGGCAAATCGGTTAGTAGCTCATAATATTTAGACATCAACTCATCCGGGATAGACATTATCTTGCCGAACATATCGCGGGCAGTTTCATCAATCCCGATATAATTATTCAGACTTTTTGACATCTTCTCCATACCATCTGTCCCTTCCAGAAGGGGTGTGGTGATAATTAACTGGGGCGTCTTTCCATAGTCACGCATCAACTCCCGTCCCACCAGAAGATTAAACTTCTGGTCGGTCCCTCCCAGCTCCACATCCGCACCCAGAACCACCGAATCATAGCCCTGAATCAAAGGATATAAGAACTCCAAAATAGTAATCGGTTTATCTTCTTTAAAACGCCGGGAAAAATCATCGCGCTCAAGCAGTCTGGCTACGGTATAACGCGAGGCGAGTCCCAAGACTTCCTCAAACCGCATTTTCTCGCACCAGCCAGAATTATAAACAATTCGCGTTCGTTTCTTATCTAAGATTTTAAAAACTTGGCGTTCATAAGTGGAGACATTCCTTTTTACCTCTTCTTCAGAAAGCTGTCGGCGGGTAGTGGAGCGCCCCGAGGGGTCACCGATGCGCGCTGTAAAATCCCCAATGAGAAAATAGACCATATGTCCCAATTCCTGGAAGAGTTTTAGTTTTCTTAGAAGCACCGTATGGCCTAAATGGAGGTCCGGGGCCGATGGGTCGAACCCGGCTTTGATTTTCAAAGGGATATTTTTCTCGTAAGAAACCTCTAATTTATCCCGGAGTTCTTCCTGGGATATAATCTCTACTACACCCCGTCTTATCAGCTCTAATTCTTTTTCTATTTTTTTGAGCATCGTAATAAATTCAAATATCAAAAATCAAAATGTAAAATGACAATGCAAAATTTAAAATTTTGAATTTTGATTTGTAATTTTAATTTTTGACCTTTGATTTTTGCATTAAATACTTATTAACCAGGTAACAGGCTAAGGCACCTTCGCGCTCAGGCCAATCTGCCTTTTCTCGTCATCAATCTTAATAACCTGAACCCGAACCTTATCCCCCGCCTTATAGGCCTCATCGAGCTTATCCGTAACCGAAGAATCCAACTCCGAAATATGCAGAAGCCCTTCTAATTCCGGCTCGAGCTCCACAAATATCCCGAAATTGGTAATCTTGGTAACCGTTCCTTCTATAGCTGTCCCGACCTTAAATCTCTCCACTATCTGTGGCCAGGGGTCAGGGGTTAATTGTCTCAATCCCAGAATAATCTTGCGATTTTCTGGCTCCACCGCAAGAACTATCGTCTCAACCTTCTGTCCCTTTTTCAAGACCTCTGACGGATGTTTGACCTTCTTTGTCCAGGATATATCGGCGTTATTAATCATCCCCTCTATCCCGCCTTCAAATTCAACAAATGCCCCATAATCAAACATATGCTTGACTTTCCCTTTCACCTTGGCACCCACAGGATAGTCATTGGCAATCTTCAGCCAGGGGTCCTGTTCCAACTGCCTTATGCTGAGAGAGACTTTTCTATTGCCGGCATCTACGTTTAAAACAACCGCCTCTACCACATCTCCGATAGCCAGAATCTCGCGAGGGTCGTGTATCTTCCTGGTCCAGGAAAACTCCGAGACATGGATTAATCCCTCGATGCCTTTATCCAATTCCACGAATGCGCCGTAGGGCATAATATTGACTACTTTACCCTTTACCGATGCACCCACGGGAAATTTCTTCTCCGCTTCCTTCCAGGGACTCTCGGTTTTCTGCTTCAGGCCCAGGGAGATCTTCAGATTTTCTTTATCCACAGTCAGGATTACCACCTCGATTTTATCTCCCAGGGCAAGCATCTCCGAGGGATGACTAATTCTGCCCCAGGTCATATCTGTGATATGTAAAAGCCCGTCCACTCCCCCAAGGTCAATAAATGCCCCGTAATCGGTTATATTCTTAATCGTCCCCGTACGAATCTCTCCTGTCTTAAGGCTATCCAGCATCTTTTTCTTCGCCTCTTCCTTTTCCGAGATTAATACATCTTTACGGGAGACCACGATATTGCGGCGCTGTCTATTCATTTTTACAATCTTAAACTTCAGGGTCTGGCCGAGCATCTTATCCAGATTAGCTGGGCCTTTGAGGGCAGTCAGAGAGGCGGGTAGAAACGCCTCCACTCCGATGTCTACCACAAGGCCACCCTTTACTTTACGTACCACCCTACCCTCAATTAAATCACCCTCATTAAATTGGCGCTGAATCCTCTCCCAGCCAAGGGTGCGGTCGGCTTTAACTTTAGAGAGCACGACCGTGCCCTGTTCGTTTTCCAGGCTATCAACATAGACATCTATCTCATCCCCCACCTTCAATGCCGAAGGGTCGAGAAATTCAGCCTTGGGAAGAAAGCCCTCTGATTTATAACCGATATCCACAACCACATCCTTCGCCTTCATATCCACAATCCTACCCCTTACAATATTGCCTTCTTCCAGATTCTTGATGGTTGTCGCATAAATTTTAGCTAACTCTTCCTTTTCTAATCTATCGGTTGCTTCTTTTTCCAGATTATTGTTTTTTTCTTCCATTATTTATTTCCACCTCCAATGAGTAAATAACTTGTGTCCTCCTTTATCCTCTTTATCACCTCATCTACCACCCACCGGGGGGTAGATGTACCGCTAATCACCCCTGCTGAGCCTATACCATCAAACCAGCGACATTCAACCTGGTCAGCATGCTCTATATGATAAGAATTCCTCCCGGAAGATTCCGCGATCTCTTTTAGCCGCCTGGTATTGGCGCTATCAAATCCGCCAATAATTAACACCAGATCGCAGGTTCTTGCCAGATCCTGCGCCGAGGTTTCTCTCTTTAGCGTCTCCTGACAAATGGTGAATAAAATTCTCAATTCAAGAAAATTTCTCTCCACCAGCTTAGAAACTATCTCCTGGAATTCTTTTTGAGACTGCGTTGACTGCGCGACTACGGCCCATTTCTGGCTGGCATCCAGTCCGGAAATACCTGCATCATCCGCGCTGTTTATCACTACTGCCTCGTTATCTGCGCAGCCAACCAATCCTTTTACTTCAGGATGCTCCTTTTCTCCGGCAATAATTATTCTGTATCCCAGACCTCTGAGTTCCCTAATCAGGCTCTGGGTGCGTTTAACAAAAGGACAGGTCGCATCAACAATTTCAATCCCCCGCGAAGACAAATCGCTGAGTAAAAGAGGGGATATGCCATGAGAACGCACCAAAAAGCGCCCTTTTTTTACCCCGCTCATATCTTTAACTATTACCAGACCCAATTCGGACAACTCCGCTGTCATCTGGGGGTTATGAATTACGCGCCCCAGCGAATAAAGTTTTGACTTACTGTCTCTAAGGGCCTGGAAAGTAATCTCAACCGCCCTTTTAACCCCCCAACAGAAACCAATATTCTCGGCGACCTTTATCTCCATCTATAGATAAGAAATTTATTTTACACAAATTTCCACGAATTCCTCACAATAATTTACTGGCGTTGTCTCTTAAACGATGCATCTCCTGCCAGATTCTCCGGATTAATTCTCCCGATGGCTCATCTGTTTCAGGCTTAACAGGCCTACCCACAAATGCCCTTATTCTTTTTAACCGGATAAAACGGGCATGCAAAGGCAAGGCCCGCTCGCTTCCTTCCAGATATACAGGAAGGACGCCTACCTTAGTCTTTCTCGCCAAAAGTTCCACCCCGGATAATGGTTTGCCCAGTTCACCGTCGGGCGAACGCCTGCCTTCCGGGAAAACAACCACAATCTTATTCTGTCTAAGTAGCCTGATTGCCTTCCGGATTGCCATGATATCATGCCTGTCTCTATCCAAAGGCATGGCCCCTAAATTCTTAATCAGAAAACCGAAAATCCTGTTCTTAAAAAGGTCCTGCCTCGCCATAAAATTAACTTTTCGGTGTGTCAGGATTCCTATGGCAGGGGGGTCAAGAAAACTCATGTGGTTAGAGGCAATGATAAACGCACCGTGCTCAGGAAGATTCTTCTTGCCATGAATTCTATACCTGAATAATATTTTAAAAAGCACTAAACAAATCGTGCGTACTACATAATAAAACATAGATTGCATAAATCAACAAGCTTTTACACAATATACGTTATGCTCTCTTTTGTCTGATATGTAAGAGGATTTTCTCCACCACTTCATTTATGCTCAAATTAGTCGTATCGATATAAATGGCATCCTTGGCCTTCTTTAAAGGAGCAACTTTTCTTAACTTATCCGAGCGGTCACGCCGTAAGAGGTCCTTCCTTACGTCTACCCAGGATATTTTTTTATCCTGCAAGCTGAACTCTTTATAGCGCCGGTTTACGCGTTCCCTGAAATCTGCGTCAATATAGAATTTATACTCTGCGTCGGGAAAAACTACCGTGCCGATATCCCTGCCTTCTAATACCGCGCCCCCTCCCGCACCCAAAGCCCTCTGTCTTGAAACCATATTCTCCCTGACTTTCTTCATCTTTGAGAGTCGCGAGATATGCGAATTGATATCCTGTCCCCGGATACGACTGCTGACATCCCGACCGTCTAAAGACACCTTTAAAGAACCGCGGCCATCCCTCTCGAGCCGGATATCGGTATCGCGGGCAAGTTCAACCAGGGCGGTCTCATCATTAAAATTCATTCCTCTCTCCAACGCCTTGAGTGTCAAGGCGCGGTACATTGCTCCCGTATCTACATAAAAATAGCCGAGTCTGTTGGCGAGCAGTTTTGCTACCGTAGACTTACCCGAACCGGCCGGCCCATCGATGGCAATGACATCTTTCTTCATAGGCTATTACTTCCCTAACAAATCTCTTTTCTCTTTGGCTTTCTTCAAGAAAGACATCAGCGATCTTTCCTCATTGCGTTCAATGGCGGCAATTAATTTCTCAAACCCTTTCTTAAATTTTCTGCCTGCGCCAAGAATTTCTTCCCTGTTAGTCAGGAATATATCTCTCCAGATTAAGGGGTCGCCGGAGGCGATGCGGGTGGTATCGCGTAAACCGCCGGCGCCAAAGGCAATTTTTTCTTTATCCACGCTGGAAACCAGCGCCGCCGCCACCATATGCGGCAGATGGCTCACCCTTGCCACTAACCGGTCATGCTTTTCCGGCGTCATTACTATCACCCTTGCCCCCAGCAATCTCCAGAGCCGACATATTTTATTCATGGCAACCAAATTCGTTCTCTTCGTCTTTGTCACAATACAGACAGCATCTTTGAAAATCTCTCCTCTGGCTTCCCGCACCCCCCTCTTTTCCGAGCCCGCAAGGGGATGTGCTCCCACAAAAAATCCTTTCTTGGAAAAAATTTTCTGCAATGACTCTACAACCAGCCTCTTACTGCTGCCCACATCGGTAACGATAACTCCCTCTTTCAGACTGGGAGCGATCTGCTTAGCTAAACCAATTATCTTACTTACGGGGGTAGCCAATATTACTAAATCTGCATCCTTAACTGCCTCCGGGATGCCCGGATAACCTCGGTCAATCGCCCCGCGTTTCTTAGCAAGGATAACTGAATTCTTATGGCGGCAAACTCCTGCAACCGAGCCTGACAGACGTTTCTTTCTCAGGGCAAGGCCAATTGAGCCCCCCACCAAACCTACGCCGATAATCGCAACCTTGTTGAATAACCTCATTCCACAAATACATCCTTAAAGAGACGGCGCGTTTACCGTTTACCCGCTCCTCGCTTTGCTCGTCGCTGTTTACCCCGTTAGAAATTGGGAATTTCTAACGGGGTTTACCGCCTACCGTATTCGGTAAACGGTACACGGTTCACGGTAAACGTAACGTTAATAAATGACAAAGTATTACAGCTCTCTCCCCACCGCCCTGGCTAATCTCTTGATATTGGCCATCATCTCTTCAAATTTCTCCGGAAGCAGAGATTGGGCGCCATCGGAAAGCGCCTCTTCCGGTTTAGGATGGACTTCAACAAGCAGTCCATCGCAGCCCGCAGCAACTGCCGCCATAGAAAGGGGAGAGACCAGACCCCACTTCCCGGCCGCATGCGAGGGATCAACCACCACCGGCAGATGGCTCAACTGCTTTATCACCGGCACGGCACTTACATCCAGGGTAAAGCGCGTAGATTCCTCGAAGGTACGGATACCGCGCTCGCATAAAACGACACTGAAATTGCCGTTTGAAAGAATATATTCCGCGGACATCAAAAGTTCCTTGATAGTAGACATCATGCCCCGCTTAAGAAGCACGGGCTTCTTGGACAACCCCATTTCCTTCAGGAGATTGAAGTTCTGCATATTGCGCGCACCTATCTGGATCATATCAGAATACTTTTCAATGAGAGGCAGGTCGCGCGTATCCATTATCTCTGTCAAGGCTATCATACCTACTTCATCAGCCACATCCCGCAGGTATCTCAGACCCTCTTCTCCCAACCCCTGAAAACTATAGGGTGAGGTGCGCGGTTTGAATGCCCCCCCTCTCAAGACGTTTGCGCCTGCCGCCTTGACCTTTCTGGCTGTTTCCAGAAGCAGGTCGTATTTCTCTATAGAACAGGGACCGGCTATCACCACTAACTTGTTTCCCCCGATTTCTAGACCCTTAACATTAATAACCGTATCCTGGGGTTTGAATTCCCGCGAAACCAACTTATAGGGAGCAAGAACCGGCATCACCTTCTCAACGCCCGGATAGACCTCTAACGGCTGGACCCGCAAGACATCCTCTTCTCCGATGACTCCGATGATGGTTCGCTCCACCCCTTTGGAGACCATGGTCTTCAGCCCCAGGGATTCCATTTTTTGAACGATATGCTCAATCTGTTCTTTGGTTGCATCCCGACGCAAAACTATAATCATGCTTCCCCCCTCTCTGGTTAAATGGTAAATGGTAATTGGTTAAATTGTCTGCCCATTTAACTATTTAACCTTTTAACCATTTAACCAATAAACAGAAAATTTCTCTGCAGCACCTTCTTCAGTACCTTTATGAATCTCTCGTTTTCCTTCATTGTGCCAATGGTGACCCGGATAAAATTATCCAGTTTCCATGCCTTCATATCCCGCACGATAACGCCTTGCTTAAGCATGGCTTGAAAAACCCCCCCGCTATCCCTGCCGGTGTCCACGAGGATAAAATTGGTTGCCGAAGGAACATAGCGCATTCCAATTTTTTCCAATTCAGCATACAAAAACTTTTTGCCTTCTTTTGTCATCTGCAGGGTTTTTTGCAAGAAATTATTATCCCTCAAGGCAGCCACGGCAGCAACCTGGGCAAGGCTATTTACGTTAAAGGGTTCCCGCACCCTTTCCAGATAGCCGATGAGTTCGGGTGAGGATATGCCGTATCCTGCGCGCAATCCCGCCAGTCCGTATGCCTTAGAGAAACTGCGCGTAATTATTATATTTTTGTCTTTTAAAAATTTTAGCGTATTAGGGAAATTACTGATATTTTTAGCGAATTCAAAATATGCCTCGTCAAAAAAAACTAAAGTTTTTTTTGAAATTCCACTCATAAACTCCAAAATCTCGCTTTCGGTCACGTATGTACCCGTAGGATTATCTGGATTGGCGATAAAAACAACTTTTGTTTTAAGGGTAATTGCCTTCTTCATCCTCGCTAAATCATAACGAAAATTCTTCGAAGGCACAGTTATAATCCTGGCCCCGCAGACCCTGGCCTGGATTTCGTAGATTAAAAATGTGGGCGTAGATACCACAACCTCATCCCCCGGATTTACCAGTGTCCTAAGCGCTAAAACGATGACCTCATCTGAGCCGTTACCAATAATAAAATTTTCCGGCTTTAGCCGGAAATTTTTTGCCAGGACATGTTTCAGATAAAAACAATTTGCATCGGGATAACGATTTAGCCTCCCAAGCGCACCTTCAATTGCCTCCCGTGCTTTCGGAGAGGGCCCGAGGGGATTCTCATTGGAAGCCAGTTTTATCGCATCCTCTAATCCTAATTCCCTTCTCACTTCCTGTATAGGTTTACCGGGTTGATAAGGCTTAATTTTAAATATGTCGTGGCGAACTAAATTCTTGAACATATTTCCAGTTTAGTCTTGTTAATCCATTATTACAGTAACCAGA
>JBBIPY010000047.1:0-10135 GCA_037442605.1 Candidatus Omnitrophota bacterium
GATATTTGATTTTAAAAAAGAAAAATCTCGCCTTTTTGGTTATATTTATCGCCCGCACTACTAGGGACAACCCCCATATTATTTTAACTGCCCGGCAATTAAGTAACTCTTTATTGCCTTGAAAAATATTGAGATAGTGTAGCCGTCCCTTTCTCTTACTGCGCCACACGCGACCTCAAGTTATCTATATTGGACTCCAAATTGGCGCGCTTCTTGAGCGCGCTGAACCAGGTCTCAAAATGCTCCTGCTGTTTTTTGGCTAAGGTCTTTTCGCGGAAACCCTCTTTTTCTTTTTCAAAGTCCTCTTCCTTTATGGGTAGTTTCTCTTCTAAGCGCAAGACCACATAACCCCGCTCGGTCTCGATTAACCGGGGGGCAACCTCTTGGGGATTGAGCGCAAATCCCAGGCGGATGAATTCCTCGGACTTGCCAATTCCTGGGATATAGGCCTGGCGGGTAATCAAATCAGTAGAGATAGGATTTAAATCAGATTCCTTATCAAACGCTTCCCACGACTTATCCTTTATCTGGTTTAATACTGCCTCTGCCTTTTCCTTGGCTAATTTTTTTGCCTTTTCTTTCTTCAGGAGTTCCTCAACCTTATCTTTTACCGCATCAAACTCCGGGATATAAGCAGGTCTTTTTTCTTTTACCTTTAAAAAAATATAACCCTCTTTTGTTTCAATTGGTTCAGAAACCTCACCTACATTGAGTTTGAAGGCATAGTTATAGAATTTTAGATTGAAGCCGATCTCAGGGAGCGGGGTATCCAGCGAAAAATAATCCGTTTCTTTAAAAGAGATGCCATACTTTTTGGCTATTTCATCAAGTTTCGTCTGGGGTGTTAGCTGAGATACGACTTCATTTTTTATCTCTTCTGCCTTATCCCTTGCCCTTTGACTGAGCAGGCGGGTTCTGATGATATTTTTAATTTCTTCGCTTAATTGTGGCGGGGGTTCTGCGGGCTTGGGCGAAGGGCTTACCGCGGAACTCTCTTCCTTTGTGGCCTCTGTGGGGGAGGGAGAAGGACTCGGCGGCTTGAACTCTTCCAGATGGGTCTGGAAATATTCCTTAATCTCCTCCTCGGAAACGTTGACCCCGCTTTCTAAGGCCGAGGCATCTATGGCGATGTATTCAACCTTTACGCTTTCCGGCCGGTGCAGGGACTCTTTATGCTGATTATAATAATCGAGGAGTTCTTTTTCTTCCTTGATTTCTATTTGATTCAAGAAGTCCTTGGTCTCGACGATAAAATAAGAGAATCTTGCCTTTTCATGGGCGCTGACAAACTCTCCCTTTAACTCGGCCTCGGTCAGGCCTATTTGGCTATAGATTTTTTCTACCAGTTTGGATATAGCAAGGGATTCCCGCATCTGTTCCTCAAAGCGGATGGGCGTGGTGCGGAAATAATACTTCAAGACCCAGTCATAAATCTGGGGGTCAAACCTACCATCCTTATAAAAGAGAGGAAAGTCTCTTAGGTGCTCAATTAATTCTTTATCCTTCACCTTTATTCTCTGCCTTTTTACCTCTTCTAAGAGAATCAGGCGGTCCCAGGCCTGGGAATCGAGATCAAGATACTGGGCAATTTGGTCAAAGAGCCGGCCATAAATCATTATTGCCTGATCTCTTGCTGCCTCCCAGCTTTTGAGATAGTCCTCGAGTTTTACCTTTCTATTAAATATCTTTCCGGCATAGCCCTGGCTGCGCTCACGCACCATACTCCCTGCACCCCAGAGGACAAAGGCAGGGATGATGATTATCGCCAAAATCCACATTACCACCTTAACATTTTCTTTTTTACGCATAACCTTAAGCATAAGACCCCTCCCTCTAATAGATTTTGCATAGTTTCCCTGCTTTTTCCGGGTAAACCAATTAAGCCTGCTGATTATAACAGACCAGACACATCTATGCAAATAAAAAAGGGGTTGCAATTGTCCTTAAAGTAGAATATAATTGCATACTGATCTGCTAACAAAGGAGTCTTTTATGGCTGAGAATATCAAAGACCTGATAGAGAAAATTCAGGAGGAAGGCGTTAAGACTGCGGAGGCCAAGGCCAGAGAAATCGAGGAGAATGCGAAAAAAGAGACGCTTGCCTTGATTGAAAAAGCCAGGGCCGAGGCGGATGAGATTATTGCCCACGCCAGGGAGGACATTGCGCAGAGAGAAAAAAGTAGCCGCGAGATGCTTAGGCAGGCAGGAAGAGACCTGCTCTTGTCCTTGAAGAAAGAGATTAATGCCCTGCTTGATAAAATTATTATCTCTGAGATTAAACAGGCTATGTCAGCGGATGAGCTGATGAAGATTATAGCCGAACTGATAAGAAGATATTCCTCAGGGGAGAAGGCGGATATCGTAGTTTCTCTCCGTAAAGAAGACCTGGCAAAAATGGAACAGGGTTTTCTGGCGAGGCTTAAGGAAGAAACGAAAAAGCCCATAACCCTTGTTTCCTCAGAAGAAATTTCCGGAGGTTTCATCATCAGTTACGACGCAGGGAAATCGCGTTTTGATTTCAGCGAAAAGGCCCTTGCTGAATATATCGGCGCACAGCTCAAGCCAAGGCTTAACGAGATGCTCAATAGCGCATCCTCCGACGATAAGAAAACCTGATTAAAGAAATGCCCGGCTACTATACCTATTTGATATCCAGTCTGCCTATGCTCCATTTCGGCACGAGCCCCCCCCTCTCTTTTGAAGAATTTATCCAGGTATGCGCTGGACAACTCTCCGAGGATGATGTAAGTTGGCTCAGATTAACCTCCCTGCCTGAGGCCTCCATCCGCCACTACAGATACCCCGGTTTCAGGAAGTGGTATATTTTTGAAACCTCTTTGAGAAACGAATTAGCAAAGATCAGGGCGGGGCGCAAGAAAACAGACCCGCTTAAGTATGTGCGTGCGGCGGAATACACCGAGCCCTCCATTATCCACCTCGCGCTGAATGCCTCCCGGAATCCCTCAATTCTTGAAGCAGAGAGGATGCTGGATGAGGCGAGGTGGCGGATGCTTGAGGATTTGTGCGTCGGGCATTATTTCGACATAGATTTCTTACTCATCTATGCGCTTAAACTTTTAATATTGGAGCGCTGGGAAAAAATTCGTGTGGCAGATAGAGCGCGCTTGCTTGAGAACGCGGTAAGTTCAGCAGAGAATGCATAGCCAAAGGATGATACCGATGGATTCAGAGAGAAGCGGACGCATAACAAAGGTGAGCGGGAATATGGTGGTGGCGGAGTTTAGCGGCTTTGTGGTGCAGAATGAGGTCGCCTATATTATTCACCCCGCTCCTGCGGGCAGGGACGGGATTCGTAGAGACGAGCGCCTCAAATCAGAGGTTATTCGCGTGAGGGGCAATAAGGCAGAGTTGCAGGTCTATGAGAATACAGGCGGGCTAAAGATAGGGGAAGAGGTGGAGTTTAGCCGCGAGTTGCTTTGTGCGGAGCTCGGACCGGGGCTTCTGGGACAGATTTTTGACGGCCTGCAAAACCCCCTGCCTGCCCTTGCCGAACAATGCGGGTTCTTTCTGAAAAGGGGGGTGTATATAAAGGCGCTACCTGATGAGGCGGAGTGGGAATTTACGCCGCTGGCTAAGAAAACCGACAGGGTGCGTCCGGGAGATAAATTAGGATATGTTGCAGAAAAGATATTCAAGCACTATATCATGGTTCCTTTTGGCCTCCAGGGCCGCTTTGAGGTGGCTGAGATAGCCGGGCCGGGCAGATATAATTCAAAACAGCCGATAGCCAGACTGAAAGACGACACCAGCAGGCATATCGATGTTTTCCTGAAGCAGGCCTGGCCGGTTAAGATACCGATTAAGGCATATTCCGAGAAACTCAAACCCCGTGTGCCTCTGGTTACCAGGATGCGTTTAATAGATTCGCTTTTTCCTGTAGCGCGGGGGGGGAGCTATTGCATCCCCGGTCCCTTTGGAGCAGGTAAAACCGTGCTTCAGCAACTGACCAGCCGTCATGCGGAAGTGGACATAGTGATTATTGCCGCCTGCGGGGAACGCGCCGGAGAAGTGGTGGAAACACTCAAGTCCTTCCCCGGCATAATTGACCCCCGGACTAATAAACCTTTGAGCGACCGCACGGTAATAATCTGTAATACCAGCTCCATGCCGGTGGCTGCCAGGGAGGCAAGCGTTTATACCGCAGTAACCATTGCCGAATACTATCGCCAGATGGGGCTGCACGTCCTTTTGCTTGCCGATTCTACCTCGCGCTGGGCGCAGGCGATGCGCGAGATGTCAGGCAGGCTTGAGGAGATTCCCGGCGAGGAGGCGTTTCCCTCCTACCTTGAATCGCGCATTGCCTCATTTTATGAGAGGGCGGGCGAGGTGAGGTTAAATGACGGGACCATCGGCTCGGTGACCATCGGGGGAACGGTGAGTCCGGCAGGAGGTAATTTTGAAGAACCGGTAACCCAGGCAACGCTGAAGGTAGTAGGCGCCTTTCACGGGCTTTCGCGCGAGCGCTCGGATGCCAGGAGATACCCCGCGATTGACCCTTTGCTCAGCTGGTCAAAATACCGCAGTTTTATAGACGACATTCAGATAAAGGCAGGCCATGCGATTTTACGCAGGAGCCACGAGGTGGCGCAGATGATGAAGGTCATCGGAGAAGAAGGAACCTCTCTGGCGGATTACACAGATTATTTAAAAGGAGAATTTTTTGATTTTGTCTATCTGCAGCAGAATGCCTTTGACCCCGTTGATGAAGCCACGCCTGCAGAAAGACAGAAATACATATTTGATTTTATTTATCGTAACATTATAGAAGGAAAATTTGTTTTTGCGGACAAGGAAAATGCCCTGCAGTTTTTTCAGAAATTAAGACAGCTCTTTCGCGGCTGGAATTCTGAGGAGTGGCAGAGTTCGGAATTTGAAAAAACTGAGAAAGAGATTTTGGCGGTAATAAAATAAAAGATTAATTCTAGAAAAGAAACCCCTATGCATAAAACTTATACCAATATTATTGAAATATCCGGAGATGTTATAACCGTCGAAGCAGAGGGTGTCGGTTATGCGGAGATAGCCGAAGTTACCGCGCGTAACGGCACGTCTCTGGCGCAGGTTATCCGCCTTGACGGCAAACGCGTTTCTTTGCAGGTCTTTGCCGGAAGCAGGGGTATATCCACAGGCGACAGGGTGCGCTTTCTGGCTCATCCGATGCGCATTGCCAGCGGCGATAATCTCCTCGGCCGCATCTTTAATGGCAGCGGTATGCCTCTGGACAAAGGGCCTGCGCTTTCAGAAAATATGATTGATATCGGTGGTCCCCCGGTTAATCCCGTAAAGAGAGTAGTGCCCCATAAAATGGTGCGCACGGGTATTCCGATGATAGATGTGTTTAATTCTCTGGTGGAGTCGCAGAAACTGCCCATATTTTCTATAGCGGGTGAGCCCTACAATGAGCTCCTGGCAAGGATTGCCATTCAGGCCGAGGTGGATGTGATTATCCTGGGAGGGATGGGATTGAAGCATGACGACTATCTGTTTTTCCGGGATATCCTGGAAGAACAAGGTTCCCTGGTGAGGGCGATTTTCTTTATCCACACCGCTGCCGACCCCACGGTTGAGTGTTTATTGGTCCCCGACATCAGCCTGGCGGTGGCAGAGGACTTTGCCCTGCGGGGAAAACGCGTCCTCATTCTGCTTACCGATATGACCAATTTCTGCGATGCCCTTAAGGAGATTTCTATTACCATGGAGCAGGTTCCTTCCAATCGCGGCTATCCCGGAGACCTCTATAGTCAATTAGCCGCGCGTTACGAAAAGGCCGTGGACTTTGATACCGCCGGCTCCATTACCATACTTGCCGCCACCACTATGCCCGGCGATGACGTGACCCACCCGGTTCCGGACAATACCGGCTATATCACCGAGGGGCAGTTCTATCTTAAAAATGGCGTGATTGAGCCGTTCGGTTCGTTGAGCCGCCTCAGACAGCAGGTCAACGGCAGGACACGGCCTGACCACCGCACAATTATGGATGCGATGATTCAGTTGTTTGCCGGTTACCGGGAGACCTTGGAGAAACGCGCGATGGGTTTTCAGATGAGTTCCTGGGATAAAAAACTCCTGCGCTATGGCGGGCGCTTTGAAAAAGAGATGATGTCGCTGGAAGTAAATATACCGCTTGAGAAAGCGCTGGATTTGGGCTGGCACATTCTGGCGGAGTCTTTTACGCCAGAAGAGACAGGGATAAGGAAGTTGCTCGTTGAACAGTTCTGGCCTGGATATGCAAAGAAACCAGCCCGCCCCGGCAAAGCGGAGCGGGCCGGGGAAACCAGTAACCAGTAACCAGAGAGCACATATTCTGGTTTCTGGTTATTATGATTTTATGGCGAAGATTAGACTGACCAAGGGCGAATTAAAAAGACAGAGGGATGCCTTAGGACAATTTGCGCGGTATCTTCCTACCTTGCAGCTAAAGAAACAGCAGTTACAGGTAGAGATTCTGCATCAGGATTCTTTGCTGGAACAAAAGAAACGCGAGGAATCGGCGCAGAGATCTGCCATAGAGCTCTGGGCAGGACTGCTTGCGGAGCAGGAAACAGATCTGGCTTCCTGGATTTTACCCGAGAAGCGTATCTATGGCACAAAAAATATTGCCGGGGTGGAAGTTCCTTTTTTAGAACGCCTGGAATTTGCAACTGCGGATTATGATTTATTTCTTACGCCGCTCTGGGTGGACAATGCCATAAACGCCCTGAGGGAACTGGTTCGTCTGCGCGAGGATATTCTGACCAGAGAAAAGGGAATAGCGGTCTTAAGGCAGGAGTTACGCATTACCACCCAGCGGGTGAATCTTTTCGAGAAGGTAAAAATCCCTCAAGCCAGGGAGGCAATCCGGCTGATTAAGATATACCTGGGAGACCAGATGGCCAATGCCGTGGGCCGCAGCAAGATGGCTAAGAGAAAACTTGAGGAAGCGGTTTTAATGGAGGCGGCGGTATGATTGTCCCGATGAAAAAAGTTACGCTCATTGTCCAGGCAAAGGATGCGGATTCCGCCGTAGACAGACTGCGCGCAACGGGGGTTTTGCATGTAGAGCATATCCGCACCCCTGCGGGAAGAGACATAGATCTGATTAAGGAAGACAGCCGGCTTTTAGATGAGGCGATGCGCATTCTTGCCGGCATAGGATTTACAAAAAGGTCTTCCGGGACAACAAATAGAGAATTAACAGACCGCAGGTTTGCCCCGTTGGCGGGGGTTAACGCCCGCCGCATTATAGATTTATGGAAGAGGAGGGAGCGGCTTAAGGATTATTCAAGGAGCCTTATCAAGGGTATTAGCGACTGGAAGGACTGGGGTGATTTCGAACCGGGGGTTATCCATAAACTTGCCGAGAACAGTATTTATATAAGGCTTTATCAGATTCCGGAGAGACAAATAAAGGATATCCCTGCGGATGTCGTTGTGGAGAGGATTTCCCGCGCAAAAGGAATGCTTAATTGCGCGGTTATCGCGTGCCGCAAAATAGAGATTCCCTTCAAAGAAATTACTCTGCCCAGGATGGGTCTGGAAAGGATGCAGAAAAGACTGGCGGAGAATGAAAGAACAATTTCCGCCATTCATAAAACCCTGGAAGGGTATTTTCCCCGTTACGGCGCATTTATGCAGATGAGAGAAAAATTAGAGAAGGAGCGGGAATTTCAGGAAGCAGTAATGGGAATGGGGGCGCTAGAAAACATCGGTTATATTAAAGGATATCTTCCTCAGGATAACACAGAGGCAATATTGGCTGCCGCCAGAAAAGAGCGCTGGGGTATAGTTATTGAGGAGCCCTCTGAGGAAGACAGGGTTCCCACCCTCATCCGCAATCCGCGCGGGGTTGCCATTTTAAGTCCGCTTTTTAGAATGCTGGAGATTTTTCCCGGCTATCGCGAACTGGACATCAGTTTGTGGTTTCTTATTTTTCTCTCGGTATTCTTCGGTATGCTTATCGGAGACGCCGGATACGGAGTGATTTATCTCCTTCTGAGTTTCTGGGCAAGAAAGAAATGGGGGGCTCAAGTGCGCCAGACCGCCGTCTTCGGTCTCTTTTACCTCCTGAGTCTCTCTGCGATTATCTGGGGGCTTTTGAGCGGAACGTTTTTCGGACAGGAGTGGTTGCCTAATATAGCGCAGCCCCTCATCCCTGCCCTGCGCAGCAACAAGAATGTCCAGACGCTCTGTTTTTTCATCGGCGCACTCCATCTGAGCATTGCCCATCTCTGGAGAGCGCTGATCAAATCACCTTCGCCCGCAGCGTTGGCGGATATGGGCTGGGTTTGTATTCTCTGGGGCGTTTATTTTCTGGCAAAGACATTGATTCTGGGAGATGCCTTCCCCGTTTTTGGCAGGGTATTCTTTATTACCGGCGCATGCCTGGTGCTTTTTTTTAGCAGCCCCCAGAGAAATATCCTTAAGGGGATAGGTAAGGGGCTGGGGAATCTTCTTCTTAATCTGGTCAACAATTTTACCGATGTGGTTTCTTATATTCGTCTCTTCGCCGTGGGTCTGGCGACCGTGGCCGTGGCGGATTCCTTTAATAAAATGGCAGCCGAGGTAGGTTATAACGGCATTCTCTCCGGGCTGCTCAGTTCCCTGATTTTGTTTTCCGGCCATACCCTGAATATATTGCTTGGTCCGATGTCGGTTCTTGTGCACGGGGTGAGGCTTAATGTGCTGGAATTCTGCAATCATCTGGATATAAAATGGAGCGGGTTTCCCTACAGGCCGTTAAAGGAATAGTGAGGTAATGATACGAATAAACATATTATACGCGAGGTGAGGTTATGGAAGGGATATTGGGTCAATTTAGGGATTTAGGTTTGGGTGCGGTTCTGGCTTTGTCTGCGGTGGGTTCGGGTCTGGGCGCAGGGGTAGCGGCTATGGCGGCAGTAGGGGCATGGAAGAAGGCTTTCGCCCAGAACAAGCCCGCATCATTTATGCTGGTTGCCTTTGTGGGAGCGCCGCTGACCCAGACGATTTACGGCATGATTCTGATGAACCAGATGGCAGAGGTGGCGCTTAAGGGACAGTATGTCTGGGGAATCGGTGTCCTGTCTGGTCTGGCAATGGGTATTTCCGCGCTTATGCAGGGAAAGGCAGCCGCCGTCGCCTGCGATGCTATGGGAGAAACCGGCAGGGGGTTTGGCAACTACATCGTGGTTCTGGGTATTATTGAGACGGTCGCCCTCTTTGTGATGGCATTTACGATGGGAATCCTGGGAAAGATTGCCGGCGTGTAATACAGCAGAATTTGCTGCGCCCAAATTTTTGCCTTTTCTCTAAGTATGCGGCAGAAATTTGAATAAAAACAATAGCAGCCTGAATCAGATTGAATTGTTTTAAATTCAAAATTTTTATTGCATAAAAATTTTGCGGGCGATTAGCTCAGACTGGCTAGAGCACTTGACTTACATTCAAGGGGTCAGAGGTTCAAGTCCTCTATCGCCCAAATTTGCTGCGCAAAATTTGAATAAAGACAGTAATGGCCTGAAACAGATGGGATTGTTTTTTGTTCAAAATCTTTGTCCTTTGTTGTAGAATATAGACAGCAATTTTGATGGGCCCGTGGTGCAGCCTGGTTGAGCACGTCAGATTGTCGATCTGAAGATCGCGAGTTCAAATCTCGTCGGGCCCGGTGCCTATATTGCTGTTCGAAAGCTTTTTATAGGCACACCCAAATAATTTATCATTCAGGCGCCGCGCCTTGGCCGGCGCTCCCGTTGTCTCCCATTTCACCGTTCGCCCTGCTGTGGGCAGCAGGGCTCACTGGGCGTCCCGCTGGGGCGGGACTTCTTGCTAATTTTAATGCGTGTTCGGCTCGTCTGTGGCTGGCGGTCGGGTGCGGGCGACCGCCAGCCACTTGCGTCCAAAATCAATTAGTTTATAAGATGAGGTTTGTCCGCTTCCCGCAATCAACAAGCAAAAACTAACGGTGCGGGATGCCGAGCCTCTCCCGAATAATGCTTGAGAAACCACAAGTAAACTTTGCCGAAAGAAAACCGATATTTCAAAAGGCGTTCACACACAAAAGGCGGACACAAAAGGCGGAAATTGGTTTGAAAAGAGCATTTTTGTAATAGCTCAGCCGCCAGGAGTACTGATAGTTCTGGTTGATATGTTTTAA
>JBBIPY010000048.1:0-9880 GCA_037442605.1 Candidatus Omnitrophota bacterium
AGGCAATTTAGCGAGTGGGTTTATGATTAAAATAAGGGGGACTGTGGATGGGGCTTGGTGTCCAAAAAGTGTCCATCCTAAAATAAGCCAATTCAAAATTGCGAAATAGGGATGTGTCCCTATTTAAAATCGTCAAGGAAGGGGATAAGAATAAGGTAGGCGGGGGGGGTAAAAACAAATAAATGGGGAGGGCTTGCTTCCGAATTTATTGTCTTCAGTGGGTCAGTTTATAGAGCAGGGATTTATAAAAATCGAGCGTGGGGCCATAGCTATATTCGGCAAAATTAGACATAAACTCGCTTCTGGCCATATCGCCAAATACCATTAACTCAAAAAAATTACCCGCCAGCCTGATCAGAGAAGGAAAAACAAAAGCCAGAATAAATAGAAAAATCAATATAACTAATATATCCCTCACATTTATCCCTCTAAGCCCTTTCTTATCTTACACCACCTCTATGGTCGACGGCGGTTTTCGCGCGATATTATAGGTCACACTCACCACGCCGGGTATTTCTTCGGTTATCCTGCGGGCTAATTTTTCCAGAATCTCGTAAGAAAGCCGGGTCGGGAAGGCGGTCACCGCATCTTTACTATCCCAGCATCTTACTTCAATCTGTGCCCCAAATTCCCTCTTGCCATCTCTTACGCCCGTAACTTTATCTTCGTGCAAAACGGCTAAATATTGAAATGCGCCCGTGGGAGATAATTCTTCTTCTGCAATCTTAGTGGCTTGCCTGACCAGTTCTATTCTCTCGGGAGTCGCCTCTCCGATTACCCTCGCCGATAATGCCGGACCGGGGAAGGGCGGTCTTCTATAAATCTCTTCGGGTAGACCCAGTGCCTTTGCCAACTCCCGAACCGCTGGCTTTCGCAGCTCTATGAGCGGCTCAAGAACTCTGTAACCGAATTGTTTCTCCGTATCAATGCCTAATTGCTCAAGGATATTATGCTGTCTCTTTATCCCTGCCACCGTCTCTTCTATATCTGTGTAATTTGTGCCCTGAAGAAGAAATCTTGCTCCGCTTTCCTTCACCAGTTTACCAAAAACTACCTTGTAGAAAGCCTGCGTAATGGCTTCGCGTTTCTCTTCCGGGTCGGTCAGTCCCTTTAAGGCAGTAAAGAATTCCCTTCGCGCATCTATAAGCTCCACCGGCACGCCCAATCCTCTGAACAAAGAAACCACACGTTCCGACTCCCCTTCCCGCATCAAGCCATTCTCTATAAAATATGTTTTTAGTCTGGTTCCCAACGCCTTAAAACCCAACATCGTCACTACCGAAGAATCCACTCCGCCGGATAAGGCATTAATTGCTGTCCCTGAACCAACAATGGTAGAAATCTCTTTTATTTTTTCTTCGCTAAATTTACCGGGGCTCAATTTCTCTAACGGCAATTCTCTAACTTCCATTTTTCCTCTCCTTGCCATTCATATAAGGTTAATCCTTATCGACTTCTTAACTGCTTCGCCAGCAAAGCCACGCGTTTACCCAATTTTACCGCATTAAGTGCGGTCTGTCTATCAGGAGTGCCCGCGCAGGATATTCCATAGTGTCCTGTAGCATCCAGAGGGTCACCCACGATAATCATTCCATTAATGAGCATTGCCTGGATTATGGACAGCAGCGTGGTTTCTTTTCCTCCTGACTGGTCTCCGCTGGTGGCAAAGGCCGCCCCTATTTTATCCCCCATTTTATTGCGCAGACCCACGAATTTATCAAAGACATCCTTCAATTCCCCTGCCATAGTCCCAAAATAGACGGGTGAACCGGCAATTATGCCATCTGAATTCAGGAAATCCTCTTTGGTAACCTGAGATGCCTCTTTTAATACGCACTTTACCTCTTTAACTTCCTCCACCCCTTTAGCAATCTCCTCCGCCAGTTTTCTGGTATTTCCCGTTTTTGAATAATACATCACCAAGACCTGCATATTTAATTCTCCTCTTAGAAATTTCTTATCTTGGATTGATTGAAATTTTTTGAGATAATTGACTGGTTTTTGTTCTATCCTTACTGCTATTTCGAAGGAGGCTGCGGCCAGTCAAAGGGAACAGAGAACCTCGCCGCGCCCTCATTCACTGTTAATTTAGTCGAGGCACAACCGCTCAATGAAAATAGGATCAGCAATGCTAAAAATATCTGCTTCATATTTCTACACAGATTATCGCAGATTCACCTGTGCCCATCTGTGATTTAATTCGTGGCAATTCGAATAAAATTCGTGGTAATTTGTGTCAGAAAATCTGCGTATCAGATGGTCTCCTTCTGCTGGCTGACGAGCATATCCATAAAATTCTTCAGCCTTCTGCTGCGCGTGGGATGACGCAGTTTCCGCAATGCCTTTGCCTCAATCTGGCGCACACGTTCGCGGGTAACCTTAAAAACTGCTCCCACTTCTTCTAATGTCCGCGGACAGCCATCGCCTATGCCGAAACGGTATTTGAGCACTTTTTTCTCGCGTTCCGTAAGCGTACCCAATACGGATTCTAATTGCTCTTTAAGCAGAGTATAGGCAGTGGCATTTGCGGGAGAAATGGCAGTCTTGTCCTCAATGAAATCACCAAAATGGGTATCCCCTTCATCCCCTACCGGCGTCTGTAAAGAAATCGGCTCCTGGGCAATCTTCAATACGCCTCTGACTTTATCCACCGGCATATGCATCTCTTTGGCAATTTCCTCGGGGGTGGGTTCCCTGCCTTTCTCCTGCACAATATTGCGTGATACCCTGATGAGCTTATTAATCGTCTCGGTCATATGCACCGGTATGCGGATTGTCCTTGACTGGTCGGCAATGGCGCGCGTAATTGCCTGACGTATCCACCAGGTAGCATAAGTGGAAAATTTATACCCCCGCTGGTATTCAAATTTATCCACGGCGCGCATTAAGCCAATGTTTCCCTCCTGAATCAGGTCCAGAAAAGAAAGCCCTTTATTGGTATATTTCTTGGCAATGCTTACTACAAGACGCAGATTTGCTTCCACCAATGCCTTCTTTGCCTTAAGATAGCGCACTTCTTTTCGTTTGATATCGGCAATCCTCTCCTTTATCCGGCCATAGGATTCACCAAAAGAAAGTTCGGTTCTTCTCCTCTGGCGTTCTAATTGAGAAACCATTCCCCGTTTACGCTTCTTTCTCAGATTAAAAATCTTCCGGTTTATCTTCTCAATCTCATCGCATAAAACCCTCATCCGCCGGGCAATTTCCTCAATTGCTGCCGGCGTAAGCCGCAGTTCAGCCAATATCCTGTTTTTCTTTGCCTTCTCCCGGCAGATCTTTAATCTCTTGACAAGCCTGGTAAGCCGCTTGATTGTCTCTTCCCGAATGATATTGGGGTCTTCGTCAATAAATTCCTCTAGATTGAGTTTACCTTCAAGGATACGCCCGACTATATCAAGAACAATCTGCTTGGAAATCCGCGTTTCCGATACTGCCCTGCGGTAGATATCTTCGGTCTCCTCGATCTTCTTAGCCAGGGCTATCTCCTCTTCGCGGGTAAGGAGAGAAATCTGACCCATCTGCCTCAAATACATCCTCACCGGGTCTTCCATAGGAAGGGTTTCCGGTACGGCCTCAACCTCTTCAACAACTTCTATCTCTTCTTCCTCCTCGGGCAACGCAACGGCTTTAGGCTCCTTTACCGAATCCACAATCTCGATATTCTCACTGCCGAGAATCCGCAGAATCTCATCTATTTCCTCGGAAGAGACCACATCCTCGGGAATGATATCGTTAACCTCATCGTAAGTGAGGTATCCCTTCCCCTTACCCAGAGAGAGAAGCTTTCGGATATTCTCTGAGGTATTTGTCCTTAAACTATACTCCTTCATCTCTGAAATTCTCCATTAATTTATCTGACGAGCCAGGGCATTAAATTCTCTGAGTAGCTCTTCCACTCGCCCGGCATTGCCTTTCTCCTGCGCAGTATGTATTTCTTCTTTAATCTGCTGACACATTCTGCGCCGATTATCCTCTTTGAGCTTCTTCACGCAGTCATCAAAAACCAATCCGGAGTCCTCGTAGCCGCTTCCGAAATCTTCTTCCAGCAACAGACGCGTCACCACCCGATTGGTTGGATTATCGGAAAGGTGACTAACAATCTTCGAGGGTTCTATTGACCTGCCTTCCTCATCAATCGTATAAAGTAAATCTATCGCCTTTCTTATCTGCGGATTAATAAAGGCATCCTTTCCCAGGCGCTCTTTAACCTGTTTTATGTAAGACCTCTCCTTGAGCATCAACTTCAAAAGCGTTGCCTCGGCTTCTCTTATAGAAGAAAACACCAAAACCGCATCGGCCGCCCGGGGCTCTTCCTTTATCAAAGGCCTACCCCCCGCAGGCTGGATAATTTTTTTCAGCTCAATCCGGATGTTTTCTTCCGATACAGAAAGCCTGGCGGCAAGTTGTTTTACATACTCACCACGCAGGACCGCATTCTCTACTCTGGAGATTGTGGGAAGCATCTCTTTGACTACCTTCAACTTCTCTTCCAGATTAGCAATATCATACTGACGAAGCAAAAGCTGTAATTTGTATTCAAATATATTTTTTGCCTCTTTCAGCATACTGGCAAATCCGTCTCTGCCCTTGAGGCGCACAAAGCTGTCCGGGTCTAATCCTTTGGGCAAAGCCACGAGTTTTATATCTAAACCGGCTTCGAGTAAAAGTTCGAGTCCCCTTAACGCCGCCAGCTCTCCCGCTTTATCTCCATCATAGACAACCACCACAGAAGGAGAGAATCTCTTTATCAGTCTGACCTGTTCCCCGGTCAAGGCAGTGCCCAGGGCAGCCACAATATTACTAAAACCTGCCTGGAAAAGAGAAATCAAATCCATATAGCCTTCCACAATAATCGTAAAACCCTTCTCCCGGATAGCCTCCCGGCTGAAATTTAATCCGTAAAGGGTTTCGCCTTTTTTATAAACGGCTGTTTCCGGGCTGTTTATATACTTGGGCAGGGAATCGTCCAGAACCCTTCCCCCAAATCCCAGAACCCGCTGACGGATGTCAAAAATGGGATAGATTATCCTGCCCCGGAAGAAATCAAAGAAGCCTTCTTTATTTTCCCGGCGCACTATAAGCCCGCTACCTGCCGCCAGTTCCCCGCCGATTCCTTTCTGCTTCAGGAAATTCACCAAGGCCTCTCCCTGAGGCGGGGCAAAACCCAATTTAAACCTTGTCCAGGCCTCTTTACTCAAACCCCGTTTCAAAAGATACTGCCGTACGCCTTCGGCCTGGGGGCTATTAACTAAATTTTCGTGATAGAAATGCAGGGCTGCATCGTTTATCCTAAACAACCCCAAGGTTGGAGCGGTTTCCTTTTTTACTTCAGGAATAACCACTCCGCTGCGCTTTGCCAGAAGCCTTACCGCATCAGGAAATTCTAAACGTTCATGTTTCATCAAAAAATGAATGACGTTTCCGCCCTCGCTGCACCCGAAGCAGTGAAAAATCTGTTTATCGGGACTGACCATAAAAGAAGGCGTCTTCTCTTTATGAAAAGGACAAAGGGCCTTAAAATTCCTTCCCGCCTTTCTCAAAGGGAAATAGGAAGAAATTATCTCCACAATGTCAATCCGACCCAGAATGTCCTCTATAATGTTGTCCGGAATAAATCCACCCATCTCCATTCAACCCAAAAAACTATTTTTACACAGATTAGACAGATGAAAAGCTACGGATAATCACAGATTATTCTTAAGCGCACCGTGTCCATTTGTGTTTCAATTCGTGTTTCAATTCGTGGCAATTCGATGAAAATTCGTGATGGTAATTTGTGTAAGAACAAATCTAACTACGCTTAATCCGTTGAAACCCCGAACAGGCAACTGTCTCTAATTTCTCCCTTTTTTCTACAGCATCCAGAAGTAGATTCAGCCCCAGGGCATCCGATGCGATGTGCCCGGCAATAATTACATTTATGTGCTCCTCTTTTGCCTTCTTGAAATGCTCCTCGGAAAGATGCATCAATACCAGAGTGCCCACCCCTGCCTGGGAAAGCCGCCCAAAGATATCCTTTGAACCCTCAGTTCCTCCGGTCATTTCTACAAAAATTTTGCCTGTGCGTTTATTCTTATCGCCAATCAAAATTTTTGGACCAGCATTATTTGCCTGTGCCAATTTATATTCGGGAATCTCCAGTAAAACCTTTATTATATCCCCAAGCAGTTCGGGTCTCCTTTTATCCAGCAGCTTCTGCAAGAAGCTGGTAACGCAGTTATCCGCGGGGGTATGGACGCAGATGAATGCCAGATTCAGCAATTTCGCCACATCTACCGCCCGCGTATGGTTCAAGGGAAGCACTTTCCTCTCCACCTCGCTTATCCTCTCGGCAAGGAGATTCTCGGCCACTGTAATGGGGACTCCTATCCTGTTAAGTATATCGGACTGCATACGCATAACCTCATAAAACCCTGCCAGGGCCTTTCCTTCGGGATGATGCGCCATAATTAAATCAATCTTTTTTCCTTTATCTCTTAACCTGTCCGCAAGTAAAACCTCTCCCACTTCCATATCTATCCCCGCAAGTATGGTCCTGATGTGTTTCTCCGGCTCGCCGCTGAGTATGCGGGTATCGTTATAAGGGTTGCTTAATTTCTCGGTGTCAAAACATCCCTTCTCCTCGCCTTTTAACGATTCGTGCTCTTTCTTCGCCCTCGCTAAGGTTTTCAATACCGCCTCTTTGCCCCGCGGGTCAACTTCGATGCCATGCCTTACCACGAATTCGTATAATGCTTTCAGTTTCAACTGGCACCCCCTTTATTTAATTTGAAAACACAGATTACGCAGACATAAAAGATCAGCGAAGGATTTGTTCAATATTATGATAGACTATATCGACTATTCGGGAAATCGACTTACCGCTCAAGGACCTCTCCTGTATAGATTTTTCTAAATAAGGTATCCGGAGAATACCGGTGGCATAAAATAAAACACTCAGAATCAGGCCGGCTTTAAACAATCCCAGCACCGCTCCCCCCAACAGGCTCGGCCGTTCAATAATCTTTATTTTAATAACGCGTTTTAATATGCCTCCTGCGATATTGGTTATGACTATTGCAGCGATGACGATTGCGGCAAACACAAGGAGTTCATTCACAACTAAAGGAATCTCTGTGCGCTCGTGGAGGGTCTGGGCTATGGTTTTTGAGAATCTAAAAGAAAAGAAGATAGCCGCACACCAACCGCTCAAACTAAAAAATTCGAGGACAATCCCATTTTTTGCCCCGCGGTAGACACCGCGCAGGATAAATATAAGGACAATAATGTCTACCCAGTTGAAATGCCTCAATATATTCGGGATCAATCTTTCCGCTCCATTCTAATTATAACACGCAAATCAATTATTGTCAAGGTGTGCGGATATTTTATCCGCGCGCTACAACTCTATGAAATATACCAAGTTATAGAATAAAGCCTTTACTTTATAAAGTGCAGATAAGTTTGCCCTCCCGGACCCTCACTCCCCTGACATCAATCAATTTATTCAGGCAATCGCCATTGCCCTGAAAAACCGCTCTGAAATAATGCCCGCTGTAGCCGGAAAAAATATCTTGAGCGGGATTTTTCTCCGCAAGCACAGAGATTTTTCTCCCCAGGAATTTCCCAAGGTAATTATCCCGCCATTTCTTCTGAAGACTATCTATTAGGCGGTAGCGCCTCCGGCATTCCTCCCGACTAACTGTCTGATTTAATTTTTCCGCCGGCGTGGAAGAGCGGGGGCTAAAACTAAAGATATGCACCCTCGGGGGCTGGAAAAACTCCAGAAATTCAACCGTCTTCTGGAAATTAATTTCTCCCTCGCCGGGAAAGCCCACAATAATATCTGTGGTAATGGCAGCGCGGGGTATCTTTTTCCTTATCCGATTTATCAAATCCAAAGCAAACTCTCTCGTATATCTACGCTGCATTGCTCCAAGGACTGCATTGTCGCCGCTCTGGAAAGGTATGTGTAGATGCGGGCATATCTTTTCAGAACCCGAGATGGTCTCAATTAAATCCGGGCTGATATATTGCGGGTCAAGGGAACTCAGACGAATGCGGAACTCTCCTTCTAAGCCCGCTAATTCAGAGACCAATTCTACCAGATTCAGCGCCGGAACTAAATCCCTGCCATAATCTCCCAGACAGATTCCCACAAGGACAATCTCCCTATATCCATTTCTCACAAGCTGCAGGAATTCCTCTCTTATCTTCTCCCTGGGTTTACTCCTCGCCCTTCCTCTTACATGGGGGACAATACAATAGGAACAGAAATTGTCACATCCATCTTGAATTTTTAGAAATGCGCGTTTGTGTCCGGCAAAAAAGGAAATCCTTTCTTCTGCCAGATTCGCAAATTCCCTTTCGCAAGATTCTTCTTTAGCAAGGTAATGTTTTAGACAGCCGGCTATAATCACCTCTGCAGAGAAATGTTTTCTTTTAAGTCTCTCAACCAGTGCCCGCGAATCATTCTCCGCCTTTTGTGTAACTATACAGGTGTTTACCACATACACATCGGCGAGGCCATTCTGGGATTCCTGAAATCCCTGCCTTAAGAACTTCTCCCGCAATGCCTGCGTGTCGTACTGATTGGCTTTACAGCCGAAGGTGTAGAATTTTACTTTCTTCATTTAAAATTGATTACACAGAGAACTCTGGGTAAAAAGTCCTTCTTTACACGAATTTCACGAATCAAAAATCGAATTTCGAATTTTCGACGATAGCATTTGTGGTAATTCGATAAAAATTCGTGGCAATTTGTGTCAAAAATAGGTTTTTCAGAAATCTCACACAGATTTTAGAAACCGATTACACAGATTTAGATGCCCAACGAGGCGCCGGTAGAGATGGCAACTTTGAGCAAATGATGGTCAGGGGGAACCTTTTTGACCTGACTTACTGCCTCCTTCAAAGGAACTGAAACAACTTCCCTTCCTTGCAAGGCAACTATTTCTCCCCAATTTTTCCCCGCAGTAAGCCGGACTGCATACTCTCCAAAGCGCGTAGCCAGAATACGGTCAAAGGCAGAAGGCGAGCCTCCTCTTAAAAGATGACCCAGGACTGTAACGCGGCATTCAGCCCCGGCTCTATTTTCAATTTCCCCTGCCAGGAAACTGCCTATTCCGCCTAATCTTATGGGGTCCGGACTATCCTTAACAATCTTCTGCACCACCATTCCTCCGCCCCGGGGGTGGGCTCCCTCGGCTACCACTACAATACTAAATCTTTTTCCCCGTTTATTTCTCTCTCTAACCTTTTGACAAATCTTCTCGATGGAAAAGGGAATCTCGGGAATTAAAATTATATCTCCTCCTCCGGCTATGCCTGAAGCCAAAGCAAGCCATCCCGCATACCTTCCCATTACTTCAATAAACATTACCCGGTGATGCGACTGGGCAGTGGTGTGAATTTTATCAATGGCCTCGGTGGCGGTTGCCACTGCCGAATCAAAACCAAAAGTCAAATCCGTTCCCCAGACATCGTTATCAATGGTTTTGGGAATGCCGATTATCGGCATTCCTTTCTCAAAAAATTTATAGGCAATCCTTAAGGTCCCATCCCCTCCGATACAGACAAGTGCCTCAATTTTCATTTTTTTAAAATTATCCAAACAGCGCCGCGACAGGTCGCGGAAGACAATTCTTTTCTTATGCTTCGTCGGCTGGGCAAAGGGATTGGTCTTATTGGAGGTGCCCAGGATAGTTCCTCCCTGGGTTAGAATTCCGGAAACCGCATCATAGTCTAAAATTCTGAAACGATTTTCCAATAGACCCAGATAGCCGTCTTCTATACCCAAGACCTGCCAGCCATAATTATTTATGGCAGTTTTCGCCACTGCCCGGATTACCGCATTTATTCCCGGGCAATCTCCCCCGCCCGTCAATATCCCTATACGTTT
>JBBIPY010000049.1:0-9619 GCA_037442605.1 Candidatus Omnitrophota bacterium
GTGGTCTTATTTCTCTTTTTATGGGATATAAAACCCACCCTGATTATCGGCGTTTCCATTCCCATTTCCGTGATGGCGGCTTTTGGCTTTATGTTTTATGCTAAACTTACCTTGAATGTAATGACCTTGAGCGGCCTGGCTTTAGGTATAGGTATGCTCGTGGACAACTCTATTGTGGTTTTGGATAATATTTTCAAGAAAAGAGAGACAGGCCTTTCCCAGATGAAGGCTGCCTTAGAAGGCAGCCAGGAAGTGACCTTAGCGATTACCGCCTCGACATTGACCACGATAGTGGTGTTTTTGCCGATTGTCTTCGTGAATAAAGAAATTCGCCTGCTTTATATCGGGCTTTCCCTGACGGTTATTTTTTCTCTTATCGCCTCTCTTTTTGTCGCCCTCTCTTTTATACCCCTCCTGGGTTCTCGCCTGCAGATGTGCCAGTATAAGCAAAGGAAAATGGACATTCCCCGGACAAGGCTATATTTCCTCAAAGTCCGCAGGACATATTGCCGTCTTCTGGGCCGCACCCTGCATTACCGTTATGCCATCGTCCTCATTGCCATAACGGTCTTTTTATTCTCCCTGCAATGGGGCAAGAAATTGAAAACCGAGTTCATTGGCGTAACCGAACAGAACCAGTTTACCATCCATGTGCAGTTACCCACCGGGGCAAAATTGGATGTATCTGACCAGTGCGTGGAGCGGATAGAGAAGGTAGTAAACGCCCTTCCCGAGGTGAGGACAATTTCCTCGCGCATTGAGCGCTGGTCATCAAAGATATATGTGAAATTGCAGCCTTTGATTCACCGCACCCGCGATACCGAATCCATCATCAGCGACCTCCGTCCAAGGATGGAAGATATTGAGCGTTTCTACGAGGCCTTTATCTATTTTGAGGAGCCCCAGGAGGTGGGCACGAAGGAGGTATTCTTAGATGTATTCGGCTATGATTACGATATTCTCAAAAATCTGGCAATTGCTATGGCGACCAAGCTCCAGGCTGTGCCGGGCATGGCGGACGTAAAGATAAGGATGCGCGAAGGAAGGCCGGAGCTGCGGTTATTTATTGATAAGGACCGCGCCGCCTCCTTTGGTTTAAACATTGAGGACATCGCCACTACCGTCCATGGAGAGATGCGCGGCCTGCGCGCCACCTATTATCATACCGAAGCCAAAGAAGTAGAGATGGTTTGCCGTCTCCAGGAGTCCGACCGCAAAAGTTTTAAGGATTTACACAGGTTGGTCCTTACCGCCCGGGACGGCACAAGCGTCTATCTGAATCAGGTAGCCAGTTTTCGTTATGACATCGGTCCCAGCGAAATATGGCGCAAGAACAAACAGCGTATGGTGCAGGTGAGCGGGAGCAGGGGGGTAATGTCGCTCAGAGAGGCGGGGGAAAAAATTAAGGAGGCGCTGAAGGACGTGGAGTTCCCCAAGGACTATTTCTATCGCTTTGGCGGCGACTACGACAAGATGCTCCAGAACCAGAAGGAATTTACTTTTGCTACCTTTTTGACTTTATTTCTGGTATACTTGTTAATGGCCTGTTTGTTTGAATCTTATGTGCAGCCGCTGATAATTATGATGACGGTTCCCCTGGCGGCAATCGGGGTAGTGGCGATTATGCGTTTCACCGATACGGCGATAAATATCGGCGCGTTAATCGGGTTTATGATGTTGGGCGGTATTGTGGTCAATAACGCGATTGTTTTAGTTGATTTCATCAATTTAAAGTTGCAAAATAGAAGGCGCAGCAGATTTAATTTATTCAAGGCATTGCTTTCTGCCGGGGAGGATAGGCTGCGTCCGATATTGATGACTACCATCACCACATTATTGGGGCTGGCACCGATGGCTTTGGACCGCTCTGAATCGGCAAATCTCTGGTCACCCTTGGCGATTACGGTTATGGGAGGCCTGGCGAGTTCGACATTCCTGACCCTTTTTATTATACCCAGCGTGTTCCTGATTTTTGAAGACATAAAGAGTTCTGTGTTTCAGGAAGGGGTTGCCGGAAAGCCGGCGTTAATTCTAAGATTGCTCCGCCGCACCGCGTAAGGTCGCGGAACAACCGCAGAACTATACGCAGAACCACGCATAACCGGTTTAGCGTAGTTCCGCGTACTGTTCTGCGTGGTTCTGCGATATTCTTGGGGAGCGAAGCGACGAGATGAGACAGATCTTTCGGACCTTATTAACCGCTGTATTTATTCTCCTGCTTGGGGTGATGACTATCGCCAGCATCCATCTGGCTCTGGAGAAAAAGAGGGTTAGCGAGCAGTATGCCAAGGACCGCGAATTATGGGGAATAAAAAATAAGACCCTCAAGGAGAGCCTTAACAAAAGCGAGGAAGGGATAAATAAATTAAAGGAAGAACTGGAAAAGATTACCCGCGATTTGCATAATGCCAACCAGGAACTGCACAATCTGAAACTCGGCTACGAAGACCTGAAAAAAGAAAATGCCTCCCTCAATCGGAAAATTTCTCAATACTCGCGCGAGAAAGAAGGACTGCTGGCTAAGGTTGCGCAGTTAGAGACCAGCCTGAAGGCTGCGGAGGAGGCAAGAAAGACGAAAGAGGCGCAGGAGGAGTTCTGGACGCGCATTCTGCGGGAGAAGGCGGAGCTGGAATTGCGTGCCCGGGAATTAGAGGAGAAATTGAGAAACAACCGCGCGCTGCTTACCCGGTTAGAAGGAGAGCGCGCTGGTCTGGGATTGCGCCTTAATGCCGTTCAGCAGGAGAAGATGAATATCGAGAAAACCCTGGGGGACGAAAAGACATTGAAGCCGGCTTCTCCGCGGGATACCTTGAGAGTTCGCCTGGATAAGGAGAGTATGGAAAAACAATTAGCGGATTTGGCAGTTGAAAAAGACGCGCTGGAAATGCGTATAAATACCTTGAGAACGGAAATAGATAAAACGGAATCCGAAAAACAGAGACTCAATGCCCAGATAGAAAAAGTGAATGAGTGGCTGGAAGAAAAACTGGGCGAGGTCAACCGTGTGCGCCAGGAATTGGAGACGGCTTTAAAGGAGGCAAAGCGCATCGCCCTTTCCGGAAGCGCGGAGACAGTGCAGTTGGCTCCTATTGTAGTAAAGAAGGAAGATAGCAAAGAGCACGCTTCTGGGAAAGAAAAGGCCGAAATATATCCGACTACTTTTAAGATTATACCTCCGCAGACCAGGGAGGCGGCGGTGGTTCTGGTTAACGAGGCCCATAATTTTGTCATCCTGAATATCGGGAAGAAAGAAGGCGTGCTTGAAGGGATGGTTTTCGATATTTTTGAAAATAAGCAAAAGATTGCCCGCGTGAAGATAAAAGAGGTTCGCGAGAGACTCTCGGCGGCGCAAATACTGGAAGTCGTAAAAGACAAGAAGATAAAAGCCGAAAATACAGAAGCGATATATTCTCCCTAAAACACAGGGTTATAAGTTATTGATGCTGCCGTGTCTAAACTTTCTAACGGGGTTTACTTATATTTTTTTTAGGCAGATAAAACTTGACATAATTTAAGTTCTATGCTATAAAATTAAACTGTAAAAGCAATAAGCATTTTTATGTAAAGGACAATATATAAGGCATAAAAAATTTATAACTGCCTACAACAAATTGAGAAGATTAGTTATCGGGTTAGTTGTCAGCGGGTTGCTCATTGCGGGTTGCGGAAGGAAAGAAACTAAGGAGTCCCTCCCTACTGTAAAGGTTGCTTTCTGGGGTACGCCGGAAGAGGTAGAGATTATTGAAAGTATCATCGGCCCCTGGCAGAAGGCGCATCCCGAAATCAAGGTAGAATTGCAGCACACCCCTTTTAGCGGATATGTGAGCAAGGTATTGACCCGCGTGGCAGGAGGGGCGCCGCCGGATGTAATCTGCGCGGAGGCAAATTTCTTTGTCAGTCTTTGGGGCAAGGGGATATTCAAGGACCTCAGTCCTTTTCTGGAACAGGATAAAGATTTCTCGCTCCAGGATTTTTTCCCCGAAGTAGTCAGGCGTTTTACCGTCGAAGGCAAGGTTTACGGCATCCCCCGCGATACCGCACCCTTTGCCTGCGTCTATTACAATAAAAGACTCTTTGACGAGAAGAAGGTAAGTTATCCCACCGATGAATGGACCTGGCAGGATTTGCTGGAGCGCGCCAGGCAATTGACCGAGTTTGATGCGCAAGGCAGACCCCTACGCTACGGTTTTTATGCCTGGGCATGGCAGAATTTTGTTTATTCTAATGGCGGCAGATTAGTTGATGCGGTGGAAAATCCCAAAAGGTGTTTGCTGGATGATCCTGCGTCTATTGAAGGGCTGGAGTTCTACGTGGACCTGATTCATCGGCATAAGGTTTCTCCTACACCCTCGGCTCTGATTAACCTGGGTATGGGCGTGCAGATGATGTTTATGACGGGAAAGTTAGCTATGTTTTCTTCGGGGATATGGGAGACGCCAATTCTGAGGAAGCAGAAGGATTTTGATTGGGATGTGGTGATGTTTCCCAAAGGACCGGCAGGAAAGAGGGGTTTCGGAACGGGAGGCAGCGCCTATTGCATCCTGAGGACGACGAAATATCCCAGAGAGGCCTGGGAGGTGGTGAAGGCCTTGACCTCTCCGGAGGCGCAGACAATCCTTGCCGATTCCGGGCTTGCCCAGCCGGCAAACCGTAATATTGCGGAAAGCGAACATTTTGCCCGCGATGATAAATTGCCGCGCAACAAGAAAATGCTTAACGCGGCGGTCGGGTTTGTTACTTACGACCCCTTTCATCCCCGCTGGCGCGAAATCAATGAGCTGTATATAGTCCCTGAATTTGACCTGGTGTTCAACGGACAGAGAACGGTGCGCGAAGCGATTTCCAAAATAGTTCCCGATATAAACCGCATATTAGCGGAATAAAAATTCTCTAAAAACAAGAATTTTTATAATATCCATGAAAACTTGCCCTTTGTCTTTTTGCCTCCTTTCCGTTATAGGGTTTATTTGGTGCAACTGAATCACTTACCCTATTATACGGGAACGAGGCAAGTTTTCATACTATCAGATTAGCACACCTGCCTGTCCTACCTGACGGCAGGCAGGCGGTAGGCAGGGATATCAGGTTATCAGGGGATCAGGATATGGATATCAGGAAATCAGGGTATCAGGGACAAAAATAAACCTGATATCCCGATATCCTGATAACCAGTTCCTGATAACCCGATACCCTGATAACCGCAGTTAACGTAACTATAACACATATTGTACGTTATACGAGGAGGTGGAGAGATGCCGGAAGAAATCTTTGATGATGAGATAATGACCGACCGCGAAAGAAAGAATTGGGCGATACTTGACCTGATTCGTCGCAAGGGGCCGATTACGCGCACGGAGATTTCCAAAGAGACCGAGCTCAATATCGTTACCGTCTCCAATTATATCAACAGTTATATTCAGAAGGGATTGGTTGTGGAGGGAGGTCTGGATGTCTCCAGCGGCGGCAGGCGTCCGGTGATGGTGGAGTTGAATCCCAAGGCAGGTTTTGTGCTCGGCGTGGGCCTTGACCTCTTCAATGTCATCGGCGTGCTCACCGACCTTCAGGCAAATGTCCTGGTGAAGGTGAAGAAGACCCGTCCTTCGGGTTCAGAGGATATGGTTGTGGATACCTTGATTGACCTCGTGGAGGAGCTGATAAAGAAGTCCGAATTGGAAAACAGCAAAATCAAAGGACTGGGCGTAGGGATACCAGGGATTGTCGACCGCCGGGTAGGAACCATTCGCTGGCCGAACCAGATGGGAAGCATATATATCTCCACCTTGAAGGGGCTCCTGGAGCAGAAGTTCGGCGTCCCCACATTTATTGAGAACGATGCCACCGTGGCTGCCTGCGGCGAGCGCGAGTTTGAGCTGGAGTCGGGGGTTCAGGATCTCCTGTATATGTATTCCGGGGTTGGCTCGGGGATGATTATCAATGGACAGATTTACCGCGGTGCCAGTGGTTGCGCCGGTGAATTAGGCATTGCCAATCTCTCCGAAGGGGAGAAGGAAAAATGGGGAGGTCTGGGCCGCTGGGAAGCGGATTTAGGTATCGCGAGTAAGTCAAAGGAGGCAATCAAGAAAGGGGAAAAGACCAAAATCCTGGATTTAGCCAACGGCGATGTCAATAAGATTACAATGAAGACGGTAATTGATGCGGCTAAAGAGGGCGATAGCCTGGCGTCTAAACTGGTAGAAGAGGCGGGGGTGGAATTGGGCATACGCATCGCCTATCTGGTCAATTTTCTTAATCCCGAGGTTCTGGTTATTGGCGGCGGAATCGAGCGCGCCGGGGCAGTGCTTCTGGATGCCATCAAACGCACGGTCAGGGCGCGGACTTTCGAGGAAATGGCTAATGTAGTGCGCATCGTTCCCACACAGTTAGGAGAGGATTCCGTAGCGATGGGAGCGGTGAGTCTGGTGATTCAGGAAATCTTTACCCATGTGATGATCTGAAAACACAAATTATCACGAATATATATTTAAAGTAGGAATTTCAAAAAAGAGAGTTTCTGTTTTAATCGAGGAATTCTGTTTTTGAGGCTCGGCGGAATTAACTAATCACAAAAGCCGGGCTTTTTTGTATATATTTTTACTGTGCTTGACCTTCCTTGCGTATCTGGTATAATTATAGACAAGGGGGAGGATATGGAGTGTACGCAGAGGCAAAATATGAGTTTCTGCACCTGCACCTATGAGCCCTGTCCGCGCAAAGGCAGATGCTGCGAATGCCTGCTCTACCACCGTAGCAAAGGTCAGATTCCGGGATGTTTCTTTCCCACGAAAATAGAGAAGGATTACGACCGTTCCATAAAGGCATTTGTGGCATGCCATAGGGTATGATTTGCGTCGTCCAGAAGTTTCGGGACTCCGTAAAAGCGGATATCAGGTTATCAGGGAATCAGGATATGGATATCAGGAAATCAGGGTATCAGGGACGAAAATAAACCTGATATCCCGATATCCTGATAACCAGTTCCTGATAACCCGATACCCTGATAACCGCAGTTAACGTAACTATAACCCATATTATACGAGGCGGCACAGATATGGATAATGTCAATGGTCTGGTGGAGATGGAGCTTTTTCGTATTCAGATCGACGAGAAGCGCGGGGAACAGATTATTGTTTTGAAGGAAAAAAAGGGAAATCGCACGATGCCGATTGTTATCGGCATCGTAGAGGCGACGGCGATAAAAATGGAAATCAGCGGCTTTGCCCCGCCCCGTCCCCTGACCCACGATTTGCTTAATAATACCATCAAGGAACTCAAGGCGCAGTTAGAGAAGATTGTTGTGGAGAGACTGGAGAATAATGTATTCTATGCCAAACTTGTGATTAGAGACCATAGCGGGCAGATTAAAGAGGTGGATGCCCGTCCTTCCGATTCCATTGCCCTCGCCCTGCGTGCGGATGCCCCTATTTTTGTCCACAATGAAGTCCTGGACAAACTACAGATGCAATGAACAGATTTAATTTTCCAGCCACTGCCATCGGGAGTCTCGGACATACAGACCCCAAAGAGGCAACCTCTTTTATCCTGAATACCCTGACCGATATTCCCTGCTGGGCACAGATGCCGCAGCGAAGTTTCAAGGAGAATATGTATGCGCAGTTCAGCGAGGGCATTCCCGGCATAGTTATCGAAGAACAGCAGCGCCGAATCTTCGTGGATGCGGGAGGGCTCAGGGACGAAGAGATGGCTTATGTCTATGAGCGATACATCGCCGGCGATATAGACGGATTTGGCATGAGCAGGGAATACGCTGCCGGCTTTTACGAATTTCTTACCCAGCTCCAGGAGAAAAACATCAGGCCAATTTATCTTAAAGGACAGATTACCGGTCCGGTGAGTTTTCTACTCACGGTTACCGACGAAGATAAGAAGCCGCTCCTTTATCAGGGCGCAATTGCCGATTGCGTTTTGAAGGTTCTTACGATGAAGGCGCGTTGGCAGGTGAGGGAACTGAAGAAGATTTCCGCCAGGATTATTATTTTTGTAGACGAACCTTATCTGGTTTCTCTCGGCTCGGGATATGTTAACTTAGACCGTCGGGATGCGCTCAGCTATATTAATGAGATAACCGACGCTATCCACCAGGAAGGGGCATTGGCAGGAATTCATTGCTGCGGCAATACCGACTGGGAGTTTCTGACTCAGACAAGAACAGACATTATAAATTTTGATGCCTACAATTTCAGCGGGTCCCTGGCCTTATATCCCGGGGCAATCCGGAGATTTTTAGAGAAGGACGGCGTGATTGCCTGGGGGATTGCGCCTACGACGCCGGATGCGGAAAAAATTGGTCTGGAGGAATTAGTTGAGAAACTAAAAGCCTCTATAGAATTACTCACTACCAAGGGCGTAGATAGGGAATTAGTTTACCGGCACTCTCTGATTACGCCAAGTTGCGGACTGGGCAGCCTTTCTCCCGCGACAGGGGAGCATATTCTGAAAACTACCCAGAGAATTTCAGAGGAGTGTAATAAAGGGCAAAAGGGGTCAGACCCCTTTTGCCCAAAAGGGGTCTGACCCCTTTTTGGATACAAATTACTTTTTATCCTCCCACCCTATAGCCTTTCTCCGTCCGGGAGAGGGGGGGTGAGGGGAAATCAGAGGTATTTTAAAATCGAATCTAAAATGCTTAAGTTAATCCTTATGGTGGGAATTGTTTCTTTTCAGCCGCATTTAGTTTATGCCGAGGAGGATTCTTACGCTGACTTAAGAAAAGAGATGGTCAGGAATCAGATTGCGGCAAGGGGAATTGTTGATAAGCGGGTGATTGAAGTAATGATGAATGTTCCGCGCCACGAGTTTGTGCCTTCGATATACAAATTCCTTGCCTATGCCGACCGGCCTTTGCCCATCGGCGAAGGTCAGACCATCTCGCAGCCCTATATCGTCGCCCTGATGACGGAATTGCTCCAGTTGAAAGGCGGGGAGCGGGTTCTGGAAGTTGGCACCGGGTCGGGTTATCAGGCCGCCATATTAGCGGAATTGACGCACGAGGTTTATACCATTGAGATTATTCCTTCCCTCGCCCGCACAGCCCAGGAGCGCCTGATTAAAATGGGATATAAAAACATCAAGGTTAGATGCGGGGATGGTTATTCAGGCTGGCCGGAGTTTGCCCCCTTTGATGCGATTGTAGTTACGGCCGCCCCCGACCACATCCCACCACCCCTGGTAGAGCAACTTAAAGAGGGGGGAAGGATGGTTATCCCTGTAGGCGAAGATTATCAGGAGCTTCTTCTGGTTACCAGGACCGCTAAGGGCACAGAGATAAAGAAAGTAATTCCTGTGCTCTTCGTCCCCCTGCTCAGGAAGCGAGATTGACAGCGGTTACCATTCCGTATACAATATGGAACTTATTAAGGATGAAAAACCCATCTTTAACACGGATTACCACGGATAAAAGAACGGATTGCCACGGATTAATCCTTCGACAAGCTCAGGATTAATGGTGAGCGTAGTCGAACCATTAATCGTCGGAAATATCCGTGGACATCCGTGTGTCAATCCGTGAAAATCCGTGTCAAAAGTAAAAACTAATTAGTTCTCGCTGAAAAAGTATTTTTTACACAAATTACGAATAAAATTCGAATTACCACTAATTAAT
>JBBIPY010000050.1:0-9432 GCA_037442605.1 Candidatus Omnitrophota bacterium
GACAGGCGGCAGGCTACAGATTTATCTTTATACTGGTTACTGGTTACTGGTTACTGGTTACGGGTTACGGGTTACAGGTTACTTCGGTTTGCGCCCAGCAGCAGGATTCCGTAGTCGTCAACGGTGACGAGGTTGAATACTTTACAGAGGAGAAAAAGGTCGTCGGAGAAGGCAATGTGGTCATCAACTATAAAGATATGAAATTAACCTGCGATAGGATTGAGGTCTTTACGGAGACCAAAGATGCCGTTGCCTCCGGCCGGGTAAGGCTCTATCAGGACGGAACAATCTTTTCCGGGGAGAAGGTTTATTATAATTTTGAGACGAAAAAGGGCGAGGTAATTGATGTGGGAATGGAAAGGATGGGACCCTGGTTTGGCAAAGGTGAGTCTGCCCAGAAGGTTGATGAGGAAGAATATGCGATAAAAAGAGGTTATATAACCACCTGCGATTTAGAAAAACCCCATTATCGTATAAGCTCAAAAAAAATTAAGGTCTTCTTGGACGATAAGGTAGTGGCACATAATGTTGTCTTTGTGGTAGGAAAGGTCCCTCTCTTTTATCTCCCTTACATCTCATATTCATTAAAGGAAAGATATCCCCATTTCATCTTTGTCCCCGGCCACAGCAAGAAATGGGGTTGGTATATGTTGACTTCCTGGAAATACAATATAAATGAATACATGCCGTTAGGGAGGTTACACCTGGATTATCGCGAAAAGAATGGCTTCGCCCATGGCATAGACCAGGATTATCTTACAGAAGAATTCGGTCAGGGAAGGTTTCGTTACTATTATATGCAGGAACGCGACAAAGAGCAGCCCGTGGACCTGCGTAGCGAGAGAGAGCGATACAGGGTGCAGTTGAAGCATATCTGGCAGGCGGGCGACAACACAGAGGCATTGCTTGAATATCATCATATGACCGACAGGGATTTTATAAAAGATTATTTCTACCGTGAGGAATATCTGAAAGAACACCAGCCCCGGTCATACCTATCCGTAATTACCGCACAGCCGGCTTATACCTTTTCAGCGTTGGTCCAGAAGAGGACCAATCGTTTCTTTACCGAAACCGAGCGTCTGCCGGAGTTAAGACTGGATGTGTTCAATCAGAGCCTCGGAGGTTCGAGGTTCTATTATAAGGCAGACCACAGCCTCGCCAATCTTACCAATAAGAATGCCGATTCCGACGTAGATGACGATGTCCGGAGACTGGATACCTATAATCAGATTTCCTACGCGACTAAATTCGGCTTTTTAAATCTCACCCCCTATACAGGTATACGCCAGACCTATTATTCCAAGGATAAGTATGGAGATGAGCAGAAGTTGAGAGGGATATTTTATTCAGGCTTGGATGTCAGCACCAAGTTTTACAGAACATATGATGTCCAGTCAAATCTCTGGAATCTGGACATAAACCAGTTGAGGCATGTGATTACACCGCTCATAAACTATAAATACATCCACGAGCCCACGATTACCCCTGACAGATTAATGAGCTTTGATGCCATTGATTCCATTAATCGCGACAACACAGTAAGTCTGGGTATTGAGAACAAACTGCAGACCAAAAGGAAGGATAACAACGAATTCAAGACAGTCGATTTAGGAACCTTTCTTTTTACAGGAGACTATAATTTCAAACCCGAGATAACCGGCAGTCAGTGGTCAAATTTTAAATTCGATTTGGAACTTACTCCCTATAACTGGCTGAGGTTTGAATCCGATGCTACCTATGACCCGTCTTCAAGGGATTTCAGGACGGTAAACTTTGACCTGGTTAGCTCTCATAAGGACATCTGGTCATTCGGATTGGGGAGCCGCTATGAAGAGAATTCCATCCATGAATTAACCAGCCAGTTTATCTACAACCTGAATTCAAAATGGCAATTTCGTATTTACGAGCGCTACAATTTTAAAAAAATCGAGTCCGGGACAAAGAGAATAAACGATTTTGTGGAACAGGAATATGCGGTTGTGCGGGACCTCCATTGCTGGACCGGGGAGTTTTCTCTTAACATAAAAGACGGCTACTCCTTCTGGATTATTTTTCGGCTGAAGGCATTCCCTAAAATTCCCTTTAAGTTCTCAGCCAATTACAGTAGACCAAAATCCACCGCATATTAATTTAGTTAACCTTGGAAAAACCCTGTGTTCGCACAGATTAACCCCGTTAGAAATTTAATCCCTGCCTGTCGGCAGGCAGGTGCGACCATCTGTGCAAAGATGCTTTTTCAGCGAGAACTAATTTAACCCGCCTTCGCGGAATTCCCCACCTGTAAGGGTGGGGATGGATAGCGAGAGGAATTCCGCTTCGGCGAGGTTTTCGCTGTGCCGAGCCGAAGCGAAAAGAAAGATTCCACGGGTGTAAGCCCGTGGAGCTTCAACAAGGCGTCATGAAGATATCTATAATCGGCTCCGGTTACGTCGGTTTGGTTACGGGTGCCTGTTTTGCCGATTTGGGCAATGAGGTCATCTGCGTCGACTACGATAAGACAAAGATCGCCTCTCTCAAAAAAGGGATTATTCCCTTTTATGAGCCGGGATTGGAAGAACTGGTTTCCCGCAACCTGAAGGAAAAGCGCCTCTCTTTTTCTAACGACCTCAGGTTTGCGGTAAGGAATTCCCTGGTTATATTCATTGCCGTAGGTACGCCTTCCAAGCCTAATGGAGAGGCAGATCTGACTTTCGTGGAAAACGTTGCCCGTCAGATTGCCCGGAGCATGCATTCCTATCGGCTCATTGTAGAAAAAAGCACCGTTCCCGTAGAGACAGGCAAATGGGTGGAGCATACAATCCGGGTCTATAATAAACACAGGGTTAAATTCGATGTCGCCTCTAATCCCGAATTTTTAAGAGAGGGCTCCGCGATTCAGGATTTTCTTCATCCCGACCGCATTGTTATCGGCGCAGGGTCTAAGAAAGCAGGCAATTTACTCTGCGAATTATACAAGCCCCTCAAGGTCCCGATTGTGATTACGGATATAAATTCGGCGGAGATGATTAAACACGCCTCCAATTCCTTCTTAGCCACCAAGATTTCTTTTATCAATGCCGTTGCCGGTTTGTGCGAGAAGACAGGGGCGGATGTTTTAAAGGTAGCCGAGGGTATGGGTCTGGACAGGCGTATTGGACGGGCATTCCTGGATGCCGGCATCGGTTACGGCGGCTCCTGTTTTCCTAAAGACGTGGATGCCTTTATCCATATTGCCCAGAAGCTCGGCTATGACTTTGAAATTCTCAAGGCAGTCAAAAAGACAAATGAAGAACAGAAAAGGGATTTACTCAAGAAAATCGAAGAAACGCTCTGGATTGTTAAAGGCAAGACCATAGGCATGCTCGGGCTTTCCTTTAAGCCCAACACCGATGATATGCGCAACGCCTCTTCGCTGGATATAATTAACGCCCTTATAAAAGAAGGCGCCCGCATTCGTGCCTACGACCCCCAGGCAATGGGCAAGGCAAAGGATTTATTAAAAGGCGTCCGGTTCTGCCGGGATATGTATGAGGTGGCGCGGGGAGCGGATTGTTTGGTTGTCGTTACCGAATGGAATGAGTTTAAGGAGATGGATTTCAATCGGCTGAAGAAATTTATGCGTCAGCCGATTATTGTCGACGGAAGGAATATCTACGACCCCGAGCGATTAAAATCCCTCGGTTTCCGATATATAGGGATTGGCAGAAGATAATTGCAGGATATATTGATATTTAAAGGGGATGTCAGGTAATCAGGAGATTAGGATTTGGGTATTAAGGGATTGGGAAATCGGGGATAAAAGAATCGCCCCGAGAGCCTAATTTCCCAATAACCCAATTACCTAAGCCAGAGATGAAGCTGCTCGTTACCGGTGGCGCAGGGTTTATCGGTTCAAATTTTATCCGTCACATTCTGGATAAGTATCCGGAATACAAAATAATCAATCTGGATAAAATAACCTATGCGGGAAATCTGGAGAATCTGAGAGACGTCGAGAACAATCCAAACTATGAATTCTTTAAAGCCGATATCTGCGACCGAAACCGGGTTGCTTCTATCTGTGCCCGGGGCATAGATTGCATAGTGAACTTTGCCGCAGAGACCTATGTGGACCGTTCGATTGTAAACGCTGCTGATTTTATAAAAACCAATGTATCCGGTGTCCATACCCTGCTTGAATGTGCGAAGGAATTTGAAACAAAACTTTTTATACAGATTGGTACCGACGAAGTTTACGGCAGCCGTGATTCCGGATTTTGCAGGGAAGAAGATATCCTCAGTCCTTCAAGCCCCTATGCCGCCTCCAAGGCAGCTGCAGACCTGTTGGTGCTTTCCTATCATAGGACATATAAGTTGCCTGCAATTATTACGCGTTCCAGCAATAATTTCGGGCCCTATCAGTTTCCTGAGAAGATAGTTTCCCTATTGATAACCAATCTTCTAGAAAATAAAAAATTCCCTTTATATGGCGATGGCTTGAATGTGCGCGACTGGCTTTATGTCCTGGATAACGTCGGGGCTATTGACGCCATAATGCATAAAGGCAAGACAGGCGAGATCTATAATATCGCTAGCGGTAATCTGCTTACGAATTTGCAGGTTGTGCGTATTATCCTGCGCATCATGGATAAAGATGAGACCTTTATCGAGCACGTCGCTGACCGGCCCGGGCACGACCGACGTTATGCCCTGGACTGCTCAAAAATGAGAAATCTGGACTGGCATCCAGTTTATCATTTTGCCGATGCCATTGGGGATACAGTTAGATGGTATAGAGAAAACATCGGTTGGTGGAAACCATTAAAGGATGGAGGGCAGTTCTGTCACTGGCTCAAGACGGCATGAGAGAGCAATAAGGACAGTCCTTGGTAAGAAGAGAGGTGGTTGAGGATGGTGGAGGGATTAAAAAGAAAAATTATTAACCGCGAGATCAAGATCTGCGTGGTCGGCCTGGGTTATGTCGGGCTTCCACTCGCCCTGGAGTTTGCAAGAGAGGGATTTGAGGTTGTGGGTTTTGATGTGGATGAAGAGAGGATAAAGAAACTTAATCGGGGTGTTTCTTATATACTTGATGTGGCAAGCAAGGATTTGAAACTCCAGACCGCGGAGAAAAGATTAAGGGCTACAACCAATGACGGGGTCTTCAGAAAAGCGGATGTAATCATTATCTGCGTGCCTACGCCTCTGCGTAAAAGCCGTGAGCCGGACATCTCCTTTATTATCAATACCGCCGAAAAGATTTGCCGGCATCTGAGAAAGGGGCAGATAATCGTTCTGGAAAGCACAACCTATCCGGGGACCACCGATGAGGTAATTCTGCCGATGCTGGAAAAGGGCGGGCTGAAAGCAGGCAGCGATATATTTCTTGCCTTTTCTCCAGAGCGCGTTGACCCCGGCAATACCCAGTTCAAAACGAAAAACATCCCCAAGGTAGTGGGAGGCGTTACCCCCGGCTGCACCGAGCTGGTCTATACGCTCTATCATCAGATTATCAGCCAGGTTGTGCGGGTTTCTTCAGCACGCGTGGCGGAAATGGTCAAACTCCTGGAAAATACCTTTCGCGCGGTTAACATCGCTCTCATTAATGAAATTGCTCTGATGTGCGATAAATTAAAACTCGATGCCTGGGAGGTAATCGAGGCGGCGGCTACCAAACCCTTCGGATTTATGCCCTTTTACCCCGGACCCGGGTTAGGCGGCCACTGTTTGCCTGTTGACCCCCTGTATCTTTCCTGGAAGGCGCGCTCGCACGGTTTTGAGGCGCGTTTTATTGAGCTGGCACATCAGATTAATACCTATATGCCGCATTATGTAGCGGATAAAATTATCGCGGCTTTAAACGAGGCAGGCAAGCCTCTGAAGGGTTCCCGCCTTCTAATAATCGGGGTAACTTACAAAAGAGATGTGGTGGATATCCGGGAATCTCCGGCATTGGAGATTATCCAGATCATGGAGGAGAAGGGAGCAGTTGTCTCCTATCACGACCCCTATGTGGAGACCCTGGAGATTGAAAACAGGACTTATAAATCCTCTCCCCTGAACGAAAGTGAACTGAGAGATAAAGACGCTGTAATTATAGTGACAGACCACCTGGTCCTGGATTATTCCCTGATTGCTAAAGAGGCAAAATTGATTATTGATACCCGTAACGCCCTCGGCGCTTTCAGGGAAAACAAAAACATCATCAGGCTCTAACTAACAAACTAACAAACTAATAAACTAACAAACTAACAAACTAACAAACTAATAAGATGTCTACTTACCTCATTACCGGCGGTGCAGGATTCATCGGCTCTCACATTGCGGAGGAGTTGCTCAGGCGCGGGGAGAGGGTGCGCATTTTAGATAATTTTGTCACCGGCAAGAAAGAGAACCTTTCATTTATTTCTCGCTACTCTCTGCCTGCTACCCGCTACTCTTTAATCAAAGGAGATATCCGGGATTTAAAGACCTGCGAGCGGGCATGCCGGGGCGTTGACTGTGTATTACATCAGGCTGCCCTGCGTTCTGTCCCCACATCGGTTAAGTACCCCCGCGAATATAATGAAGTCAATGTTGGGGGGACATTAAATATCCTGCTTGCCGCGCATAAAGCCGGGGTGAAGAGAGTTGTTTATGCATCATCGAGTTCGGTTTACGGAGATACGCATACTTTCCCCGAGAAAGAAGACCTTCTTCCCCGTCCGGTTTCCCCCTATGCGGCATCGAAGCTGGCCGGAGAATATTACTGCCAGGTCTTCAGCGCGCTCTATGGCTTGGATACCGTTTCTTTACGTTACTTTAATGTCTTTGGTCCAAGGCAGTCTCTGGAATCCCAGTATGCGGTGGTGGTTCCCAGGTTTATCACCTGTCTCCTGAATAATGAACGACCTCCCGTACATGGAAGCGGTAAACAGTCGCGCGATTTTACCTATATATATAATGTAGTTCAGGCAAATCTCCTGGCGGCAAAGTCAAGGGATATCGGTGGCGAGGTTTTTAATATCGCCTCGGGCAGGGATTACCCGGTGCTGGGGTTGGTGGATATTTTAAATAAGATTTTGCATAAGAAAATCAAACCCAGGTTCGTCGCGCCACGGCCAGGAGATGTAGAACGGACCTGGGCGGACATATCTAAGGCAAAGAAATTATTAGGCTTCAGTCCGAAGGTTGGTTTTGTGGAAGGGCTTGAGAAAACCGCGCGTTGGTTCAAACTCGTCTCGCCTACGCGGAATTTGAAGGTTACGTAATGGATAATATAAAGCCGAGCAATGCCAAGATTGCCTTCGTCTTTCCCGGACAGGGCGCCCAGTATGTGGGCATGGGCAGGGATATCTATGAGGGTTTTAAGGAAGTGCGGCCGATGTTTGAAAAGGCAGATGATGTTCTCGGATTCAATCTGACAGGATTATGCTTTGAAGGTCCGGCTGAAAAACTCAAAATGACTTCTATATGCCAGCCGGCAATACTCCTGGTATCCCTGGCGACATTACGCGCCCTCCAGCTCAGCCGCGCGGATATATCCGCCAGCGTGACCGCGGGGTTAAGCTTAGGAGAATATTCCGCTTTAGCAGCAGCAGGGGTTATCAGTTTTGGAGATGCGGTCAGACTTGTCCATAAAAGGGGTGAATTTATGGAGGAGGCTGCCCGGCTCAATCCCGGACAGATGGCTTCCGTATTGGGTCTTACATATAAGACAGTTGAAGAAATATGTGCGGCATCCGGCGCAGAGATAGCCAATCTTAACTGTCCGGGGCAGATTGTGATTTCCGGTAGCAGGGATGCTATAGCCAAGGCAACCGGACTTGCCCAGGAAAGAGGGGCAAGGCGCGTGATTTACCTGGAGGTAAGCGGGGCGTTTCACTCTTCCTTGATGGGCCCGGCAAGCAAGAGACTTATGCTTGAGTTGAGCCGGACAGAGATAAGAATTCCGCGGATGCCCGTAGTAAGCAATGTTACTGCCTATTTTGAGAATACGCCGGAGGAGATACGCACCAATCTGGTCAATCAGATAAATCATACCACGCGCTGGGAGGATTCGGTGAGGCTGATTATTGATTCCGGAATTACCTCTTTCCTGGAAATCGGACCCGGCAAGATTCTCTCGGGTTTAATCCACCGCATTGATAGTTCTTTAGAACTCTACAACATTGATACCGCCCAGGATATAAACGTCTTTCTGGAAAAAATCGCCGTGAGTTAAAAAGGCTTGACAGCGTTGCGGGTATTTTTTATAATTATAAATCCTTTGGTTTGAGGAGAAAGAGACATGTTATTAAAAGGCAAGGTAGCGCTTATCACCGGAGGGGCGCGTGGCATAGGCAAGGAAATTGCCCTTACATTTGCTAAAGAGGGGGCAGGCATCGTTATCTGCGATGTCAATTTAGAAGAGTTAGAAAGCGCCAGGGATGAAATCAAAGGTTTTAATGACAGCGTTATGGTTTTTAAGACAGATGTGAGCAACCTGCGGGAAGTTGAGGAAATGGCAGGAAATATTCTTGACAATCTTAAGAGAATAGATATACTAATTAACAATGCCGGTATAACCCGCGATGCCCTTCTCTTGAGGTTGGACGAAGCAGACTGGGATAAGGTCATCGCGGTAAATCTGAAAGGAGCGTTCAACTGCACCAAGGCAGTAGCCAGGACGATGCTCAAGCAGCGGCAGGGCAGGATTATTAATGTTGCTTCCATAATCGGACTTGTGGGAAATGCAGGACAGGCTAATTATGCCGCTTCAAAGGCCGGCATAATCGGGCTGACCAAGTCTGCGGCGAAAGAACTTGCTTCAAGAGGTATCACGGTTAATGCCATTGCTCCGGGATTCATTCGGACGGATATGACAGATAGACTGCCGCAGGAGATAAAGGAGCAGATGTTGAAGCAGATACCGATGGGTAAGTTCGGTAGCCCGGGCGATGTTGCCGGTGCCGCCCTGTTTCTGGCGTCCGAAGCCGCGGGATATATTACAGGGCAGGTAATTATAGTTGACGGCGGTATGGTATAACCGCAAAACACAAAATAATAACGTGTTATGTCAGGGGTATAATTTGGCGTTTTTGCGGTTGCAAAAAGGAGGAGAGGGATATGGAGTTAACGGAAAAGATCAAATCCATCATTGCTGAGCAGTTAGGAGTGAAGAAAGAAGAGATAAAAGAAACTTCCTCTTTTATTGATGACTTAGGCGCTGATTCTTTGGATACGGTAGAATTAGTTATGGCTCTGGAAGAGGAATTCGGTATAGAGATTTCCGACGAGGACGCAGAGAAGATGCGTACGGTCGGAGATGCAATAAAGTATATCGAAGAGAAAGCAAAGGCCCAGAAGTAGAAAATAGAATTGTCCAGATTAATTATAGATTTGTCTGCCGTAAAATGCTGACAGACAGGCCCGCCTGAGTGAGGCGGGCTTATTCTTATTGCGAAATATCGACGTAAAGTAGTTCTCACTGAAAAAGTATTTTTTACACAA
>JBBIPY010000051.1:0-9177 GCA_037442605.1 Candidatus Omnitrophota bacterium
GTTAAATAATCGGTCTGTGCTGGAAACAGGTTCGAACTTTTTCCAGTAAGGACCAATCAAATTTGCTAACCGCAGAAAACAGCAAAGACAGGGACGCTCCCCAGAGAGCCAGGTTTTAAGTTTCTTGCAGGAAAATCATCTTTTTTGCGCCTAATTTAGTTCTTGCTGAAAAAGTATCTTTACCCAGATGGGCACAGACTATAAACAGAGCAGCGAGTAGCCCTTCGATTACGCTCAGGGCAGGCGGGCTACTCGCTACTTTGAGAAATCTGCGCTAATCTGTGCAAACAAGGGGTTTTTCAGGGTTAACTAATTTAATAGGACAATGGACAGGATTTTTTGGCAGGCCTTAATTGTTTCTCTTTGCGGGCATCTCCTTCTCCTGCTTCCCTGGGCAAATCTTAGGAGCCAGCCGACATTAAAGTCCTTCTCCGAAATCGAGATAAGTTATTTTGAAATAAAACCCGAGCCCCCGGAGGAGATTAAGGAAACGAGGGCGGTAACTACGACCAAGGAAGACAAAGAGAAGATGCAGGAAAAGGTGCAGGTTAAAGAGAGCCCAGGAGATGAAGAGAAGAAAGAGCCGCTGCCTGAGATGAGGAAGGCAGAGAAAGAGACTCCCCCTGCCTTGAGCAAGGAGGAGCAGATGGTGGCGCGCGATTTCGCCGTTTTAAGTAAAGAGCCTGCCTTTCTGGATTATTACCGCGCAATCCGGGAGAAAATAAAAATCTCCGCCAACCGGCATAAGCCCGCCTTTTTTAATCCGGGGGAGGTTTGCGTGTTTTTTGTTTTAGATAATCGGGGAGAGCTGCGCCGGCTTAAGATAATCGATACCCGGTCCAGCCGCGAGCCTATTTTGAGAGAGACATCCCTGACCAGCGTGGAAGACGCTGCGCCATTTCCTCCTTTTCCGCAGGGACTGAAGCGGGAGCAGATCGCTTTCAATATTATTATTGCTTTTGAAATCAAGTGAAAGAAATGAGAGTAGCGAGAGAAATAATCTTAAAACTTAAGGAGTTAAAAGCGGATATCAGGATATTAGGAAATCAGGAGATGGATATCAGGGAATCAGGACATCAGGGAGAACAGAAACGAATCTGATATCCTGGTATCCTGATAACCAAACCCCGATAACCCGATGTCCTGATAACCGCGACTATCTCGCTACTCTCTACTTGCTACTCCCTACTACCGTGGAGGTACAATGAAGGATTGCATCGCCGTATTTATCACCACCTCGAATCAAAAAGAGGCGGAAAAAATTGCGCATCTTCTGGTAGAAAAAAGACTGGCGGCCTGCGTGAGCATTGTTGGGGGCATGACCTCTATTTACCACTGGCAGGGTAAAATTGAACAGTCCGAGGAGTTTCTCTTGCTTGTAAAAACCCGACAGAGATTATGGGAGGCGTTAGTCAAGGAGGTAAAACATAATCATTCTTATGAGACGCCGGAAGTAATTGCCTTGCCGGTCGTTAGAGGATTTAAACCCTATCTGGACTGGATTGATGCCTCGGTTAGGAAGGCAGAAAACAAATGAAGTAAAATTAAGTCAAAGTAAATACATAGAAAAAAACACTTGACAAGGTAAATGATGTATGTTATGTTAGGCGGTAATTAAATGAGCTCTTCTCCATTTTTCTGCAAATGAGAAGAGCTTGATTACGCAGATTTCTAAAAGATTACAGAGATTTTACAGTCGGAAATCCAGTCTGCAAAAGCAGGGTTTTTCAGCGTTAACTATGGGGGACTAAGATGACCCGTTTGATGGATATAGATGAACTGGCGGCCTATCTGAGGTTAGAGAAACAGACGCTTTATAACTGGCTGCACCAGAAGAGGATTTCCGGAATTAAAGTGGGCAGGGTCTGGCGTTTTGACCGCAAGACAGTGGATAAATGGCTGAGGTCGCGGGTAGTCAAAGCCAGCCCCGAGAATGAGAGACATTCTAAAAATAAGGCGAAGAGAAATGTCTAATATTTACACAGGAATCAATATCGGCGAGTTTTGTATTGAGGTGGTGCAGATAAAAAAGACCTTAGCGGGATATTGCCTCCTCAAGCACGGCAGGGCAGATATCCCTGCCGAGAAAGAGGGGGCCGATGAATACGGCATTGAGCAGGGTGGCCGCGCAGAATTGCAGAGCTCTAGGAGTGCAGGCGTATTGAGGAGGGTTCTGGAGGAAAATAGCATAGAGCCCATTAATGTGGTTGCCTCTATACCCGACTCCATGATTATTCTGAGATATTTCCCCATGCCTTCTCTTCCGCAGAAGGAATTAGAAAGCGCGGTTCGCTTTGAGGCGCAGAAATATATCCCGTTTAAGATGGAGGAGGTGGCTTCGGACTTCTTTATTATTGACACAAAGGAGAAAAAGAAAGAATTAAGGATAGTTTTTATCGCCACGAAAAAAGAAACCTTAGGCTACTATCGGAGCATATTTAGAGATGCCTCGGTAGATTTAATAGCGATAGAAAATCCCTCCCTGGCCCTGATGCGCCTTTTTCGTTCCCTGAATCTCCTGGCTAAAAAAGACCTCACGGCGATTTTGTATGTAGAAAAAACCGATGCCGTGCTTACCGTCTGTGATTATAATATGCCCTATCTGATGCGCGATTTTTCCTTGACCTCTCCTCCGAAAACGCCTCAGCTGCCTGAGACGGAATTTGGCCAGAAGGCGGGGGTTGATTCAGCGTACGAGAGTCTTCTACGGGAAATTCAGCTCTCCTTTGATTATCACTACAGACACCTGCCTGCCATGCGCATTGATAAACTTATTATTCTGGGCAGAAACGGCCTGGAGCGCTGGAGAGAATATTTAGAGAGAGACCTGAAAATGTTTACAATGGTTGGCAATCCCAATCTCTTGTTCAAGGGCCAGGCCGAACTTGAATCTGCGATGTCCGTTGCGGTAGGATTGGCGCTGAGGGAGTTCCAACCGCGGGAAAAGAGGATAGATCTTTTAGTAAAGGAAGCGTTGCCTGTTGAGAAGGAGACGCTGGAACAAAAAAAGCCATTTTTAATGCGGGTTGCCGTATTAGAGTTAGCCCTGGGGTTATCGATAATGCTTTCGGTCAATTTGACCATGTTGCGCCAGACCCGGCTTATAAACAATTATTTAACGGAAGTCAAGAAATTAAGAGGAAAGATAGGTGCGTTATTTTCTAATGCCAGCAAAGAGGAACTGGTTAAGATACATAAAGAGCTTATTAAAAAACAGAATATCCTTTTCCGAATTACTGATAAGAGGGTATTGCTGACCCTGCAGTTAAGCGAACTTCCCCGCGTATTACCGGCCGGCGTATGGTTAGAGAACCTCCAGATTGAAAGCAAGACAGACGGCAGTTCCGGGGCCAGAAATGTGAAATTGATTATTGAAGGCAGGGTCTTTGCGGCTAATCAGCGCAAATCAGAGCCGGAGCTGGTTAACGAATTAATCTCCAATATTAAAAACAGCCCTATAATTATGGGAGAGTTTAATAAGGTTGAATTGGGTTTTATGGAAAAGGGCACAGAAAGCGGATTTTCTGTAACTCGCTTTAAGGTAGTCTGTTCGAGTTGAGAAAGGCTAGCAGATGACGACAAATAAGCAAATTTTGTTTATAACAGCGCTGATAGCGGCGTTTGTCTTTATCGGTACGATAAAATTTATCTATCAGCCGCGCACGCAGCAGCTCAGCAGACTCTTGAAGACCCTCGATGAGGAATACGAAAAAAACAGAATATTTTTTGAAATCGGGAAAATCAAGGATGAGATTGATACGCGTTCCGCCAAGGAGATGCTGAAGAGCGAAAAGGACCTTCCCTGGTTGCTCGGCAGGATTTCCGAGATTTTCAACTCCTTGCATTTAGAGTTAATCTCTATTGAGCCTCAGCCTTTAGAAAAGGCTGGCTTTTATACGCGTATCCCGGTGAAGGTAAAGACCGTCTGCAGTTATCATTCTTTAGGAGAGCTGCTCAGCAGATTGGAGAAATTAGACAGGTTTGTTGAGGTCAGTTATCTTGAACTGAAAAGTTTTAGGGAGGCAGAATCGGCAAAAGAAGAGATAGATGCATCTGGACTCAGGCAAAAGGCAAAGCCGCTGAAGAGACGGCTGGACAATAAAGGATTTGTTTTAACAGAGGCAACTCTTAAGGTGAGCGCTATCTATCTGCATTAAGATACAAATAGATACAAATTGCACACAAATTAACACAAATAAGATGAAGATAAAGAAGGGTGGGGTTGTTGGCCTGGCGCTGCTTGCGGTGTTGATAGGGATGGGAAGGATAATTTTCTCGCAGGAGCAGGCAAAAGATTTAAAATACTTCGGGGTTAATTATCGCGACCCCTTTTTGAGTTTCCTGCCTGAGGAAAAGATAGAAGAAAAGTTGGAGAAAATTGCCCCGCCTAATTTGAAACTCCAGGGTATTGTCTGGGGAGGGGATAAACCGCGAGCAATCATAAATAATACAGTCCTGGGTAAGGGTGATGAAATCCTGGGGGCAAAAATTCTGGAAATAAAGAAGGAAGGAATAAGTTTTATTTATAAAGGGCAGGATTTCCTGCTTGAACGCGGCGGCACCATAAAGGTTCAAGGCGGAACAGAATAAGGAGGTCAAAATGAAAAAATTAAAACCGGGTTTATTTAGTTTCCTGCTTGTTTCTATATTCTTTGGGCTGGAATGGGGTATTTGCCAGATGCCTCAAGATGTGCTTATCTCTATGGATTTTAAAGATGCCGGCCTCAAGGATGTGTTGAAGATATTCTCTCAACAGTCGGGTCTTAATTTTATCGCCAGTCACGAGATAGAGGATAGAAAGATTACCCTTTATCTGGACAAGGTGAGCGTTGAGGATGTCTTAAACAGGATTTTACAGGCAAATAATCTGACCTTTGAGCAGCCGGAGGCAAGCAATATCATTGTGATTAAAGAGTTGGTTACTCCTGAAGTGGAGACCATTACCAGAATATATTCATTAAATTATGCCAAGGCCGAGGCGGTAAGAGAGTTGTTTGAGAAGATGCGCGAGAAACGCGAGGGAGGAACCACGCGGGAAGGAAAGACTACAAAAGAGCCGATTAAGACTGCCGGACTCCTCACCGAATACGGCAAGGTTGTTTCCGATGTGCGCACCAACAGCATTATTGTTACGGATATACCCGCGCAGTTTCCCATAATTGAAGAGACCCTGGCTAGGCTTGATGAGGCTACCCCGCAGGTGATGATTGAGGCGGAACTCTTAGAGACGACCGTAAACAATATAGATAAATTGGGCGTGGAGTGGGCGGATACCCTTGCGGTCTATACCGGACCAAAAATGACCACAAAATTTCCATTCAGAAAACACGATTTTCCCGAAGGCGTGGATAAGACGACAGGCATAGCTTATGGTACGATTTCTATGGCGAGTTTTACTGCCTCGCTGAAGATGCTGGAGACCGACAAGAATACAAAAATTCTTGCCCGGCCGCGCGTGCTTACTCTGGACAACGAAACCGCCCAGATAAATCTTACCGCGAAGACGGCGGTAGCAAGCATTACCACTATTCATGGGACAGACATTAAGACGACTTCCGCGGAAAGGATGGATACCGGTATCGTACTCAAGGTAACCCCCCAGGTGAATAAAGATGGCTATATTACTATGACCCTTGAGCCTTCGGTGACTACACCGGTGAAATCTCCTTATTTTACTGCTGCTGAGTATGTTGACCCCCATACCCGTTCGGTAAAGACAACCGTGCGGGTTAGAGACGGGGATACCCTGGTTATCGGCGGTTTGATTAATACTGAAGATACCGAGACAATAAAGAAAGTTCCTCTGCTGGGGGATGTTCCTCTCTTGGGCCATCTTTTCAAATCTACGAGCAAAGACAAGACGGACAAAGAGCTGATTATATTTATTACCCCGCACATATTTAAGGAATATATTACGCCGCTATCGCTGCAGGAAATAGAGAGAGAAAGCACCTTTCCTCCCGAGGCTTCCAAGGAGAAGGCAGTCGAGGGTCTTTTGGATAAATTCAGCAAATAGAGCGAAGATTACCTTGGCACTATAGGATCAGGGAGAGGTCTGAATTTTACCCCGCTATAGGTGCCGGGCTCATCGAAGATGGCAAAACGTCGACCTAAATTAGGCGAGATTTTAGTTAAAGAAGGACTGCTTACCGAGGAGCAACTCCAGAAGGCGCTCCAGACCCAGCTGGTTGAAGAGGCCAAACTGGGCGAGGTGCTCGTAAAATTAGAGCTGGTTTCGGAAAAGGATATCGCTATCGCCTTGGGGAAGCAGCTGGATATCCCTTATGTTTCTCTTTCCAAGGGTCAGCTTAAACCGGCCGAGGACGAGGGTCTGGAAAAGTTAGTTCCCCCGGACTTTGCCCGCCGCTATAGGGTCCTGCCTATCTCCCGCCACTTGAATTCCTTAACCGTTGCCATGAACGACCCTTCTGATTTAATGGTGCTTGATAATCTGAAAAAAATTACGGGCTGCGAGATCAATCCCATTATTTCTACCCAATCAGAGATTGATAAGGTAATTGAGTCCTTTTATGGCAAACAGGACCTTTTGAAAGAAGCGATTGAAAATTCTTATCGCGCGGAAGACACGGCCCTGGAGACCCTCGAGGAGGTTTCTGAAGAAGAAGGTTTGAGCCTGGACAAGTTGATTGCCAAGGCAGAGGAGGCTCCGGTTGTGAAATTAGTAGACCTGATTATAAAACAGGCGGTGGAAGAACGCGCCTCCGATATTCATATTGAACCCTTTAAGGACAAGCTCATCTTACGCTATCGTATTGATGGGGTCTTGCATGAAATCACTCCCCCTGCCCATTACTTGAGACAGGCATTGATTTCACGCATCAAGATACTCTCCAAATTGGATATCGCCGAGAAGAGGCTTCCTCAGGATGGGGCGTTTCTGGTTAAACTTGGTGAGCGCATAGTAGATATTCGCGTCTCGGTTATTCCTACCATCCATGGAGAAAAGGCCGTCCTGAGGATTCTCGACCGCTCGCAGATTCCCTTAGACCTGAAGACATTGGGCTTTGAATCGAAGGAACTGGAGGTATTCAGGAAGGCGATTCGTTTTCCCTATGGTTTGGTATTCTTAACCGGACCCACCGGAAGCGGTAAGACCACTACCCTGTATGCGGCATTGAATGAAATAAAGTCTCCTGCCTTAAATATCATTACTATCGAAGACCCGGTAGAATATCGTTTTGAAGGCGTAAATCAGGTGCAGGTTAAGCCGCAGATTGGACTTACCTTTGCCTCTGCCCTGCGCTCTTTTCTAAGACAGGACCCCGATATAATACTGGTGGGAGAGGTGCGTGATTTAGAAACCGCGGAGATTTGTATCCGCGCCTCCCTTACCGGACATCTGGTATTAAGCACCGTGCATACCAACGACGCCCCTACGGCGATTAGCCGTTTAATTGATATCGGGGTTGAATCCTATCTCCTGGCTCCTTCTTTGCTTCTGGTGGCTGCCCAGAGACTGGTGCGCACACTTTGTCCGGATTGCAAAGAACCATATGAGCCGACGCGGGATTTTCTGCAGAAGAATAAAATGGATAAAGACCTGCTTTATCATCACCGCGGCTGTGAGCGCTGTGGCCATACCGGTTATAAGGGACGCATAGGCATCTATGAAGCGATGTTTATTTCTGATAAGATAAGGACACTGGTGGAGAAGAGGTCGAGCGCTGAGGTTTTAAGGGAAGCAGCGCGTGAGGCAGGGATGCTTACTCTCTGGGAATCCGGTATGCAGAAGGTAGCCGCAGGCATTACCGATGTCCAGGAGATAATGCGCGTAACCTTAGGAGAAACGGAGTAATTAAAACCAGACTATTTTGATTTTTGGCGAGCGAAAGCGAGGAGGCAATGCCGTTATTTGTCTATACAGCAAGGACGCGGGCAGGAAAGATTGAGACGGGTTCATTAGAGGCGAGAGACGAGGATATGCTTCTGGCGATGTTGCAGGAAAGGGGGCTTCTGGTAACTTCCATTGTTGCCGCTGGCCGCGATGAACTTCTGACGAAAAGAGCGGGCAGGAAAAAAAGATATCACTATCGTGTAACCCTGGATGACTTAATCCTCCTTGCCCGGCAGATGGCCACGCTTTTGGATGCCGGGGTTCCTTTATTGAGAAGCCTGATAGTGGTATCGGACCAGGTAGAGTCGCGCACGCTGGATAAAGTCCTGTATCTGGTGAGAAAGGATGTGGAAGGGGGTCGCGCCCTCAGCGAGGCCCTGAAAAAACATCGCCGGGTATTCTCTCCTTTCTGGATAAATCTGGTGGAGACCGGCGAGGCATCGGGACAACTTCCCTTTGTCTTTGACCAGGTTGCCAAATATTTGGAAGAGGCGGGAACATTACAGAGAAAGATAATCTCCGCCCTGATGTATCCGGCGATTCTGACCGTGGTTGCCCTCGGTACGATTGCTGTATTTATGCTGAGGATTATCCCCATTTTTGAGCGTATCTTTAATGAGTTTCAGGTGGAACTCCCCTTTTTGACCCTGATGATTATTAAGATAAGTTCGTTTGCCAGGAGATATTTTATTTTTGAGATATTAATTCTAGCAGGGTTGATCTTTGCGGTGCGGAAGATTTCCCAGACCGAAAAAGGCCGCTGGGTGTTGGATAGATGGAAGTTGAAACTGCCCATTTTCGGACATCTTTTCCGGATGGTGGCCATTGAACGTTTTGCCTCCGCCTTCAGCGTCCTGATTAAAAGCGGGGTCCCCATACTTTATGCCTTAGAGATTGTGGAGAAGGCAGCGGGGAATAAGCTGGTGGAGGCTGCGCTGGAAAAGGTCAAGAGTGCGGTGCGGGCAGGGCAGAGTATGTCCAAACCGATGGCAGAAAGCGAAGTATTTCCGCCGATTGTGGTGGAGATGGTGGAGGTAGGAGAGGAGGCGGGAGAACTTGCCAATATGTTATCCCGGCTGGGCGCATTTTATAAAGAGAGAATTGATACCTTTATCAGCCGTTTTACGGCTGCTTTTGAACCCGTGGTCTTGATTACGATGGGAATAATTGTAGGGGTAATTGTCATCTCGATGTTTCTGCCGATATTTGGCTTATCAAGCGCAATCAGGATAACGCAATAAAGATTTCGCGCAGCAAAATTTTTAGAAGGGGGTGGTATTATGCAGAAGCGCGGGTTTACGCTGTTGGAGATTCTGGTAGTA
>JBBIPY010000052.1:0-8674 GCA_037442605.1 Candidatus Omnitrophota bacterium
TCTGGTTACTGGTTTCTGAACTACCTGCTACTAAACTACTGACTACTAAACTACTTGCTACTGAACTACTGACTACTAAACTACTTGCTACTGAACTACTGGCTACTTATTTCCAGCTTCCAGCCTTCTGTTTGTCGCCTCTCGCCTGCCTAAGCGCAGTCGAATAATTTGCCAATATTATGAAATATCCTTGACGTCACTATATTTTATATGATATTCTTTATTTAGAAAACAGAAAGGAGGGAATGTGAACAGAAAATCCGCGATTGCTAAAAATTTACATATCTTGATAATTGAAGATAAAGGGAAAAAATGCTTCCTTGCCCACTGCTTAGATATGGATATTGCCGCTCAAGGCAGAAGCGAAAAAGAAGCCCTCTCAGAATTAAAAGAGTTAATTCAAACTCAAATAGAGTATTGCCTTGAGAATGATATGTTAGATAGTTTATTCCGTACGGCCCCTAAGGAATACTGTACTTCCGAAAAATAGGCGCTGCTGTCCCTATTTTAACGGAAAAAACGGCGGAGTTTTTCCCGGAAGGAGCGCGTAAGGGGAAGTTCGTTTTCAGCGAGGCTGGCGGCAAAATCCTTGAGCAGCCTTTTTTGCTCACCCGTCAAATTGGTGGGAACCTCCACGGTTACCCTCACCAGTTCGTCTCCCTGACCGTATCCGCGCAGGCTGGGAAATCCCTTGCCGCGGATGCGGAAAATCCTGCCGGATTGCGTGCCGGCAGGAATCTTCATCCTGACATTGCCGTTAAGCGTAGGGATATCTATCTCTCCGCCTAAACAGGCGGTTACGAAACCGAGGGGAACCTCTAAGTATATATCATCATCGTGGCGCTGGAATATCTCGTGCGGACGGACATCTATCACCACGTATAAATCTCCCCTTGCTCCCGACGTTCCCGCTTCACCCTCTCCGGAAAGCCGGAGGTGCGAACCGCTATCCACGCCGGCGGGGATTTTCACCTCAATCTTGCGCTCGATCTTCTCTCTTCCCTGGCCACGGCAGGCAGGACAGGGGGTCTGAATCTTATATCCCTCGCCCTGGCAGGCGGAGCAGGTGGTAGTGAGGGTAAAAAATCCCTGGGAAACGCGGCTTTGTCCCGCGCCACGGCAGCGGGAACACTCTACCTTTTTCGTCCCCGGCTTCGTCCCTTCTCCTCTACAGGTGGCGCAGATTTCATAACGGGGAACCACAATCGTCTTGGTTATGCCCCGCGCCGCCTCACCAAAAGAAATCTCTATGTTGAATTGCAGGTCGCGGCCGCGACCTCCCCGGCGCCCGCCTCTTCTCCCCGTGCCAAAAATATCAAAACCGCCAAAGAGCCCCTCGAAGATGCTGCCTCCGAATCCTAAGTCCTCAAAGATGCTGCCGAAATCCGCTCCCCGAAAAATATCCTCATAACTGTAGCGGGAGTCAATTCCCGCATGACCAAACTGGTCGTATTGCGCCCGCTTCTTGTCGTCGGATAAAACCGCATACGACTCGGAGATTTCCTTGAATTTCTCCTCCGCCTCTTTCTTTTTCTCCGCAGGAACGCGGTCGGGATGGAACTGCATCGCCAGCTTCCGGAAGGCGGACTTTATCTCGTCTTTGGAGGCGCTCCTGTTTACGCCGAGAATCTCGTAATAATCACGCTTGGTCATCCCTCGCTCCGCTCGGGACACGAATGGCCACGAATTTTTATCGAATTGCCACAAATATTCGTGGTAATTCGGCTTTTGATTCGTGGTAATTCGTGCTATTTTCTGTCCTCATTATCGACCTTATACTCCGCGTCGATGATGTCTTCCTTCTTTCCCTCTTTGGGTTCTTCTGTTTTTTCTTTTCCAGCCTCATGCCTCTGGCTTCCATCTTCGGGCCTCTGTCCCTGCTGTTTCGCACTTGCCTGCTTATAAACCTCTTCTGCCAGTTTATGGGAGGCCTTACTTAATTCCTCCATACCTTTTCTGATTCTCTCTGCATTCTTATCCTTTACGGCGGTCTTCAAGTCATTAAGTCGCGACTCTATCTCCGCGCGCTCGGACTGGCTTACCTTATCACCGAATTCCTTGAGCGACTTTTCTGTAGCGTATACGAGGGTATCAGCCTGATTGATGACCTCCACCTCTTCTTTGCGTTTCTTGTCGGCGTCGGCAAACTTCTCCGCCTCTTTGACCATCTTGTCAATATCTTCCTTGGACAATTTCCTGGGCGCGGTAATGCGCATCGACTGCTCCTTGCCGGTCCCCAGGTCCTTCGCCGAGACATGGACAATGCCGTTGGCATCAATGTCAAAGGAAACCTCTATTTTGGGAATCCCCCGCGGGGCAGGCGGGATGCCGATTAAATCAAACCTGCCTAATTCCACATTATCGTCCGCCATCTGGCGCTCGCCCTGCAAGACGCGCACGGTTACCGCGGTCTGATTGTCGGCGGCAGTGGAAAATATCTCGGCTTTTTTCGTGGGGATGGTGGTATTCCTTTCAATCAGTTTGGTGAAGACCCCGCCTAAGGTTTCAATACCTAAAGAAAGAGGCGTGACGTCGAGAAGGAGAACCTCCTTTACCTCCCCTTTGATAATCCCCGCCTGGACCGCCGCGCCCAGGGCAACGCATTCCATCGGGTCGATTCCGCGTTCGATCTTTTTCCCCACCACGTCTTCCACGAACTTCTGCACGCAAGGCATACGCGTGGGCCCGCCCACCAGAATTATCCGGTCAACATCTTTAGGCTGAAGCTGGGCATCGGATAATGCCTGTTCCAGGGGATGCCGGCAACGCTCGATAATCGGGCCAACCAGTTCCTCTAATTTTGCGCGGGTGAGGTTCATCGTCAGGTGCCGGGGACCTGCGGCATCGGCGGTAATGAAAGGCAGATTGATGTCCGTGTTGAGGGTGCTGGAGAGTTCAATCTTCGCCTTCTCCGCCGCCTCGCGCAGACGCTGCATCGCCATCCTGTCATTGCGCAGGTCAATTCCCGATTCGCGTTTAAACTGCGCGGCAATATAATCGATGAGCGTATTATCCATATCCGTCCCGCCTAAATGCGTATCGCCGCTGGTGGAGATAACCATAAACCCGCCTTCCTCGCCCATCTCCATCAGGGTAACATCCAGGGTCCCCCCTCCGAAGTCAAAGACCATAATCTTGAGTTTCCTGCCTAATTTTTCCAGTCCGTAGGCAAGACAGGCGGCGGTGGGCTCATTGATAATGCGCAGGACTTTAAAGCCGGCAATCTCTCCCGCATCGCGGGTGGCAGTCCTCTGATTATCGTCAAAATACGCCGGGCAGGTAATCACTGCCTCTTCCACCTTATCGCCTAAATACGCCTCGGCATCCTGTTTGATTTTTTGCAGGATAAAGGCGGAAATCTGCTGGGGGGTATATTCGCTGCCGTAAACCTTGAATTTATGGTCGGTCCCCATCTTGCGTTTTGCCGCCATAATCGTTCCTTCGGGGTTTATGGCCGCCTGCCTGCGCGCCGGCTCGCCTACCAGACGCTGTCCGTCTTTGGTAAAAGCCACATAAGAGGGAAACGCCTTACCCGAGGCAACCCCCGCTCCCTCGGCAGAAGGAATTATCGTGGGTCTGCCTCCCTCCACTACCGCTGCTGCCGAATTAGATGTTCCCAGATCAATACCAATTGCCTTTGCCATCTTACACCTCCTTTAATTTAATTGTGCACCAGAACACCAGTCACCAGTACACCAGCATATTCTTTAACTGGTGCTCTGGTGCTCTGGTGCGCTGGTGCCCTCTTGGGAATCTGTTTTCTTCCGTGCTACCTTAACCACCGCATGCCGCAATACCTTATCATACAAAAGATAACCACTGCGTATCTCCTCAATAATGGTCTCTTCGGGATATTCGTCGGTTTCAACTGCTATCAACGCCTCGTGTTTTGCGGGGTCGAATTTTTCACCCACCACCTTCATCCGCGCAAGCCCGTTTTCTTCCAAGAGCGCGTGGATTCTCTTCTGAATCATCTTTATCCCTTCCAGAAAACCGGCGTTGATCTGATTGTTTTTTATACCCTCAATCAAGCGGTCAAAGTCGTCCACGATAGGCAAAAACTCGGAAATCAAACCCTGCGCGGCAAACTTAATCAGGTCTTCTTTTTCTCTCGCCATGCGCTTGCGGGCATTGTCAAACTCCGCTCCCAGACGCAGGAATTTATCGTAGTATTCATCGCCGAGCCGGGCTTTCTTATTCAATTCATCCAGTTCAGAAGCGGGGATGCTGATTTTCTCCTCCTGCTGCGAAGGTCTGGCTTGTCTGTCCTGCGCATCCTTTTTCATTTCCTCGCTATCTTCCGGCGGAAGTCGCTCCTGTCTCCTGTGGTTGTTCTTCGGGTTATTTTTTTTCATAGCGGTTTCAAAATACCCTCTCTGCCAGAACCTCTTCCAAGGCAGAGGCGATATGCTGCACAATGCTTATCACGCGGGAGTAAGCCATGCGCGTAGGACCGATTACCCCCAGATTTCCCATAACCTCTCCTGCAATACGATAATTTGCCGTAATCAGCGTCAGGAACCTTATTTCATCGGAAGGATTCTCCGCGCCGATGTGAATTTTTATCCCGTCCTCCGCCATATCCCGGCCCATTATCTCCAGAAGGGGCTTTCTTTCCTCTATAAGACGCAGAATGCGGTTCAAGGCATTCTGGTCTCTAAACTCCGGCTGGGATATTATCTGGGCAGTTCCTTCAAAGCATAACCTCTCTTCATCAATTCTTCTAAAGGCGTCTTCAAACACGGAAAAGGCATCCCTGAAGATGTTAAAGAAAGAAAAGTCATCACTCAGTTTCTTCTGCAAAAGATAATTGCGCATCTCGTTCAGATACGCCCCCTCCAGTTGAGAATTGAAAAGGTTGCTTATTTTTTCCAGATGACCCCGGCTAAAGCCGGAAGGAAAATCCAGCATAAAGTTCTTGACCAGCCCTGAATTGGTAAGCAAAACCAGCAGAACCGAGTTGTTTCCCATATCCACCAACTCTAAATGCCTTAATCTGCTTTTACCCATACAGGGATAGACTACCACTCCCGCCTCTTCCGAGAACTCCGAGAGCAGCTGCGAGGTCTTTTCCATAACGGCGGAAAGTTCCTTGTCTGTGGCGGTAAATTGCCGGGTAATCTCCTTTTTTTCCTGCGGGGTGAGTTGCTGAACCGGCATTATATTATCCACATAATAGCGGTAACCCCTATCCGTAGGAATCCTTCCCGCCGAGGTGTAAGGGTGCGTGATATAGCCTGCCTCTTCCAGGTCCGCCATAATATTGCGGATGGTAGCGGGAGAAAACTTAAAACGCAGTTTCCGGGCGATGCTGCGCGAACCCACGGGTTTTTTCTCGGCAACGTAGGTCTCCACGATTATTTCCAGAATCTTTTCTTTTCTTGATTGTAAATCGGTGGTCTTCATAAACGCTCCTTGATTAGCACTCTCGCATTTAGAGTGCTAAAACCATTATAGCAGAGTCAAAAATCCTGTCAAGTTAATTTTTGCGGGGTGTAATTTTTGCGGGGTTTTTCTATTTTTTTCTGAACGCGAATAGGCGCGAATCCAACGCAAATATACGCGAATTTACCCCGAACCACAGAAAGCCACGGCTGTACAGATGATAATTTGCGAGAATTCGCGTTAAGTTAAACAAGACCGCCTCTCGGGTGGCAGAAGATTTTTGCGAGGTTACATACTGGGGTAGCGGCAGGGTTTTTTAGCGGGGCGGATTATATTCTTTTTGATAGTCCTTGCCGGTTTCTTAAATTTCAACTGAGGAACTTTACTCTGGCGATTTTCCATTCCGCGCATTATTATTCTCCCTGAATAATCGGACCGCTTTCTTTGCGTGTCCCCACAGATTTACCGCATCCCTGGCAGGAGTAATCATAGAGATTGCCGTCGGGAAGAACGAGAAGGAGATTTTCCGTAACCGGCATGGATTGCCCGCAACTGTCGCAGTAAAGATGCGTGGCTACAAATTTCTTAAATTGTCCTTTATTCTTCATAGCCCACCCGGCTGCGCAGTTTTTTCTTCTCCGAATGCAGGCGTTTATCGCGCAGCATCTTCTCTTTGGCGCGGCGGGAACGTCTGCGCTTCTGCCTCCTTACCTTCGCAATCCTCCGCCGCTCCTCGGACTCCCTACCCAGAACGAGAGCCTCAATTTTATTTGCCAGTTCCCGTCGGGCAAGAAAGCGGTTCAGCGCCTGATAACGCTCGCGGCTGCATTTTACCTCCATACCGGTGGGGATGTGTTTCAAATAGACGCAGGTGGAAACCTTATTGACGTTCTGGCCTCCTTTTCCCCCTGAGCGGATGAATTTCTCAACGATATCCTCCTCAGATATGCCCAGGCGAAGCATTTTCTCGCCGAGCGCCTTTTCCTTCTCCGGATTAACGGCGTAACTGCTCATCGCAATTCGCTTCCTCGCCAGATTCAGGTCTCTTCAAGTTTTTTTATCTCTCGGGCAATATCGTCCCTGACGATAATCAGAATCGCCGAATGGGGGACGACCAGATATTTTTTCTTCTCGAATTCAATCTCAATTGCCGAACTGCGCAGGAAAATGCAGTAGTCGCCTTCTCTGGATTCGAGAGGGAAATATTTCTTGTCCGATTTTGTCTTTGCCCAGGGCTCGTCCTCCAGAGCCGTGGGGTCGGGAACGGGATAGCCCGGACCCACCTTAACCACGGTGCCGGCCTGGATCTTCTCTTTTTCCTTGACCCCTTCGGGAAGATAGAGTCCGCTCTCCGTCTTACCTTCGCCTAAATCGGGGTCAATTAAAACCCGGTCACCCACAAGGATTAATTCCTTCATATGAGCATCTAATTAGTTCTCACTGGGTATTTTTTACACAAATTCGAATTACCACTAATTAATTCGTGGTCATTTGATTAAAATTCGTGATGGCAATTTGTGCTAAGCGAAGGTTTTTCAGTATTAACTAATTAGTTAACGCTGAAAAACCCTTTGTCTGCAAGGCGCAATGACGAATGTTAAAATAATAAAGTTAAAAAAGTTAAGGAAGTTAAGAAGGTTACGGAGGTTACGGAATTTTTAAATGTAACTTTCTTAACCTTTCTAACCTTTTTAACCTCCTTAACCTCTATTTCGGCATTCGAGTTTCGTCATTAGTCATTTAAGAAAAAAATGACTCTGATCCCTTTTTGCTGGCGGGGTCTTTTCCCTGATGAATTCCCTGATAACCTTCTCTGGTTTCCTTTATGCGCAAAAATACCAACTGCGCTATCCTGGCGTTCTGTTTCAGCCGCAATCCCTTAGGGTTCTCCACCACTAAGATAAACTCGCTTTTCCCCTGAAAACCCGCATCCCAGACCCCGGTCTGCGTGAATACGCCCATCCGGAGCAGGGAACTCCGCGGAAAGGCAACCCCAATCATGTCGCGGGAAAAATTGCAGATTTCGTTGGTGACAATTTTATACGCCCCTTTTTTTAAATCCCACCAGCCGTATTTATCCCGCGGACTCTTTTTGCGCGGCCTGATCTCTCTGCCTTCAGGAATAGTTCTTTCCTTATTGGAGAAATCCAGGGCGCCGGCCTCAGCAAAAGAAAAGACCTTGCTTGCAGTCAAATCAAATCCGTTGGGAGTAAGTTGATGCTTCCGGCTGACATATCCGCTGACCAGATTCTCTCTTTTAATTAGTTTTTCTATCTCGTCCCGATTGAGCAAGCCCTTCCTCCCAGCTCTATGATTGCCTTCTCTAAGCCATCAACTAACAGAGCCATGCGCGCATAATCCAATTTCTCAAATGTATCTGAATTTCTGTGGTAGTGGCGAGAACGATAAAATGCGGTATCGCTAATCATAACCGCAGGAAATCCCATCTGCCAGAAAGACCAGTGGTCAGAAAAATCTATGCCGCCGACGAAATCCGGCAAGGTTGCTGAATATACGGGGAGCGCTGAATTTTTCCTTAATAATTCGGCGCATTCCCTGACCTGCTCCCTGTTTCTGAGATTTCCTACCACGGCAATAAAATTGGCTCTGTGGGGGAAAAATGGTCCCACCAATACGGGATAACGTTGCGAGAAAGACCTGTCTGAATAATAGCCGACGCTCTCCAAGATAAGCGCCAGCCTGATGTTTTCTCCCTCATCCTTTGCCCGGCGGGCATAGCGATAACTCCCCATATCTCGGGTCTTGAAAAAAGGAGGTTCTTCATTGGTAAAGGCGATGAATTTTACGCTCCGGCGGAGCGCCTGAACGCCAAGTCTCCCTGCCAGTTCCAGCAGGACCGCGATACCGCTTGCGTTATCATTGGCGCCGGGGTTAAAACAGGTGTCGTAATGTGCGCCCACGATAATTACCTCGTCCGGTTTTTCCCTGCCGGTTTTTCGGGCAATTATATTTCTTGCGGTTTTATCGTAAAGTTTATATTCCTGGAACTCAATCTCTAAGCCCAGACCATCCAGCTGCTGCGTGATGTAATCTGCTGATTGGTTTAAATTCTCGTATTTAAAAATACTGCGCTCGCCAATTTCATCCGCAAGTTTAAGAACATGGGCCTTTAACCTCTCCGGCAGGCTGCTGTCTTCAGGTAAAACAGGCAATGTCTTGACCGACGTGCGCCACCCAAAGGTGGTTATTTTTGCCAGCAGGAAGGCAACGACGATAATGAAAAGTAGGCGGAGCATCTCTCTTTAGTTCTCGCTACCCGAATGACGAA
>JBBIPY010000053.1:0-6428 GCA_037442605.1 Candidatus Omnitrophota bacterium
AAGCGGACCTGTCATAAAAAAATAACCCCCGCCCCTTGACGATTGCAGAATTATCAGATATATTTTATATAAAAGAATTAAGCGCTAAGATTGAGGTTAAGTGGAATGAAGTCCTTTAAAATTATCAATTTTATATTGCTGTTTAGCCTAATTTTAACTCAAGCAAGCCTTGGCTCTGAAGAGCTTTTTCGCAGGGTGAGAGGGGAACAGCTTATCCCTTCACCACCAGGTGTCAAAGGAGAGGTTTTGCTTCGAAATTTATATGCGTTATTTATCTGTTTCCAAGATCTAACGGCTGAGGATTTAACGAAGGTTTTGCCTGTTCTTTCCTCTGTTTCCGGTAGCAACGTGGCAAACCATAAATTGAGTGAAGCCGAATTAGGGGAATTCATAGAAAATATACCAAGAATTAGCGGAGAAGAGCTTTCTTTTGACTATGCACTGTATTCACAGTGTTACGATGCCCCCACCGATAGTAGCACTTTTGGGAATTTCTTGCATTTATTTGAACAACATTTTCTCCATGTGCTAAATGTCTCGGGAGCAATGGAGCCCGTGTTTAAGTTAGCACAATGTTTAGTTGCTGCCGAATATATTGCTGGTCAGAGTACCCATGAACTGGAAAACCCTGCATGGTTTGAAAACGCTATTGAATGGCATAAATGGCTTTTAACGGGCGAATTTGGTAGGGATGCACATAAGAATGTTCTTTTCAAATATTACAATTGGGAGAATTTAAGCTCCGAGGATAGAGAATTTGTTATGGCAAGCGCATATGTACTTCTAGGAAATAAAGGGACAGAAAACGTTTCTATTTTATTATCTACTCTTGCTCAAGACCCAGTTACCCAAGATTCAATTAGTAGAGTTAAAAATATTATTGGGGCTATGTTCTTAGAACGGGGATTGAAAGATAAAGTATTATCTCTATTTCCGCGGGCGGAAGATACAGCCATACCCTAATGGCTGGCAGAATATAAGGCACTTTCGTTTTTAAAGAACCGTTTTAATTAGTGACGGAAAAATAGAATATGAAGAGAGTTTTCATCATTATCGGGATTTGTTTTCTTATCCAGGCAAAGTACGATTTTCAGTTTTCTTACGGTACAAATATTCTTAGTTTACGCCGCCTGCGCAGCCCGGAAATCGAATCGACCGCTGAATGGAAAGCCAAATCTTCCGACGAACGCCACTTTATAATCGAGGCAATTGCAAAGCAGTTTCCCCGAATTGATAAGAACGACCTCTATGCTTTAGATAACTTGATTCTTTCAGGTGAGGTAAACGGAATACTTACCCCTTTACTTATTGGTGAGTTACTTGGCTTAATTGAAAAAACAGATGCCTTAAATAAAGAAATCTACGGCGTAGATTATCGGACGTACCGAATTAGATTTATTTTTGAAAAAAGAGACGGCGCAATGGATGCAGGGATGAACCTGGATAAAGGTGAACTTGGTTTGACTGTGCCTTACGAGCGTAAATATAGCCGGCAGGAATTTATGGAAGATGGCTTCTTCTCTTATATACACGAAGACGGTCATATAAAGGCAGCGCTGGCGCTTTATCCCGATGGCAATATAGGTCTGCCCTTTGAAGAAACGGAAGCCAGTCATTGGTTAGGAGCTCTAAAGGAAGGCAATCTTTCGCATCCATTTCTTTCTCTGGATGGATTCAGTTTTGATTTTAACGAATACCTTGATAGAACAGGTGGACTTTTTGCTAATTTAGAGGAAGACCGTCCGGCCATAACTTGGACCAGGCACCGTAAGTTTTATAGCATAATTCAGGAAATTTTCAATCATCAGTTGTTAAAATTAATCTGGGGTAAGCCTTATACCGATTATTATCTGTTAGAATTTGAGAAGATGCTTGGAGATTATGAAAATAAGATTGCTTCTCAGGATACCTTACATCGTTCTGTTACTGTGAGGGTTTTGACCGCCATAGCAGGTCATATTGCAAATATAGAGAGCTTAGGCGGCTCCAATTTAGCCGCCCAATTCAGAGAGCTCGGTGAGCGCTTTATTGATAAGACAAACATTGCTCCCGCGTTAAAGCAATCATATCAGGAAGAATTCCGGGCATTCACTAGAGATTTAACCAGACTAACTGAGCATATTGTCCTGCGTCCAGAATTTCGCCAGGGACTAGATTTGACAGGGGTAGAACGGTCATTAGAGGATTTGTTTAATGAAGCAGAAACTTTCAGTTTAGAGTCTCATCCGTAGCTTTTTACTTTGTGTCATAGTTTTTAGCGGTGAGGACAAATAATAAAACCATATAAAATTCTCAATGCCCCTTGACAAACAGGGAAATATATGCTATACTTTATATGGAAAATAGAAAAGAAGAAAGCTGTTTTTGTTTCTCCTATTAAGGAAGGTTTTTAAAAAGACCTTAAATAAGGCGGTGAAGCCCAGACTTATGGAGCGATAGCGCCCGCCTTCGCTAAAGCCTCGGCGACGTCGCTCGCCAGCGCCGCCCTTTGGGGCGAGCCTCGCCACAGGCGGGAAGCGAGGCGAGCGAACCTCGCTTTCAGCGGGTCTCGACGCAGCTCGAAGAGCGAAGTCGGAAACGTAAGTCTGCTGGCTGGATTTGCCCTTGACAAACTTGGTAAGTTTGTCAAGGGTTCAATTCGCAGACCCCTTGACATCAAAGATGTCAAGGGTATAACTTACGTCGCACTTCGTGCTCCGTAAGTTATCTGCTCATTGAAGGAGGTCAGATGGAGAATAATTTTGCAGAAAAAAGAGAAGCGGAGCGCCTCAGGATTAATTATCTGATGAAATATAGTAAAGAAAATAATGCGGCCCGGTTTCATGCCTTTTTCAATGATATCAGCGAAAAGGGGTTGAGGTTTATGTCCAAAGAGTATCTGCCAAAAACTACTCCTATCCTAATCGAGCTTCCTTACGACTCGCAACCCCTTACCCTTAATGGCAAGGTGGTCTGGCATAATACGCTGGGAGAGAATTTTTACGAGTTAGGGGTAAGTTTTGAGGGAGTTTCAACACAAAATAGGGAATCCCTTAGCCGCTATATTCAGGGATTGAGGGAGAAGTTACGATAATAATCTCTCTTTCTAATATTTGAATTCCTCGCGTTAATTTCCCTTTAATTCTCGAGTCCATTCTGTTATAATCTAAATGAGGACACCCTTGACACCATGGTGTCAAGGGTCTATCCGAATTTACCCCCACACCAATTGCAATAGAACGCCGTTATTACGCAATTGGTGTGGGGGTGCAATTCGCCCCGCCGTATTCTTGCAGGACGCAAGGGGCGGGGCTCATTAAAGGTAAGTTATGCCTTCCGGTTATCCCTTTAAAGAAATCGAAGCCAAATGGCAGAGATACTGGCAGAGGCATCGCATTTTTAATGTTTCTCCCGATGCCGCCAGACCCAAGTATTACTGTCTGGAGATGTTTCCCTATCCTTCCGGCAAAATCCATATGGGGCATGTGCGCAACTACACCATCGGAGATGTGGTGGCGCGTTTCAAGATGATGCAGGGATTTAATGTTTTGCATCCTATGGGCTTTGATGCCTTTGGCCAGCCCGCGGAGAATGCGGCGATAAAGAATAAAGCCGACCCCGGGGAATGGACGCATAAATGTATCGACTGGATGCGCAATGAACTGAAGCAAATGGGTTTTTCTTATGACTGGGAAAGGGAAGTATCAACCTGCTTGCCCGAATATTACCGTTGGAACCAGTGGATATTTTTGCAGATGCTTGAGAAAGGACTCGCCTATAAAAAATCCTCCGCGGTCAACTGGTGTCCGTCCTGTCTGACCACGCTGGCAAACGAAGAGGTGGTCAACGGCGGATGCTGGCGTTGCTCGACGGCTGTGGCGCAAAAAGACCTGGAACAATGGTATCTTAAGATTACGGATTATCAGGACCGGCTTTTAGAGGATTTGAAACAGCTCAAATACTGGCCGGAGCGCGTAATTACCATGCAGGAAAACTGGCTCGGTAAGAGCTGGGGAGTGGAGATTTATTTCCGCGAAGAAACAACAGGCGAAATTATCCCGGTTTTTACCACGCGCGTTGATACCATCTTCGGAGCTACCTATATTGTCTTGGCGCCGGAACATCCTTTGGTAGATAAATTAATTAAGGATAGGCCGCAAGAAAAAAAGGTCCGGGCATTTATTGAGAAGGTTAGAAAAGAAACCAGGACTATTCGCAGCGCAACTGATGTAAAAAAAGAAGGGGTATTCAGCGGGGCCTATGCAGTTAATCCGGTAAATAACGAACCTGTGCCTATCTGGGTTGCGGATTATGTGTTGATGGAATACGGAACCGGGGCAATTATGGCCGTTCCAGCGCACGACCAGCGGGATTTTTTGTTTGCGAAGGAACACGGATTGCCGATGAGAGTTGTAATAAAGAATCTGGAAGCTGCCCGCTTCGCCGAGCGCGAAGCGAGGCGAGGAAGCTGGAAGCCAGAGGAGATGACGGAGGCGCATGAGGGGGATGGGATTCAGGTGAATTCGGGACAATTTGATGGTTTGCCCAATACGGTTGCCAAGGAAAAGATTGCCGCGTGGATGGAGGAAACCGCTATCGGAAAGAAAACCACAAACTGGCGCCTGCGCGACTGGTTGATTTCCCGGCAGCGCTACTGGGGAACCCCTATCCCGGTTATTTACTGTGACCACTGCGGTAGTCTCCCTGTACCGGAAAAAGACCTGCCTGTACTTCTTCCTAAGAAGGTAAAAATAAGCGGAGAGGGAGGAAGCCCTCTTTCTCAGGTAAAAGAGTTTGTCAAGACAAAGTGTCCAAAGTGCAAAGGTAAAGCCAGGCGCGAGACCGATACCATGGCGACCTTTTTTGATTCTTCCTGGTATTTCTTGCGATTCTGCAGCCCCAAAAATGATAAAGAGGTTTTTTATAAAAAGGAAGTAGCCTACTGGATGCCGGTTGACCAGTATGTCGGAGGCATCGAACACGCGGTGCTGCATTTGCTTTATTCCCGTTTCTTCACCAAATTTCTTAAGGATACAGGATGGGTTAACTTTGAGGAACCCTTCAAGCGCCTCTTAACCCAGGGTATGGTTCTAAAAAACGGCGAGGTGATGTCCAAGTCAAAGGGAAACATTGTTGACCCGGATGAGATTATCCAGAAATACGGGGCGGATACCTTAAGGCTGGCCATGCTTTTTGCCGCCCCTCCCGAGGCAGAGATTGACTGGGCTGATAAAGGTCTGGAGGGGGCGTGGAGGTTCTTGAATCGGGTGTGGAGACTGGCGGAAGAAAGCTTGAGGCTTGAGGCTGGAGGCTGCCCGCTTCGCCGAGCGCGAAGCGAGGCGAGGAAGCTGGAAGGCGGTTCAGTTTTGGATTTAAGAAGGAAGACGCATGAGACGATAAAGAAAGTTACCGAGGATATTGAGAAGGAGTTTAAGTTTAATACGGCTATCTCGGCGATTATGGAATTGGTGAACCAAGTTTACAGTTTACAGTTTACAGTTTACAGCCAGGAAGTTAAGGAGGCGATAGAGGCGGTGGTGATATTGCTTTCGCCTTTTGTGCCCCATATTGCCGAGGAGATGTGGGAGAAACTCGGATATAAGGAGAGCATATTAAAGAATCCCTGGCCAAAATATAATCCAGAAATACTTAAGCAGGACATCGTCTCTTTGGTGATTCAGGTCAATGGCAAGATGCGTTCCAGGATTGATGTTTCAGCTGACATAAAAGAGGAAGAATTAAAAAAACTGGTTTTAGCGGACGAGAAGGTAAAGAAGTGGATTCAGGATAAAGCGGTCAAGAATTTTATTGTTGTTCCCGGCAGGTTGGTAAATGTGGTCGTGTAGGTCTTTGGCTATAAAACACGAGTCATTTGCTTAGTGACAGTGATGTTTACGAAAACGGTTAGCGGTAAACGGTTCACGGTAAACGTAACGTTATTTAGTTACTGAATGAAATGGCCTGGTTCACCACCCAAGAAAAGAAAGTCCTGCTTTTTATTTTTGCCTGTCTCTTCGCGGGCATCCTTCTCTCCCGCTATTTTAAACTTCATCCTCCATCAAAATTTTTCCCCTTGAGCAGGGAAGAAAAAATTTTGATACATAAGGAGCCCATAAATATTAATATCGCGGATTTTAATGAACTGGTGAGCATTCCCGGGATCGGCCCTTCCCTGGCCGAGGCTATCCTGGGGTATCGCAAAACCCACGGTCCGTTTAAAGAAATGAGTCAGCTACTCCAAGTCAAGGGCATCGGCAAGAAGAAACTGCAGGAAATCGCAAAATATGTCGTCTTAGATTAAATCCTGCTTCTTTTTACTCCGTTAGAAAGCCCCGCTTCACCCCGTTAGATGCAAGGCATCTAACGGGGCAGGTTTATGGCGGGGATGGATGCCGTTAGAGAAATTTCTCTAACGGGATGAAATATATCAAGGTTTGATTCCTATTAGA
>JBBIPY010000053.1:6528-8662 GCA_037442605.1 Candidatus Omnitrophota bacterium
GTTTACTTTAACTCTCCTATCTCTTCTGCTATATTTTAATACGTGAAAATAAAATTTAATTTTCTATCCTGTTTTTCTTTTCCGCCTTTAGTAACGGTGGTTTTATTTTTCATTTCGGGTATAATTTTTAGTTATTTTGTTAGTATAAATTTCGCTTTTCTTTCCATATCTATCTTCCTATTGCTATTTCTCGCCTTGCTTAGTTTAAAGAAAAGATTGCTGAGTGCATTTTTTCTCCTTTGCACAATTTTTTCTTTAGGGGCACTGGGCTATCAGAACTCAAAAATTATTCCTCCCAACAGTATCTTCCGTTTTATTAGTGAAGGACGAGCTCAGGTTTGGATAAAAGCAAGGCTTTGCTCGCAGATTGACACCCTTTATCTCTCCGCTTATAAAAAGAAGTCAGCCTTTATTCTTAGGGTCTTAGCCGTTGAGAATAAAGGGGTCTGGCAGTCTGTTTCAGGAAAGGTCAGGGCAACATTATTTATGGAACAGCCTGACTTTGAATTTGGGGACACCCTGGTTCTAAAAGGAGAGATTTTACAGCCCCAAGGCGCTTTACAAACAAGGGACTTTAACTATAAAGAATATCTAGCAAGACAGGGAATTTATGGGATTTTTCAGATTAAACCCGAGACAATTAAGATTGTTTGTCAAAGTAGAAATATCCTTAGATATGTTTTCCGTCTCAAGGATAAATTCCGAGGAATTATTAATAAAACCTTACCTTATCCCCACCAGGCTATTTTATCGGCTTTAATTTTAGGTGACCGGCAGGGGATTCCCCGCATAATTAAAGAAAGTTTTAGCAAAACCGGCACCGTGCATATCCTGGCAATCAGCGGGCTCCATGTAGGCCTAATCAGTTATATATTTTTTCTCTTCCTTAAGATTTTAAGAATTCCCTATCATACATCTTGCTGGGTGCTTATCTTTCTCATTAATGCCTATGCCCTGCTTACGGGTGCAAATGCCCCGGTAGTAAGGGCAGCCTTGATGGCAACAGTATATTTAGCAGGACTGCTCTTGAGGCGGGAAGGCAATATCCTGAATACCCTTGCCTTATCCTGTCTATTGATTCTGATTTTCAATCCTCAGCAGTTATTTAATGCGGGATTTCAGCTCTCTTTTTTAAGCGTTTTGTCCATTATTACCCTGACCCCTTTATTAGAAAGTTATTTAATGCCTGGATACTTAAAGACCTCGGGTAAGGCAAATAGATGGATTTTGTTCCGGGAGAAGGCAAAGAGGTATGTAGTTAGAGCCATTGCGGTTTCCTTAAGCGCCTGGTTGGGTGTGGTTCCGATAGTGGGCTATTATTTTAGACTTATCACGCCCATAACTATTCTGGCAAACCTCTTGGTTATTCCGCTGGCATTTTTAATCCTCGCCATAGGTTTTATAACCTTGCTGTGCGGGTTTTTTTCTCTTGGACTGGCGCACCTTTTCGCTTACACCAATTTATTAGCCATCAATTCCCTTATTAATATTACCACCGCACTAAATAAGATTCCTTTTGGAGCGCTTCCTACTAAGAATTTTTCCCTCCCCGCAGTCTTTATCTATTATTTCATTCTGACGGTTGTCTTTCTTTCTGTAAAAAGGAAAAATTTTTACCCTTGACGATTTGCTGAAATCGTGTTATATATAATAAGGGAAATATAGGAAAAACAGAGGGGAACAAAGGCAGGATTACAGATAATTTTTAAAGTAGACGGGGACAATGATTAATCCATATCTTGAACAGGAACGGAGAAAACACCCGCGGGTTTACGCCAGTCTTCCCATGCAGTTCAGGGAGATTGGAGAATTTGATAAGCTGCCCCGCGATACGATTACGAAGGATTTAAGCCAGGGGGGAGTCAGGTTCAGCGCGGATAAGTTTTTGCCCGTGGGAAATAGATTGGTAGTGAATATTATCCTGGAGTCGCGTAGCGAACCGCTCAGGTCAGTGGTAAAGATTATGTGGTCCAAGAAGCAGCATTTTAGCGATTCGTATGAGCTGGGCTGTCAGTTTGTGAATTTAGAGGAAGAGGCGCGCACCAGGATCGGCCGTTTTATTGCCCATCAGCCTCCCGCCTAGTTATTTCTTTTTTCTTCTGTCCAAGTCGTAGCGTTCGATTTTTTTATTCAA
>JBBIPY010000054.1:0-8546 GCA_037442605.1 Candidatus Omnitrophota bacterium
CTGCTCATTCCTTCTAGAAACCTCCCTTCTAAATAAAGTTAAAATTTGTCGTTGGAGAGAAACCAGATACCAGTAACCAGAAACCAGACAATTTTATTCTGGTTACTGGTTTCTACTATCTAAGTTTTTCTGAAAAATATTCCTTAAGTTTATCGACCGAGATTCTTTCTTGAAGCATGGTATCCCTGTCTCTGACGGTAACCTGTTTATCGTCCAAGGACTTCACGTCCACGGTAACGCAATATACGGTTCCGACCTCGTCCTGGCGACGATAGAGCCTGCCAATGCCGGCTGTATCATCGTAGGCAACTGCAAAAAAAATACGCAAACCAGCGCTGATTTTTTTTGCCATTTCCACTATTTCTGAGCGATTACTTAAAAGAGGTAAAACTGCTACTTTTACAGGAGCGAGAAACTTGTGAAATCCCAGAACCACGCGTTTATCACCCTTAACCTTCTCTTCTCGATAGGCATCGATGAGAAAGGCAAGCAACGAGCGGTCAACCCCTCCTGAAGGCTCAATGATGTAGGGCAGAAAACGTTCTTTCTTCTCCTCGTCAAAATAGGAGAGGTCTACCCCGCTTTCCTGTTTATGTTGTCTCAGGTCAAAATCCGTCCGATTGGCAATCCCTTCCAATTCCATCCAGCCGAATGGAAAATTATACTCGATATCGGTGCAGTCCTTGGCATAATGGGCGAGTTCGTCTTTAGAATGAGGTCTTAATTTCAAGTTCTCCTTTTTTATGCCGAATTTTAAATACCAGTTGAACCGCTCCTTTATCCAGTATTCATAACATTTCTCATCTTCGCCGGGGCGCACAAAATATTCAATTTCCATCTGTTCGAATTCCCGCGAGCGGAAGGTGAAATTGCCCGGCGTGATTTCATTGCGAAAGGCCTTGCCGATCTGGGCGATACCAAAAGGAATCTTGGGGTGTCTCGTATCCAGGATATTAGCGAAGTTGACAAACATACCCTGGGCGGTCTCGGGCCTCAAGAAGACCCTGAGCGCGGTTTCTTTCACCGGACCCAGAAAGGTTTCCAGCATAAGATTTGCCAATGTCGTTTCCTGAGGCAAGGGCTTATTGCAGGCAGGACAAATTCTGCTCCGCGGAGCAATGCTGTCCTGTCTGAAATATTTATTGCAGGAAGGACATTTAAGAAAAGGATCGGAGAAACTTTTGGTATGCCCCGAGGCATCCCACACCGCAGGATGCATAAGTATTGCCGCATCTATGCCAAAGATATCGTCACGCTCATAGACCACAGAACGCCACCAGGCCTCTTTGATATTTTTCTTGAGTTCTGCGCCCAGGGGCCCGTAGTCCCAGGAACTTGCCAGTCCGCCGTATATCTCGCTACTTTGAAAGATAAATCCCCGGCGCTTGCATAAAGAAACAATCTTTTCCATTCCTACAGGCATCTTTTCTCTCCCGGTTAGCCGCCGCCCACAATCAAAACATCACATACCGCCATGTAAACCCCGAACCACGGGTTTACCCCGTTAGCACAGATACCGACGGAAAATCTGCGATCATCTGCTGCTTTTAACCTGTGGTCATCTGCGAAACGCACCTTTGTTTACTTGGCAATGCAATATAGTAGCACGATTTATTTAAATCGGCAAGCATTTTTGGGTTAACTGCGGAGCAATGCCTTGTGCATAAATCCATAAGAGCGCGGAAATCTGTCCAGATGGTAGGCAAGAAACCCCTTTAATATGGCACCTAAGTTGTTTTTTATGGGCAGAGTCATCTTCAAACGGGAAAGCAGTCGTTCATCGGGACTGCTAACGATGTGATTAAGCGTGGAAACCGTCCCGTGATTGACAAAGGAGGCTTTTCTATCGTGAGTTAGACAATCCCGACAAAGGAGCCCTCCCAGGTGATTGCTGAAGCGGGCAAAATTTAAAACTCTTTTTTTGCAGTAAACGCAGGTATCTATGCGGGGCATAAAGCCGGAAAGTTTAAGTAGTCTTATTTCAAAGATATGGACGAGCCGCGCCAGGTCTTTCTCCCGAGCCAGAAGATGGAAGGCGCTCAAGAGCATCTCAAAGAGTTCGCTGTTTTTATCTTCTGCTGAGGTAATTAAGTCCATGAGTTCAATAAAATAATTTGCCACTGCATTTCTATCTGCAGCAAGGAGGCTGTCTCTGAAAGAGTCAAGCAGTTCTCCTTCGGTAATCAAGTGCAAACCCTTCTTTTCATAGAAGACAATGAAATTGTGGCTGAACAAAGGAAAGGCTGTTCCCCAGCGAGAGCAAGACACCCTTACTCCCTTGGCTAAAGCGTTTATCTTGCCGAATTCTTTGGTAAATAAGGTCAGGATAAGGCTGGTCTCGCGAAAATCACGCCGTTTTAGAACAACCGCCTCGGTCTTCTGAATCATCTGGTAATTATGCCGAATGAAATTACCAACTTGATTCCGTCTTCCACTGGCATATCGAGAAAAATCAATTTATTCACAGGAACAAATAAAAGAAAACCGCTGGTAGGGTTAGGGGTAGTGGGAACAAAGACATTTACTACTTCTTCATCGGTCTTTTTCTGAATTTCGCCCTTGACTTCTGAAGTTATAAAACCCAATGTATATGAACCTTCCTTGGGAAACTCTACCAGAACTACCTTGCGGAATGAACCCCTCTTACTAATCAGCAAGGCATCGGATATCTCTTTGATGCCAGTATAAATTTTATTGACAAGAGGAAGTCTGAAAATAATCCGTTCGAAGAAAGAGAATAGACGCCTGCCTAAAATATTCTTGGTTGCCAGGCCAATAAGGGCAACTAATAAAACGACGGCGAGGAAAATCAGTATCTTAAAAACGAAAGTTGAGTACACCTGGGGAAACAGGACGGTCAGATATCTGGCAACCGGCTCGAGCACAAGGCTGTTAAGCCCGTTCCATAAAAACCTTACGAACAAAATGGTAACAATTAAAGGAAAAAAGACAATTATACCCGTAAGAAAATTATTCCGTATCCTTACTAATAGAGCCGTCCGTGTCTTCATTTGAGGAACTGATAAATCAGTATCGTGATTAAGATTCCCAATAAGGCGCCTGCCGTTATCTCATAGGTAGAATGCACCTTCTCTTTGTAGCGGCTGCGTGCAATAAGAATTGCTAAAATCAGCACCAACACAGTCACAATATCGCTCTTCTGCAGAAGGAAGGTCATTGTCCAGACCGAGAAGGCAAAGGCGCTGTGTCCGGAAGGCATGCCTCCTCTCAATGGACTGCCGCGATGGAAAACCAGCTTGCCTAAAAGCACGCAGGATATCACCACAATCAGAATGATTAAGGTGGTGTGCCAATCGGATTGTCTTATTCTTAATATGGCGGATTCCCAGGGAAAATGCAGACGATTAAAAAATAATAAATATCCCACCACGATGGCAGCTAGAGATGTAACCAATACCGCAGCCGCAGAAATGTCTTTAACCCGTCTAATCAGATTGTCCCTATCCGTCTTAAGCAGGTCCAAGGTTAACTCGACAGCAGTATTAATTACCTCGGCAAATAACACCAGGGCAATCACCCCGGCCAATATTGCCATCTCCAGACGGGTGAAGTTGGCGTATATACCGATTATCAGAACAAAGACCGCCAATATAAAATGGATACGCATATTGCGCTGGGAACGCAGGCAATAAATAAAACCCTCGACTGCTGCATCGAGACTCTCAATAAAATTGTGATTTTTCATAATATTGCTTGACTAATACAAACGAAATAAATGAATTTGTATTACACAGATAACCACAGATTAAAAGAAGCAGATGACCGCAAGATTTTATTGACGACATCTGTGGTCATCTCGTGGCTTTTGTCTGTGTCCGTCTGTGCTTATAATGCAAGAAGATTTAATGCGTTCGTATGAGAACTATTTTAAGCAAATACCTGCTTAAACTCGAGACCGGGGGTGCTGAGAAATCCTTTCAAGGATCCTGCCCTGGAGTTTCTCCATTAATTTGCGCTCATCTTGATTCTTATCTCTGTAACCGATCAGATGCAATATGCCATGAGTAAGATACAAAAGGAGCTCCTCTTCAATGCTCCTCTTAAGATGTCCTGCGCATCTTGCCGCCGTATCCACAGAGATTACAACGTCGCCGAGCAAATGCCTATCGCCGATCCTTTTCCCCTCAATCATACTGAAAGCCAGCACGTCCGTAGCCGCATTCCTGCCTAAATATTCGCGATTTATCTTTCTAATGCGATAGTCATCAGTAAAGACGATGCTCAGGGACCCGTCTTTAAGCCCCAGCGTCCTTAGAATCTCCTCTGTCCTGGTTTTTATTCTCTTTAGGCTTAGACGAATCCTCTTTTGCCGGTTGACTATTTCTATCTCCATTCTTAATCCCCTTATCTACCTCGGTGTATTCAACGCGGGTATGAAAAATCCCGGTCAAGATATTGACGAAACAGCCGCTGATTATATTTATATCCTTGAGGGTTAAATTACAGTCGCTCAATTGCCCATCTACAAATTTGTTGTTGACTATCCTTTTAACTAAATTGCGGATGCTTGCCGGCGTGGGCTCCGAAAGGGTACGCGAGGCTGCCTCTACCGAGTCTGCCAGAAGCACTATCGCTGCCTCGGTACTCTTCGGTTTCGGACCGGGATAGCAAAAACGTCCCTCAACGTCTTTATCGTCTTCTCCCTCGAGTAATGCACGCTGATAAAAATAATACACCTTGCTGGTCCCATGATGCTGTTCGATTATATCCACCACCTTGCGGTTTAACTTGTGTCTTTTTGCCCGCTCCACTCCCTCTTTGATATGATTTATAATCACCAGACTGCTTAGGGCCGGCGTAAGTTTGCTGTGTTTGGAACGCGGCTGGGGTTGATTTTCGCTGAAATATTCCGCCTTATCAATCTTGCCGATATCATGGTAATAGGCGCCCACCTGGCAAGCAAGGAGTTGGCTCCTATTGCCTCGGCAGCGGTCTCTGAAAGATTTCCTACAACCAGGCTGTGATGATATGTGCCGGGGGCTTTGCTAATCATGTCTTTCAGGAGGGGGTTATTCAAATCGGATAATTCTAAAAGAGTGATGTCGGAAACGAGCCGAAAGAGATACTCAAAAATAGGAAGACTCCCCAGCACAATAAAAGCACAACCAACGCCATTGATAAGCCCCCATATCCCTTCGTTAAAGAAGAGCCGATAATTGAATTTGCCACCCAACCCCAGAGCCGCAATGGAAAGAAACTGCACCAATCCGACTCCAAAACCCGCTTTTAAGACCTGCGAACGCCTCCTTGCTTTCTCTACGAGAAGAATGCCTACCGAGCCTCCGATTAAAAAAACCGCCGTATGGTTAAAACTATTCCTCAGTATTAACCCTATAACCAAACTCAGGACTGTATTCATTTGCATTGCGGCTATCGGACCAGCTAACATCGCGATAAGCATGGCGACAGCAGGAAGAGGAATAAGGTAGGTATAAAAAGAGGAGGCGGAAATAAATCTGGCAGTGATAAGTATAAGCAAGGCCAATGTCCCGACCAGAAATACGCTTTCGGTATCAGCATAAACCTCGCCTTGATATCGGCGCAGATAGACAACAGCGATAACGGAAATAACGGCAACAATAATACCTGTTCCTAAAATGAACAGCGGGTCGGCGAGACTTCTCTGTCTGGCATTAATCTCCTTTATCAATTCGATATTTCTTCTGTTTATCTTCTGCCCTCGACTAACAATGAGTTCGTTTTTCTTTATCTCTTCGCTCACCTTAATACCATCCACATCGTACTCTACGCTGAAGTCAAAAGGCGCGTATAAAGACCGCAGGGAGACCTCCCCTTCCTTTAACACTTCCCTGGGCTGGCTTCTGCCTATAAACAGGCCTGCCAGCATAAGTAGAAACAGCAAGGTTATACCCACGCTTCTGCTGAGCGAATGGAATCCAGAATTATTGTTTCTCTGCATCTTCTTCATTTGGACAAATTTATCTTGGCATATGCCTTGATAATTTCCTGTACCAGCTCATGGCGGACCACATCTGCATCCGTAAGGGCTATAAATTTGATTCCCTCGATATCTCTCAATACATACTGGGACTGGATTAGCCCGGATTCCTTGCCTACGGGCAGATCCGACTGGGTAATATCTCCGGTGATTACTGCCTTAGAATCAAAGCCTAAACGGGTAAGAAACATCTTCATCTGTTCGGGGGTAGAGTTCTGGGCCTCATCAAGGATTATAAATGAATCATTGAGGGTCCTTCCCCGCATATATGCCAAAGGCGCCACCTCAATTATCCCGCGTTCAATATAACGTTCAATGCGCTCTACCTCCATCATATCGTAAAGGGCATCGTAAAGGGGCCGAAGATAGGGGCTTACCTTTTCATATAAATCTCCCGGCAGATAGCCCAGAGACTCCCCTGCCTCAACCGCGGGCCGGGCCAGGATAATGCGCGAAGCCTCCTGTTTCTGCAGGGCATTAACCGCCATCGCCATAGCTAAATAGGTCTTGCCGGTTCCCGCTGGCCCAATGCAGAATACAATATCGTACCTCCTGATGGCATCAATATATTCCTTCTGTCCCTTTGTCTGAGGGGTAATATAGTGCCGCTTTGACGAAACCTCAATGCGGTCTAAATAAATATCCCGGATATCGCTCTCTTTGCCTTCTCTGATTGCCTTCAGGGCAAAATTTACCTCATGTTTTTTTACTATCCCTCCTCTTCTAATAACAGCCAGCAGTTCATCAAACAACCTGACTGCCTTTTCTACCTCAGCAACCTCTCCGGTAACAGTGAGCTGTTCTCCTCGTCCGACGATTTTTACGCCTAGGGTATTCTCAACGAGTTTTAGATTCTCATCGTATTTACCGAGGAGAGACTGCGCCTCCTGGTTGCTCTGTAATACAATTATCTTCTCCATAGCCACGAATTTCCACAAATCAAAATCGAATTTCCACGCTCGCCTCGGCTTTGCTTCGGCGAAGCGGGAATAAAAGCCAGCGTTCCTCCTTCTCCTCGCTAACCTTATGGAACCTTATTCTTATTTAGCCTTATCCCCAATTCTTTAAGCTGCCTTTCTGAAACCGCATCCGGGGCCCCGGTCATAAGACAGACCCCTTTCTGGGTCTTGGGAAAGGCAATGGTATCACGGATGCTTTCTCTGCCCAGTATTATTGAAAGCAGTCGATCTACGCCAAAGGCAATGCCGCCGTGGGGAGGCGCACCATAATCAAAGGCGTGCAGGAGAAACCCGAATCGTCTGTCCGCCTCTTCTTTAGAGATGCTTAAAAGACGGAAGATCTTCTCCTGAAGTTCTCTTTTATGGATACGGATACTGCCGCTACCCAACTCCACACCGTTGAGTACCAGATCGTAAGAACGGGCTTTAATCTTAGAGGGGTCCTTATCCAGGTTGTCCATATCCGTCTCCCGCGGGGCAGTAAAGGGATGATGCTCGGAATCCCAGCGCTTCTCTTCTTCATTATATTTAAAGAGAGGAAAATCCGTAACCCAGACAAAAGAAAATTTTTCTTTCTTTTCTCTTATGTCGGGCTTGTCAGAGCTGTATTTCTTAAACGCCTCCTCATAACTAATGCGCGGAAAAGGAATGGGCAATTTCTCTCCCAGGACAGCCTCCAATGCAAACTTAAACATCCGCTCAGTAAGGCCGAATATCGCCTCCTCATCAACAAAAGACATCTCAATATCCAGTTGGGTAAACTCCGGCTGACGGTCGGCGCGCAGGTCCTCGTCACGGAAACAGCGCACAATCTGAAAATACCGCTCCAGCCCCGCCACCATCAGAATCTGCTTGAACAACTGGGGAGACTGGGGAAGGGCATAAAAACTGCCGGCGCTTAGGCGGGAGGGAACCAGAAAATCCCGCGCCCCCTCTGGAGTGGATTTGGTAAGCATGGGGGTTTCTACCTCAATGAAATGCTCCTGGTCAAGAAAATCGCGAAAGCCCTTGCAGAGTTTATGCCGCAGATGCAATGCCTTCTGCATGGTTGTCCTTCTTAAATCCAGGAAACGGTAGGAAAGACGGAGTTCTTCCGAGGCAGGGGTTGTGAATTCATCGGCAATCTCAAATGGCGGGTTGAGGGAAGGATTAAGAACTTCTAAATTTAAAACCGCCACCTCAATCTCTCCGGTTTTTATCCTGGGGTTCTCTGTGCCTTTGGGTCTTTTCTGTACCAGGCCTTTAACCTGGATGACGAATTCGCTGCGCAGGTCCTTTGCCTTATTGTATGCCTCCTGGTTTGTCCTGGGATGGAAAACTATCTGGGTAATCCCGCTGCGGTCGCGGATATCCATAAAGATAACATTCCCGTGGTCGCGGCGCGAGGCCACCCAGCCAGAAAGCGCAACCTCCTTGCCTTCGCAGGACAAATCTAATTCGCCGCAGGTATGAGTTCTATAAGTCATCTTTACTCCAGGTTCAATGTTGAATTCCTGATGACTAATGAATTCTTAAATTTCTCAATGACCAATTGGACATTAAAACATTGGAAATTAATTCGTCATTCGCCGCCCAACTTTGTTGGGCCCAGCCTCGCCTCTCGCTCG
>JBBIPY010000055.1:0-8476 GCA_037442605.1 Candidatus Omnitrophota bacterium
ACCTTTAGCTGAGGCATTGATGGAGGAATTCGGGATAAATAAATCTGAGGCTATGTATGCTGTTATGAGATACACTAATCCCCGCGAGTGGTTAAGCAGGAGCCTACCTTTAGCTGAGGCATTGATGGAGGAATTCGGGATAAATAAATCTGAGGCTATGCGTGCTGTTATGGAATACAGCAATCCCCGTGAGTGGTTAAGCAGGATGTTGCCAGTAGCAAGGCAGTTATATGAAAGGTATAAAGGCTCTAAAGCTACCTTTTCTCTTTGCTTAAAAGCAATAAAAATGAGAAATCCAGAAGCATGGTTAAGGAACCAGTTGGGCCTACCATAATCTCCTTCTTTTCTCCATTATCCTCTATAAATTCGCGTATATTTGCGTTGGATTCGCCGCTCAAGAAAATCCTTGAATATTTCGTTTGGCTAAATTATAATAAAGCACAATATTTTTGATAAGAAGCGGTCGGTTTTATTGTAATAGCGCTACGGTAAACGGTACACGAAACGTGTTATTAGGAGTTAAGTGCAATGGCGATTACAATTAAGGAAGTAGAGTATATTGCAAAACTATCTCGCATTGAACTGGATTCTCAAGAATTGAATTATTTCACTGCCCAGTTAGATAAAATCTTGGAATACATCAATAAACTCAGAGAACTGGATATTTCAGGAGTCGAGCCAAGTACAGGAGCGCTTCCTCTGAAGAATGTTTTACGGGAAGATGAAGTTAAGCCATCTCTAAATATCCAGGAAGTGCTGAAGATGGCAATTGTAAAGGAAAACAATCATTTTAAGGTACCTAAAATTATTGAGTGACACGGATTTACACGGATGAAAAACACGGATTGCCACGGATAAATCTATCCGTGGACATCCGTGAACAGAATCCGTAGACATCCCTGCCTGCGGCAGGCAGGCGTGGATAAATAAAAATGACTGCACTTAAGTTGGATAATCTGAAGGTTCATTCGCTCCTGGAATTATACCGGGATAAAAAAACAACTCCGCAGGCGGTGGTTGGTTATTTATTCAACCGCATAGACAAAATTGAACCCCAGCTAAAGGCATTTGTCCATCTTGAACGGGAGAGAATTCTTAAGCAGTTAGAAAGAGGTTTTTCGGAAAAAGGGAGATTAGGGGGCATCCCTGTTACCATCAAGGATAATATCTGTGTAGAGAATGAGCTGACCACCTGCAGTTCGAGAATCCTTCAGGGTTTCTCTCCGCCTTACGATGCCACGGTAGTAGAAAGGTTAAAAAATAGCGGAGCCATTCTTTTCGGCAAGGCGAATATGGATGAATTTGCCTTTGGTTCTTCCTGCGAAACCTCCTGTTCTGGACCGACGCATAATCCCTGGAATTTAAAATATGTGCCGGGCGGTTCAAGCGGCGGTTCGGCGGCAGCCGTCGCCGCGGATGAAACCGTGGCGGCTTTAGGTTCTGATACGGGCGGTTCGATAAGACAGCCGGCAGGCCTCTGCGGGGTGGTGGGGCTTAAACCCACTTATGGCAGGGTATCGCGTTACGGACTGATTGCCTTTGCCTCAAGCCTTGACCAGATTGGTCCGATTACCAAGGATGTAAGGGACTCTGCCTTAGTGATGAATGTGATTGCCGGTCACGACGAGAAGGATTCTACCTCTGTAGACTTACCGCTACCTGATTATACCAAGGCACTGGTTAAAGACATTAAAGGGATGAAGCTCGGCATACCCCGCGAATATTTTCTGAAAGGGATTGAGCCGGAGGTAAAACAGACAATTGATGAAGTGATTAGATTAGTCCAGGACTTGGGGGCGGCGATTAAAGAGGTATCTTTGCCGCATACCGAATATGCGGTGGCGGTTTACTACATCATCGCTACTGCTGAGGCAAGTTCCAATTTAGCGCGTTTTGACGGTGTCCAGTATGGGCACCGCACAAAAGAACTTACCGGATGCGAAGAAGACGAACCTGTGGTTCGGATGTATAGCCTGACGCGGAAAGAGGGCTTCGGTCCGGAGGCAAAGCGCAGAATAATTTTAGGAACTTATGTTTTATCCAGCGGCTACTACGATGCCTATTATTTAAGGGCGCTTAAGGTAAGGACGCTGATCAGGAAGGATTTTGAGCGGGTCTTTAAGGAATGCGATTTGTTGCTTACTCCTACTTCACCCACCCCTGCCTTCAGGATTGGTGAAAAAATAGAAAACCCCCTCTCAATGTATCTTTCCGATATCTATACCATCTCGGCAAATCTGGCGGGGATTCCCGCGATATCAATTCCCTGCGGCTTTACTCAAGATGGTCTTCCCATCGGACTCCAGATTTTAGGCCGGTCCTTTGATGAGGAGGCCATCTTTCGTCTGGCCTATACCTATGAACAGAACACCCCCTGGCACCTACGCAGACCTATTTTATAGGTTATTATATCTGGAAGAAAGTAGTTACGTTTACCGTTTACCCGCTCGCTTGGGGTTAACAAAAGCTCGCTGTTTACCGTTTACCGAAGAACGGTAAACGGTACACGGTTCACGGTAAACGAAACGATAGTTAACAGGTAATAGAATATGGAGTACGAGGCAGTAATCGGATTAGAGGTTCATTTGCACCTGGCGACAAAGACCAAGGCATTCTGCGGTTGTGCCAATAGATTTGGTGCGCCTGCCAATACCCTGGTCTGTCCGGTCTGTTTAGGGCTTCCCGGAAGCCTGCCGGTAATCAATAAAAAGGCGCTGGAGTATGCCGCGAAGGTAGCCCTGGCATTCAATTGTGAGGTGAGGGATTCTTTCAAATTTGACCGCAAGAATTATTATTATCCCGACCTGCCCAAGAACTACCAGATTTCTCAATACGATTTACCTTTGTCTGTTAACGGCTATATTGATATAGAATCAGACGCGGAAGCCAAGCGTATACGCATAAGACGCATCCACTTAGAAGAGGATGCCGGAAAACTTATCCATATGAAAGATTACAGTCTGGTGGATTACAACCGTTCGGGAGTCCCTCTTTTAGAAATCGTGACTGAACCCGACATAAATTCTCCCCAGGAAGCGCATGCGTATTTGACCTCTCTCAAGGCGGTACTGGAATATCTGGAGGTTTCGGACTGCGATATGGAAAAAGGCTCTTTGCGCTGCGATGCCAATGTATCGGTGAGGATTAAGAGCAGTAACGCCCTGGGAACAAAAACGGAACTGAAGAATATGAATTCTTTTAAGGCAGTAAGGGATGCCCTGGGTTTTGAAATAAATCGGCAGATAGCGGTCCTCAGGCAGGGCGTCGAGATTGTTCAGGAGACACGGTTATGGGATGCAGAGGAAGGCCTGACCGCCTCGATGCGCTCCAAGGAAGAGGCGCACGACTACCGCTATTTTCCTGACCCCGACCTTGTTCCTTTTACTTTTGAGCGAGGTGCCTTAGATTCAATAAGAAAGACTTTGCCCGAGCTTCCCCGCCAGCGCAGACGGCGTTTCTCAGAAGAATATGCCCTTTCTGTTTATGATGCGGGGGTTTTGACTAACTCCAGAAGTCTGGCAGATTATTTTGAGGAGTGCGTAAAATTATACCCCCATCCCAAGATAATCAGCAATTGGATAACTACGGAAATTTTTTCTTACCTGAACGAAGAAAAAATTCCGCCGGAAAAAATTTCCTTAAAGCCCAAAGGATTAGCGCGTCTTTTAGAACTCCTTGATTCCCGGACCATAAATAGGAATTCCGCCAAAGAGGTTTTGAGAATTATGTTGGATAGCGGTAAAGATGCTGATACAATAATAAAAGAGAAAGACCTCTTTGTGCTATCGGACGAGAGCGCCTTAGAGAAAATAATCGATGAGGTTATCCGCAATAATCCTAACTCAGTTAATGACTATTTGAAAGGCAAGGAAAATGCCCTGATGTTTCTGGTGGGACAGGTGATGAAAGAGACGCAGGGGAAGGCAAATCCCCAGAAGGTAAATGAGATACTGAGGAAAATGTTAAAAGTGAGGTAGTAACATGTTAAAAGCGGATATCGGGTTATCGGGGTATCCGGAAGTGGATATCGGGGTATCTCGCCTCGCTGAGCTTTGGCGAAGCGGGCAGGATATCAGGGACAAAGTCCCAACCCGATACCCAGGTATCCTGATAGCCACTACCTGATATTCCGATGTCCTGATTACCGCATTTAATTTTAAGCTGATAACACATATTACACGAGGGGGTGAATTATGCGTAAACGGATATTTGTGTGGTTAGTAGTGATGGTTTGTGTTTTGGGAATCTCGATACTTATGGCTGAGGGTAAGTTAAAACCCTCCCAGAGCGTGGTGAAAAAAGAACCCGATTTATACCAGCAGTTAGAACTCTTTGCCGAGTCCATCTCTTTAGTTCAGTCAAATTACGTTGATGAGGTAAAATCCAAGGATTTAATCTACGGGGCGCTCAAGGGGATGCTTTCTTCGCTCGACCCCCATAGCCAGTTTATGGACCCCGATACCTATAACGAGATAAAGGTAGAAACCGAAGGAGAGTTCGGAGGGCTGGGCATTGTGATTACCATAAAAGACGAACTCCTTACGATTATATCTCCCATAGATGATACCCCGGCGGATAAGGCGGGGTTGAAGGCGGGAGACCGCATTGTTAAGATAAACAACGAATCCACAAAGGGTATCACTTTGATTGATGCCGTCAAGAAACTGCGGGGTGAAGCGGGGACAAAGGTGGATTTGACCATTTTAAGGGAGGAGGAAAGAAAACTCCTTGATTTTAACGTGGAACGGGCAATTATAAAAATTCAGAGTATCAAGGAAGCAAGACTGGTCGAGGACAAAATCGGCTATATAAGGCTGGTGGAATTCCAGGAGAAGACTTCCGATGACCTGGAAGGTGCGGTAACCAGACTTGAATCCGAAGGGATGGAAGGTTTGATTCTGGACCTCCGAAATAATCCGGGAGGACTTCTCGATTCTGCGGTTGCGGTTGCCGAGAAATTCCTCACGCCGGGGAAATCGGTTGTTTCTACTAAAGGCAGAATAGCCAATCAGAACCTGGAATTTTATGCCAAGGCTAAAAAACCCCATCTGGATTATCCTGTTGTGGTATTGATTAACGGAGGCAGCGCCTCCGCCTCTGAGATTGTTGCCGGCGCCCTGCGCGACCATCGCCGGGCAATCCTTCTGGGCAATAAGACCTTTGGCAAGGGTTCGGTTCAGACGGTTATTCCCCTAAAAGACGGCTCGGCGATAAGACTTACTACCTCAAAGTATTTTACTCCCTCAGGCAGGCCTATACACGGGGCAGGGATTACCCCCGATGTAGAGGTGTCTCTTGTAGAAAAAGGCACGGAGAAAGAGATTAAAGAACCCCTTAGGTCCGAACAGATATTTGAACAGATAGAGAAAAATAAAGAGGAAAAGAAGGTAATCTTAGAAGAAACAAAAGCCGTTTATGACAACCAGATATTAAGGGCAATTGATTTGATTAAGGGCTTAAAAATTTATTCAGCTATGGGGAAATAGTCTCAGAATTGAATAAATAACGACGCATAAATTTTAAAAGAGACGTGTACCTCAAGACCAAAATTATTCTTATTCTAATCCTGGCAGTTATAGTTTATCTGATTTTTCTTAAACCAGTCGATATCTCTTACAAGGTCAGAGAAACCGACCGCATTGTTAGCCAGGCGCTCAGCAGGTTTAAAATCGGCCCTGCCGATATTCTTAAAGAGACTTATGAGGCCAAGAAAAATCGGAAATATCGGTTTGAGGCAATTACAAGAACATATGTGGTCAGCGACGATTTCCCGTTTGATAAATTCAGGAATGAACTTAAAAAAGAGCTGGGCAGGAGAAAGATAGAGGTTCTTGCCTGGGAGAAGAGCCCGAAAGAGAGAGTTTCTCGTCTCGTCCTTGGTTTCAAGAATAATAAGATATATTTTCTTTTTTTTCGCACTATTAAAAGAGTAAGCGAAAAAAAAGAGCCGGTTTTTAGGAAAGCCAAAGTGGCGATTGTCATCGACGACTTCGGGTATAATTTAAATAACGTTGATTCCTGGCTCAGGTTTGAGAAGCCGATTACCTTTTCCATACTGCCTAACCTGAGCTATTCAACCCGCATTGCCAGCCTCGCTAACAGTTATGGTAAAGAGATAATCTTACACCTGCCTCTCGAACCTCAGCATGAAGATGCGGAACCGCAGGAGCCGTTTACGGTCACGACCAAGATGCCTCCCAAAGAGATATTAAGGATTTTAGAGAGGTCGATCAAAGACGTTCCGTATTTGAAGGGTGTCTCTAACCATCAGGGTTCCCGCGCCACAGAGGACGCGGGACTTATGGAAATAGTCTTCAGGGAGATTAAGAAAAGAAATCTTTTTTTTCTGGATAGCCTGGTTACCCCTAATTCTGTTTGCCAGGACCTGGCTTCACAGATGGATTTGAGATTTGCACAACGGGATATATTCCTTGACAATACGAATGGTGTCGAGTATATCAAGAATCAACTGAATAAACTTGCGGAGGTGGCGCAGGCAAAAGGTTTTGCTGTGGGTATTGGCCATGACCGAAACAGGACCCTGGAGGCCTTACAGGCGCACTACCGTTCTTTAGAGTCAAGGGGAATAGAATTCGTTTATCTTTCGGAATTAGTCAGGTGAGATATTGTATTGTCACGTAAACAAAGGTGCGATTCGCAGATGACCACAGATTAGAAGCAACAGATGATCACAGATTTTCCGTCGGTATCTGTGCTAACGGGGTAAACCCGTGGTTCGGGGTTTACATGGCAAGATATGAAGTATTTCATCGGTATTGACATCGGGGCAACCCGCATAAAACTGGGAGTTCTGGATAGCGATTTCAGGATTATTAAACGCAGGGAACTGGATACCTCGGCGTTTACCGCTAAGGGAATGCTGATAGAGGCACTGACCGAAGCGGTGATTCATCTTAGAAGAGGATTAAGAAAGAAAATCTCTGCTATCGGTATCGGTGTTCCGGGTTTGGTGAATCCCCATAGGGGTTTTATCCATTACCTGGTTAATATCCCCGGCTGGGAAAATGTCCCTTTGAAGAGAATCCTGGCAGGGCGCCTGGGAACCCCTGTTTTCTTAGATAACGATGTGAATGTTATGGCATTGGCCGAACTCTACCGCGGCCGGGCTAAAGGGAAAAGAAATGTCGTCTGCCTTACTTTAGGGACGGGGGTGGGAGGCGGAATAATATTAGAAGGCAGGCTGTATCGGGGGACTAATTTCTCTGCGGGAGAACTCGGACATATACCCCTGAACGAGGAGGGTCCTGCCTGTAATTGCGGCGGCAAGGCATGTTTAGAAAGGTATGTGGGAAATCGCTATATTGTTGAGAAGGCGTTGGAGAAAATCAAGAAGGCCCCCCTTCCTACAATAATCCCTGACCTGATAAAGAATGATTTCTCCCGCTTGACCCCCGAGGTCCTTAGTATTGCGCTTAAGAAGGGAGACCTGCTGGCTAAGGAGATCTGGCAGGAAGTGGGAAGGAGAGTTGGCATAGGTCTTTCCGGGATAGTCAATCTGCTTAATCCCGATATGTTTATTATCGGCGGAGGCATAGCGGGGGCAGGGGAGGTTTTGTTCAATGCCGTAAGAAAGACCGTGAAGGAGAGGGCGATGCGTATTCCCGCTGAGACAGTAGAGATTGTGCCTTCTAAATTAAAGGGAAATGCGGGAATAATCGGTGCGGTCGTCCTGGCGAAACTGGGTCTCATTACTAAAAAGTAGCAAGTCCCGTTAGAAATCCTATTTCTAACGGGGCAGGCAGAGAGTAACGAATAGCGAGAAAGGCGGGATAAATTAGAATATCCATTGCAATTTTAGAGAAGGGGCATAATTATGAAGTTATTTATTGACTCTGCCAATCTTGAAGAAATCCGCGAGGCAGCCAGCTGGGGCGTGATTGAAGGGGTGACTACCAATCCCACGCTCGTAGCCAAAGAAGGACGGGATTACGCAGAATTAATCAAAGAGATATGCAAAATTGTTGACGGACCCATTTCTGCCGAAGCGATAAGTATGGAGAAGGATTTGATTATTGAGGAGGCGCGGCGGCTCTCCCGGATACACAGAAACATCGTGGTTAAAATTCCCTTAATGAAGGAGGGCCTGAAGGCGGTTAGAATCTTGGCAAAGGAGGGAATTAAGACCAACGCCACTTTATGTTTCTCGGCTACCCAGGCGCTCCTGGCGGCAAAGGCAGGGGCAGATTTTGTCTCTCCCTTTGTGGGAAGACTGGATGATGTAAGCCAGAGAGGGATGGATTTAATTCAGGATATCCGGGACATATTCGATAATTACAGCTTTTCCACCGAGATAATTGTTGCCAGCGTGCGTAACCCCCTGCATGTTCTGGACGCAGCGCTTATGGGTGCGGATATTGCCACCATTCCCTTTAATGTCTTGGAGAGTTTAATCAGGCATCCCCTGACCGATATCGGCATCCAGCGTTTTCTGGATGACTGGAAGAAGGTCCCCGGA
>JBBIPY010000056.1:0-8313 GCA_037442605.1 Candidatus Omnitrophota bacterium
GATTATATACCAAATAGACTGGGGAGGTTAGCCTTTTCATAATATCACGAATTTTCTGAAAGTAGTATTGGGATGTCTAAGAAAAAGCCGAAATATAAGAGGATAGTGCTTAAGCTCAGCGGAGAGGCTCTCCAGGGAGAAGACGGCTACGGTATTGACCCCAAGACCGCTTCCTCTATTGCAAAACAGATAAAGGAAGTCCATGATCTGGGGGTGGAAGTGGCGGTTGTAATCGGAGGAGGCAATATCTTCCGCGGGATATCCGCGGCTTCCGAAGGGATGGACCGTTCCACCGCCGATTATATGGGTATGCTGGCTACGGTCATCAATGGCCTGGCCCTTCAAGACGCCTTGGAAAAGGGAGGGGTTTTTACCCGTCTTCAGACTGCCATTGAGATGCAGGAATTAGCCGAACCGTATATACGAAGAAGGGCAATCAGGCATCTGGAGAAAGGCAGGGCTGTAATTTTTGCGGGAGGAACCGGCAATCCCTATTTTACTACCGATACTACTGCGGCATTGCGGGCGATTGAGATTAATGCGGAAGTAATCCTGAAGGCAACGAAAGTGGACGGGGTTTACAGCGCCGACCCATTAAAGGATAAAAAGGCGAAGAAGTTTGCTGTCCTGGAATACATCGATGTCCTGAAACTCGGTTTGAAAGTAATGGATGCCACCGCCATAAGTCTGTGCATGGATAATCGCCTGCCCATAGTCGTATTCAATCTTAATAAAAAAGGCAATATTAAACGTGTTGTTTTGGGAGAGAAGATCGGGACTATCGTAAAGTGAGGTGAGTCGAAATGGCAACGGTAAAAGATATCCTTCATCAGACAGAAGAAAAGATGCGCAAGACAATAGAGGTCACGCAGAGAGAATTTTCCACCATACGTACCTCCCGCGCCTCCGCTGCCTTGGTAGATAATATAAAGATAAACTACTATGGAACATTGACGCCCCTGCGGCAACTTGCCACGATATCCGTCCCCGACCCTCGCCTGCTTGTAATTCAGGCGTGGGACCAGTCTATTCTGGCTGAAGTTGAAAAAGAGATACTTAAATCAAATCTGGGCATTAATCCCATAAATGACGGCAAGGTGATTCGGCTTTCGATTCCTCCTCTGAGTAAAGAAAGGCGGGAGGAACTGATTAAGGTTATAAAAAGGATGACGGAGGACGGACGGGTATCCATACGTTCTATACGGCACGATGCCAACGAGCACATAAAGAAGTTAGAGAAGGATAAATTGATTAGCGAAGACGATTGTTTTCAGGGCCAGGAGCAGGTGCAAAAACTCACCGATAAATATATCAAGCAGATAGACGAGGTTCTAAAGGAGAAAGAGAAGGAAGTCCTCGAAGTCTGAGACACAAATTACGAATTTATATTACACAGATTGGCCCCGTTAGAAATTAAATTTCTAACGGTGCTGATCTGTGGGACAGTTATTTTTTGACAGTCATAGCCGTATTTCAAAGATTAATCTGTGGTCATCTGTGATAAGAAGGGCCGCTAGCTCAGCAGGAAGAGCACAGGCTTTTTAAGCCTGGTGTGCCGAGATCGAGGCTCGGGCGGCCCAAAAATTTTGTTTTCAGCAAAAATTCTGAAATAAAACTAATCATCTCTTCCAAGGAAAACTTAGCCTACCACCGTCCATCTTTTATTATCCTTTTGACTAATCCTCTTCCCTCGAGTATAATATCTTTTGCTAATCTGCGTTCTTAATTCGTGGCAATTCGACCTGCCTGTCTTGACTGCCGTCAGGCAGGCGGCAGGCAGGTAAAAATTTGTGGTAATTCGTATCCATGAGACGCTACGAACTCATCTCGCATACAGCGGATTTAGGGATTAAGGCATACGGCAAGACCATAGAAGAACTATTTTTAAATGCCGCCTATGCGATGTTTGATTTGATTGCCGAAGTTGATAAGGTGAATCCGAGAGAGAGGATTGAGTTCAGGAAGACCGCAGACAATCAGGACGAATTATTGATCAACTGGCTGCGCGGACTTCATTCATATTATGCGGTGGAGGATTATCTCTTCCGGGAATTTGAGATTACCCGGCTCGACGATAAAGAAATAGGCGGTTTTGCCGGAGGGGAAAAGATTGACTTTAACCGGCATGTTTTAAAGAAAGAAATCAAGGCGGTTACCTATCATTCAGTGGGAATTAAGAAAGAAGGCGATTTATATACTACTCAGATTATATTTGACGTCTGAAATCGCGGAACTACGCAGAACCGTACGCGGAACTACGCAAAAGTGAGGTTGTAATAATGGGAGCACCCTGGAATGGTCCGTTAGAGAAAATTGATGATTACCGCTTCCGCATTCCTAAAGCCTACAAACAGGGGATGCGGGTGGACGGCATTATCTATGCCGACGAGAAGATGCTTGGCGAAATCCGCCAGGACCAGGCAGCCGAGCAGGTGGCTAATGTAGCATTCTTACCGGGAATTGTTAGAAATTCCTTTGCTATGCCGGACATCCACTGGGGGTACGGTTTTTGTCTAACAAAAGATACTAAGATATTGACTGATTTTGGTTTTTATAAATCAATCAAAGATTTTGATAAAGATTGGTTCAAGCAGAATCTTAGATGTGTAGATTTACATTCCCAGAAAGCAGCAGAGACTTCTATTTTAAGATTCATAAGGTTAGAACCGAAAGAAGTTTTCAGAATAGTCACTAAAGAAGGCTATGAGATTAAGGCAACTGAAGACCATCCTTTCTTCACTCCTTTAGGTATGCAGTCCATAGGAGAATTATCTCCAGGTGAAAAAGTAGCAATTTTCCCCTTTCAAGGAGTTGCTTACGAAGAACCCTCTAATGAGATAATCGCGTCAGAAGAAGATATTAGAGGAACTTTATTAAAGCTGGGGAGACAACCAAATACCCCTGGATTTGAAATAGTCCTTCAGAAGTTAAAAGAACGTAATCTTTTACCCTTGACTTATTCTCATTCCAAACTTCCCTATATCTTAAAAATAATGGGCTTTGTTTTTGGTGATGGGTCAATGAACTTTATCGGCAAAAGAGGAGATGGTATTCTGCATTTCTCAGGTAAGCCCCAGGATTTAGAAGAGGTAAGAAGAGACTTAAGAAAAGTCGGCTATACCCCAAGCCCCCTCCATTTTCAAAAAGTAAATAATTCACGGGGGAATAATAAATATTATGATTGTTGCTCATTTTTGGTAAATGCTTCCAGTTTGGTTGTATTGTTAGAGGCATTGGGAGTGCCTCGAGGAAGTAAAGTAGACCAGGCTTACAGAATTCCGAAATGGATTTTTAAGGCACCTCTTTGGCAAAAACGTCTATTTTTAGCTTCTCTTTTTGGCTGTGAATTGAGGATACCGCATAGAAGACTACATAGAAGAGGTTATTTCAATGCCCCTGTTTTCCCTATGGCTAAGAGAGAAAAATTGATAAAGAATGGGAAGGATTTTCTAGGTGATATTGCTAAACTCTTAGAAGAATTTGGGGTTAGAGTCCTTTATATTGAAAAAAGAAAGAAACACATCAATACAAAAGGCAAAATTTCTTGGGCATTAGAACTGTTGATTTCTCCTAAGACAGAAAATCTTTTTAACCTCTGGAGTAAAATTGGATTTGAATATAATTCTGAAAGAGCCTTTATGGCGAATGTTTGCGTCCATTATCTTAAATTAAAACTGAAGATATTGAAAGAGAAGGAAGAGGTAATTAATGTAACTATTCCTAAGTTATTAAAAGAGAGATTAAGTTATCAGAAAATCGCTCTTCAATTAGCAGGGAATCCCCTAACTAAAAGATTTATAATCGATGTCTGCTGGAAACTCAATAAAGGAAGGAGAATTTCACCGCGGATCCCTTTCAATTTTCCTGATTTTTCCGATTATTTAAAAGAGGTTACAGAGGGTTTGGGGATGAGTGGAATGGTTTGGGATGAAATTAAAGAGATAGAGAAGATTCCTTATCAAGATTTTGTCTATGATTTTACGGTTTCCCATTCCGATCATAATTTTATAGCCAATAATTTTGTAGTCTCAAATTGTATCGGCGGCGTGGCGGCAACCGACCCTAAAGAAGGTGGAGTTATTTCACCAGGCGGAGTTGGATACGACATAAACTGCCTTAGCCCGGATACGGAAATTCTAATGCCTCATGGCTATGTGAGAAAGATCACAGATTTAGAGAGAGATTTTCAGAAGACAGATTTAGTCTGTATGGACTTAAATGAAAATTATTTTACGCGGACAAAAATATCCCAATATATAAAAATCCGCCCTCGTAATCGCGTATTTAAACTTAAGACCTATTCAGGCAGAGAAATTATTGCCACCGAAGACCATCCTTTCTGGACGCCTCTGGGGATGAAACCCATTTGTAATTTAAAAGAAGGTGATCTTGTAGGAGTTTATCCATTCCAAGGCGTTTTTTACGAAGAGCCAAGTTCTAAAGTTATTATAAATGAAGATGATATAAAGGATGTTCTTCTTAAATTAGGTAAGGATTCTCGCGGGCATGGATTAGAGCAAATTATTAAATGGCTAAAGAAGTTTGATTTAATACCACTGAGATACAATTCCTGGCAACTGCCATATCTATTAAAGATTATGGGCTATATCTTTGGAGACGGCACAGTATATTTTAATAAGAAAAGGGGCAAAGGCATTACCTGGTTTTATGGCAAGGAAGAGGATTTGGAAAAGATTGGCGAAGATATCAGAACCATTGGTTTTGGCTGTTCAAAAGTTTATTCTCGGAATAGACAGCATAAAATCAAAACTAATTATGCCTTTTATGAGTTCAGCAATATTGAGACTTCCTGCAAGGTTGATTCGAGTAGTTTTGCTGCGCTATTAGTTGCCTTGGGAATTCCTTTGGGTAATAAAGCAGCTCAAAATTACGATATTCCTACCTGGCTTTGGCAAGCTCCCATATGGCAGAAAAGGTTATTCTTAGCAGGTTTCCTGGGTGCAGAGCTATCGAGTCCCAAAACACTTACCGGACATGACTATAATTTCTATGCGCCGGTCATCTCGATGAATAAAAAAGAGGACTTTGTAGAGAACGGAGTTATTTTCCTGAATGGCCTGACAAAATTGCTGAGAGAATTTGGGGTTAAGGCAAAAAAGATTAGCCAGCGCGTGGAATATATTAATGCTAAGAATGATATTTCTTATCGGCTACGCTTGATGTTGGCAAATACTCCTGAAAGCATGATTAATGTATACAGCAAAGTTGGCTTTGAATACAATGCCCGGCGCAGTTTCTTAGCCAATGTAGCCACTCAATACCTAAAGTTCAAAGAAAACGTCTGCCGTGAGCGTCGGGAAATTGCCCTTCGTGCCAGGGAACTCCATAGGGCTACAGATAAGGGAGCGAGGCACATTTATCAGGAAATAGGAACTGAGGCGGTAAACTTGCGGTTTATAGAAAGATCTATTTATGGAGGCCGTAAGACATCACCGCGTGTACCATTTAATACTATGGGTTTTATAGAATTTCTGGAAGCTCATACCCGAGGGCTGGGGAATTCCGGGGCTGTTTGGGATGAAATCGTCTCTAAAGAAGAATTTGAATATAGCGATTATGTTTACGATTTTACAGTGGAGCATTCCCATCATAACTTTATTGCCAATAATTTTGTCGTTTCTAATTGTGGAGTGCGGCTGGTCAGGACGAATTTATTTATTGATGAAGTCAAGACAAAGATAAAAGAATTAACCACTTCTTTATTCCATGCCATTCCCGCCGGAGTGGGTTCGACCGGCGATATAAGAATTTCTGTCCAGGAGGAGCGCACGCTTTTAGTCAAGGGCTCGCGCTGGGCGGTGGAGAAGGGTTACGGCATAAAAGAGGACCTCGAATGTACCGAGGAGGGCGGATGTATTGAAGGGGCGAATCCCGAAGATGTTTCTGAACGGGCATACGAACGGGGCAAAAAGCAGTCCGGAACCCTTGGCTCGGGCAATCACTTTCTGGAGATTCAGGAGGTAGAAAGGATATACGACCGCACTCTTGCCGATAGATTCTGCCTGAGAGAGGGACAGATTACCTTGATGATTCACTCCGGTTCGCGGGGTTTAGGTTATCAGGTCTGCGATGATTATCTGGAAATAATGGGGAAAGCCGTACGTAAATATAATATCAGTCTTCCTGACCGTCAGCTCGCCTGCGCGCCGATAGAATCTCCCGAGGCCAGGGCATATATTTCCGCAATGCGCTGTGCGGCAAATTATGCCTGGGCAAACCGGCAGTGCCTGATGCATCTGACCCGGCTTGTCTTTGAGCGCGTATTCAATAAGAGTTGGGAGTCTTTGGGGATGTTTCTGATTTACGATGTGGCGCACAATATCGCCAAATTTGAGAAATATAATATTGATGGCAGAGAAAAGACCCTCTGCGTCCATCGCAAAGGAGCAACCCGCGCCTTCGGGCCCGCGCATCCGGAGTTGCCTGCCCGCTATAAAGACACTGGCCAGCCTGTAGTCATTCCGGGAGATATGGGAAGAAATTCATTTCTTCTGGTGGGAACAGCCAAGGCAGAGGAGACTTTCTATTCGACCTGCCATGGGGCCGGGCGCCTGATGTCGCGCACACAGGCAATAAAGTTCTGTTCAGGAAGAAATATTTCCCGGGAACTGGAAGAGAAAGGAGTGGTGGTAATGGCTTCCAGCCGCGGCACGCTGGCAGAGGAAATCCCCGAGGCATATAAAGATGTAAATGATGTGGTAAAGGTAGTCGCGGGAGCAGGGATTTCCAAAATCGTCTGCCGGATGCGACCATTAGGAGTAATAAAAGGATAAGCAATCTTACCAACCTACGAGGTTGACAGAAGTAGCTGACATAATTCAACCCCTAATTCAACCTCGTAGGTTGAAGCGGTGGATATTGAGTTATTTGCTATAAAAGGAGAAGATTATGTTAGATTTAAAGTTTATTCGGGAAAGTCCTGATAGAGTCAGAACGGCAATTAAGAACCGGGGGGTAAAGGTTGATCTGGATAGTCTGCTTAAACTCGATGCCGAGCGCAGAAAAATTCTGCAGGAACTCGATGAATTGCGTCATAAAAGAAATGCGCTCTCCGATGAAGTGAGCAAGCTGCTGGCAGCCAGGAAAGACGCGAAGGAAAAAATTGCCCAGTCCAGGATAGTTGCCGAAAAAATAAAAAAACTTGAGGAGGATTTGTCGGATATTGAGGAGGAAGCGGATATTTTAGTTATGAATGTTCCCAACATCCCTCACGAATCCGTTCCCATAGGCCCGGACGCCTCATATAATAAGGTTGTGCGTTCCTGGGGCAAACAGAGGGAATTTGATTTTACTCCCCGTACCCATTTAGAGCTCGGTGAACACCTGGATATAATTGACTTTCCGCGGGCGGCAAAATTGACGGGCTCAAACTTTGCCTTGTTTAAAGGGGACGGCGCAAGATTACAACGGGCGTTGATTAATTTTATGTTAGACCTCCATACCCAAAAACACGGTTATAAGGAAATCTGGCCACCGGCGCTGGTGAACCGTTCAAGCATGACTGCCACGGGTCAGCTTCCGAAGTTGGAGGCGGATATGTACCGCTTAAAAGACGATGATTTATTCCTGATACCTACCGCGGAAGTCCCCGTAACCAACCTTTATCGGGATGAGGTTCTTAACGAAGAAGACCTGCCGATATGTTATACCGCTTATACGCCATGTTTTCGTCGGGAGGCGGGTTCTTATGGAAAAGATACCAGAGGATTAATCCGGGTGCATCAGTTTGATAAAGTTGAATTAGTAAAGTTTACAAAACCCGAAGAGTCTTATAAAGAACACGAACTCCTGGTTAAAGATGCCGAGGAGGTTTTGCAGTCATTAGGACTGCCTTACCGCGTGGTTTTACTTTCTACCGGAGACCTGAGTTTTGCCGGAACAAAATGCTATGATTTAGAGGCCTGGGCGCCGGGGATAGGGGTGAATTTAGAGGTATCCAGCTGCAGTAATTTTGAGGATTTTCAGGCCCGACGCGCGAATATCCGTTTTCGCGATTCCAGAACCAAAAAGTTATCCTTTGTCCATACCTTAAATGGCTCAGGGGTGGCATTTGCCCGTACGGTTATTGCGCTTTTAGAGAATTATCAGAATAAAGACGGCTTCATAGCTATTCCTGAGGTCTTGCGTCCTTATATGGGCGGTCAAGACTTGATTAAATAAATTACACAGAGAGCTGCGAAAAAATATTGTTGACACAAATTACCACGAATTTTTACCTGCCTCGCCAAAGGCGGGTTGAATTACCATCTATGAAAAGGCTAACCTTGTCAAGCAAAAAGTATAATATAGCGA
>JBBIPY010000057.1:0-8174 GCA_037442605.1 Candidatus Omnitrophota bacterium
ACCTAATATTATCATAAACAATGGTGTTTTGATTATAATTCTTTTTTTAGGTATTCTGGTAAGATTGTGGTCTTATCCCAATGTGCCTCCTGGCCTTAACCAAGACGAGGCTTCATCTGCCTATGAGGCTTATTCCCTATTGAAAACATGCCGAGACCGCGAAGGATTATTTTTACCTGTGCATTTTAAATCCTGGGGTAGCGGACAGAATGTGCTCTATTCTTATCTATCCATTCCGTTTATTAAGTTGTTTGGCTTAAATGTTTTTTCTGCACGTATAGTCAATCTGTTATTTGGAGTTTTGGCACTATTCATTTTTTATTTTCTCATAAAAAAAGCAGTAAATCCAAAAGTTGCTTTAATATCAGTTTTTCTTTTGTCTATGTCTCCCTGGCATATTATGATGTCACGATGGGGACTTGAATCCAATCTATTGCCACCTATTTTTCTTTTGGCTGTCTATTTCTTGGTTTTGGGATTCAAGCAAAAGAAACTTCTGTTTTTGGCGTTTTTATTCTTTGCTCTTTCTCTTTATAGTTACACACCGGCGATATTGTGCGTGTTTTTATTTTTGACCAGCATATTTTTCTTTTATTTTAACGAGATATCCAGAAATAGGCTCTGCTGGATTTTTGCTTCTATTTTATTCTTTTTATTCGCTTTTCCGCTGGGTTTGTTCATCTTTAAGAATAACTTCGGAATAAACATTGATAAAATATCCAGATTTATTCCTCTGGGTATTCCAACCTTGACCTCTCCGCGGTCATCAATGCTTATGCTTTTGGGTAAGAATTATTTCAGCTATTCCACATTAAGAGAAATTCTAAATAACTTGATGGTCTTACTTCTTCAGAGAGACGGATTACCTTGGAATGCTATTCCTAAGTGGGGAGTTATCTATCACTTAAGCACACCATTCTTTCTATACGGGTTCTATTTAAATGTAATTAGATTCCGAAGGAATGAGCTTGGTAATATTTTCTTGCTCTGGTTTTTAGCCGCATTTTCGCTGTTTTTTATATTTTCAATTAATATCAATCGCACAAATTTGATTTATTTGCCGATGATTTTCTTTACCGCTTGTGGAATTCACGAACTGATCTCAAGGCTCAAATTCAAGAAAATAGTGTCCTGTGTATTGTTCGGCGCATATTTAGGACTGTTTACATCTTTTGTTCATTTTTATTTCACTTCCTATGTTATAATGATGCATGATATCTTTGAAGCCGATTTCAAACCTGCGGCGGAATTCATCACAGAGAATATCAGCAAAGATATATACATTACGTCTTCCATAAATCAGCCATACATCCTTCTGCTTTTTTACAGTAAATACGACCCCCACAGATTTCAGAAAATAAAAAAATATTATTATGACGAACGCGCTGCTTTCAGAGCAATGAAAAGATTTGACAGATTTAGATTCTGCGACTTAAGGAGTACTCCGTTAAAGAAAAGGCGTCTTTATCTACTACGTGATAGCGAGATGGTTTACCTGTATAATCGGCATTTATTAGTTAAGGATTTCAAGAAATTTAAATTAGTAATAACTAAATGATGTGTTTAGGCTATGTCTACAAAAAGCATATCGTTATTCTTGCCTTGTTACAACGAAGAGGCGAATATTGAAAAGGCGGTTTTGTCTGCGCAGGAGTTTCTAAAAGAGATTGCCTCGGATTATGAGATTATTGTTGTTAATGATGGCAGTAAAGATAGAACCGGTGAAATTGCCGATAAATTAGCCGGGAGGTTTTCTAATATCAAAGCGATTCATCATCCCACAAATTTAGGATATGGCTCCGCTTTGACCTCAGGTTTCAGAAATGCCTCTAAAGATTTAGTTTTCTTTATGGACGGGGATAATCAGTTTGATATCAGGGAGCTAAAAAATCTTCTTCCTTTTCTTGATAAATTTGATGCGGTGGTCGGCTATCGGATTAAGCGCAAAGACCCCCTGCATCGCAAAGTGAATGCCTGGCTGTTTAATCGCCTGGCAAACATTCTATTCGGTCTGGGAATCAGGGATATTGATTGCGGTTTCAAATTATTCAAGCGCCGGGCAATAAAAGATATGGGGCTGACATCAAGAGGGGCCTTAATCAGCACCGAACTATTGGTTAAAATCAAAAGGAGAGGATTTAAGATAAAAGAGGCAGGTGTCCAGCATTACCCGCGGGTTTTCGGAAAACAGACCGGGGCAAACATAAAGGTAATCCTGCGTTTCTTTAAGGAACTGGTTAAGTTGGGATGGAGGCTGAAACACTAGTAGTATCTCACATTAAGTAGCGAGTAGAGAGTAGCAAGTAGCGAGATGGAAAGAAAGCCTATAAAGAACATAGAAGATTTCGAGGTTTACCAGAAAGCTGTTAGGCTGTTCGAAGATTTTATAGAAGAAGACTTGCCTATTTTAAGGCAAAGTTTAGTTGGCAGGACGTTATTGGAAAATCAATTAAGAAGCTTGGATTCTATCTGTTCGAATATGGAAGAAGGATATGAGAGAAAATCGGGTAACGAGATAAAGAATTTCTTTAGGATATCTAAAGGTTCGGTTGGAGAAGCAAGAGGAAGATATAAAAGATTAAGTAGCGTATTAACGAAAGAAATAATAATTAAGCGTGTAGCAGTATTGAATGAGATTAGGGCGATGCTTGAATCTTTGATACAAAAATGGAAATAGTTTCTCTCGCTACTCTCTACTTGCTACTCGCTACTTTTAAAAATGGAGGAAGAGATGCGGCCTTTTTATCTGATTCTGATTTCCGTAAGTTTAGGGGTTATTGGGCAGCTCTGTTTAAAACAGGGGATGCGGGGTTTTGGGGGCAACTTTTCTGAGCTGTTTCTGTACGCTCTAAGAAGCCCCTTCGTAATCTCCGGATTCGGATTTTACGCCCTCAGCAGTCTCATCTGGCTGATTGTCCTTTCGCGGGTAAATTTGAGCTATGCCTATCCGATGCTCAGCATAGGTTATGTCCTGATTGTTTTTTTCTCCTGGCTAATCTTTAAAGAAAACATAGGCCTCTGGCACTGGGCAGGGGTAATTCTAATCTGTCTGGGGGTTTCGTTACTTTCCAGATAATTGCAGATATATCTTTCTAATTTTGTGGTATAATGGGAATAAGCCGATGAAGAGAATCGTCAGCGCTATTATCTTTATCCTGTTCATTAGTTTTAATTCCCTTATCGAAGCAGCAATACCCGCTACAGTTATTGCACGCCTTGACGAGCCCCAGATTAATCATTTAAAAGACTGGTTAGGATATTCTACCCTAGAGTTAGATATAAAAATCCTCGATTTCGAGACAAAAGAAGCACGCTCTATCTTATCTCGCCTGAGATTGGAATTCATCCCTGCAGTTGTATTTGATGCCTCAATATCATCTTCCGATTCCGAGATCTTAGAAAAGAAATTCAGGCTTGTAACGGAGGGTAAAGAGAAATATATTGCCCGGCAATCGCTGGAGAGAATAGTAACCGTAGAGTTTTATAGACGCAGGCTAATACCCCGGCATCTTGATTTATTCAGTATGAGTTTATGTCCTTATAGTATCCATGCCGAACGCCGGCTAATTAATTATGTGAGGGCGCATAACTTAGGCATTGACCTGAGAATACATTACCTTGTGACTCTAAAGCATGGCCGATTAAGTTCTCTGCGCGGTCTCAGGGAATTAAACGAGGACAGGCGCCGGATTATCATCCAGAAATACTGGCCGGATAAATTCTTTGATTATCTCTTGCTCCGGGAAGATAATCCTTATAGAAAGGTTCTCAGAAAATTAGGAATTGAATATGACCGGATAAAGGAAAAGATGGGTGAGGCAGATGCGCTTTTAACGCAGGGTTATCGTTTAGCAAAAGATTTGGATATCTCCGCCGCCCCGACATTTCTCTGGCAGAATAAATTTCTCGTCACTAACCTCAAACAGTTATCTAATCTTCATCCATTTAACCAGAAGGGTAGATTAGTGGAATCCGTAATCCCTCAAGGGGGATTACTCAAGATAGTTGCTTTTACTTCTCCTAAGTGTCATGCCTGCCATAAGGTTAAGGAAGAATTTCTTCCTCTTATTATTGAAAAATACAAAGGTTTGCTTGAGGTGGTGTATTACGATATCGACCAGCCCGATAATTTTAATTATCTCATGGAACTGGAGGAGAAATACGGGATTCTGGAACAGGGTTCTATTCCCAAGATATTCGTGGGCGATAATGTATTGATTGGCTTAAACCAGATACAAAATAATCTGGAAAACATTCTGCTTCAAGCTCTGGGAGAGGGGAGAAGAGATTTACCCCTTGTTAAGGTAGAGGCTGCCAAAGAAGAGATTATCCCCGCCAGGATTATTGGTCTATTTAAGACCTTTACTCTGGGAACGGTTTTATGGGCGGGGCTGATTGACGGAGTTAACCCTTGCGCCTTTACCACGCTGGTATTTTTCCTTTCCTTTTTGAGTTTTGCCGGCTATAAAAAACGCGAAGTTCTGTATGTAGGGACGTTTTTTATAATTGCCGTTTTCCTCACCTACTTTTTGCTCGGGCTGGGCGCCTACAAATTTATTCTGAAACTCAAGATTTACAGCACGTTTGCGGAGATATTCTATTGGCTGGTAGGCATCCTGGTCATCTTACTGGGAGCTATTAATTTTTATGATTTTTTGCGTTTCAGGAAAACGCAAAAAATCGAGGACATAAAATTAAAACTGCCCGCGGCAATAAAATGGAAAATTCAGTCAATCATCGGCAAAGGCTATAGAAAGGAAGGGGAAGATAAGCAGGAATCCGCAAGTACCTTAAGACTTATTTTCCTGAGTTTGGTAATCGGCTTTTTCGTCTCTATCCTGGAATCAGTCTGCACCGGCCAGGTCTATCTGCCCACGATAACGTTCATAACTAAGGTGCCGGCATTGAGAATGAAAGCGGTATTTTATCTTTTCATTTATAACTTGATGTTTGTCGTTCCTTTGGTAGTAATATTTATCTTGGCTATCTGCGGTCTTACTTCCGAGCGGTTCAGTAAGTTTGCCCGGCGCCACCTGGCGAAAATTAAGCTGGCGACGGCCGTGTTTTTCTTCGGTCTGTTTTTGCTGTTGTGGAAGGTGAGGTGAATGGACGGATACAGATTTTTGAACACAAATTACCACGAATTTTATTCGAATTGCCACGAATTAAAGCACCGATGAGTACAGATAGATGTAGGGGCAGATATGGCGAAATTTGTTTATAAGGCCAAAGAGGGACCGGAGAGGGTTATTGAAGGGGCAATGGAGGCGGAAAGCCGCGAGCAGGTGTTGGACCGGCTCCAGGCAATGGGGTATTTTCCGGTCAGTATCCGGGAAGAAACCCCCGCCCAGGAAAAGGCCTTTGCGTTTATCGGCGAGGCAAGGATTCGCAGGAACGACCTGACTATCTTCACCCGCCAGTTATCCGACCTCCTGGACTCAGGCATCACGCTGTTTAAGGCCTTGCATCTCATTGAGGAGCAGACGGAAAATTTTCCTATGCGCCAGATTGTCTCCACCCTTGCCACCGAGATAAAAGAAGGCAGGAGGTTTTCCGAAACCCTGACGAGATTCCCCGGGGTCTTTTCCCGGCTCTATGTAGCGCTGGTGCGCGCCGGAGAGGTAGGCGGGATGCTGGAAAGGGTCCTGGCCGGTCTTGCCGACTATCTGGAAAGGGAACAGGAAATGTATGCCAAGGTGCGCGCCGCCCTCGCCTATCCTTTGCTTATGCTCGCCGTAGGCCTGGCGACCATTTTTATCCTGATGAGTTTTGTTATCCCGCGACTGGTGGCGATGTTTAAGGGTCTGGGTCAGAGCCTGCCTCTGCCCACCCTGATTCTCATAAATATAAGCAGTTTCCTGCAGCATTTCTGGTGGCTTATCCTGGCGGTATTTGTGCTTATTTTTTTTGGGATAGACAGGCGCGCCAAGACAAAGGAGGGAAAACTTTTCTTCGACCAGTTAAAATTGAAACTCCCCCTCTTCGGCGAACTGATGAAGAAATCGGAGATCGCCCGCTTCGGCAGGACGCTCTCCACGCTTCTGGGAAACGGTGTTCCCATGCTGGTCTCTTTAGATACAGTGGTTCCGGTGGTTAATAATGCCCTGATACAGAAAGAAGTGGAAAGGATGTTCAATGAAGTCCGTGATGGCTCAAGCCTCTCCAAGACCATTGCCAAAAGTCCGTATTTCCCCCCTCTGGTAGCCAATATGATTGCCGTGGGCGAAGAGGGAGGGGTATTGGAGCGCTCTCTGTTGAAGGTCTCCGAGTCATACGAGCGCGAGGTGGAGCGCATGGTTAAGGTGATAACTTCCTTAATTGAGCCGATAATGATTCTGGCAATGGGCTCCATCGTGGGTTTTATTGTGATTTCCATGCTTCTGCCGATATTTCAGATAAATCTGGTGGCGTGGTAAATGAGGACATAAGTTATGGAGCCATAATTTTGGAAGTGAGCGACATAACTTATCTACCTGTAGGTAAAACAGGTAAGTCCGAATTTACCCCCACACCAATTGCAATAGAACGCCGTTATTACGCAATTGGTGTGGGGGTTCAATTCGCAGACGGCATTGACATCTCTGATGTCAATGCCTATAACTTACGTCGCTTCGCTCCGTAAGTTATCTGCTCATTGAAGGAGGTGTCTGATGAGACGGGGATTTACGTTGGTGGAGCTGATGCTGGTGGTAATTATTATCGGGATTTTGGTGGGGATGGTTGTGCCCCGTTTAGTTGGCCGTTCGGAAGAGGCGCGTAAGACCGCGGCTAAAGCCGATGTTAGCGGTAGCATAGCGCTGGCTTTAGACCTCTATGAGATGGACGTGGGTTCTTTTCCCGATAAACTCGCTGACCTCTGCACCGCGCCTGCGGATCCCAAGAGGGCCCAGCGCTGGAAAGGCGGTCCATATTTGAAAAATTGTCCGCCTCTGCCAAATGACCCCTGGGGTAATCCCTACAAATACGAAAAGCAATCAGACGGGACATATCGGCTCTGGTCATGCGGTCCCGATGGCATGGATAATAGCGGGGAAGGAGACGATATAGCCAGCTGGAAGAGAGATGAAGGAGAGGCTCTATAATAACTCTAAAACTATGTTCATGCCGCGGAAATTCCTGAATGCCGTAAGACAGAGAGACAGAAATTCAGAAAAAATCTTTTGCGGTTTTGCGGATGTTTTGCGCTTTAGCGGTTTTACTTTCGTGGAGCTGATGCTGGTAATTGTGCTGGTGGCGGCAATGATTGCCCTGGCCGCACCCCGCTTACGCCCCGCATTTGCTAAATTAGAAGTGGTTAATTTTTCTAAAAGGATTTCCGCCCTGATGCGTTACGCCCAGTCCCGGGCAGTTGCCGGAGGAGAAAATATTTATCTCGGCTATAGAGCTGACCAGGCGGAAGGAAGGAATTTCTCTTTAGAAAAAGACGACCCCGCCTCTCCCGGGGATAAAAGAATACGCTTAGAAGAGCGCTACCGTTTGTTTGTCCCTGATTCAATAAGAGTAGAAATCTCCCCGCCGTCGGGCAAAGAACCCCCGGTGCTGATATTTTATCCCAGCAGCGCAATCAGAGGACCGGAGATAGTTGTTTACAATGAGTTCCAAAAAGCAAAAATCTTCGCTCAAGAAGGAGGCATTGGCCGTGTTTTCATTGAATATCCTGAAAAATAGAGCCGGCTATATCCTGGTTGAAACCCTGATTTCGGTGGTTATCCTGGCTTTTGGCCTGACCTGGGTGCTCAACGCCTTCAGCGCGAAGATAAATGCGCTGCGCACCTCCAAGAATTACACCCATGCCAGTCTGCTTTTAGAAAAGAAAATCTGCGAATTAGAAACATCCGGAGGCATCAATCTCAACGAATGGCCCGAAGGCAGAAGAAACGGAAAATTCCCTGAAGATGAGAGATTTGACTGGGAGATCAATATAAGTCATATGTATAACGAGCAGAATGAACAGCTGGATATTGTGGAGGTGACCCTTACTGTAAGATGGAAAGAGATTTCTGTCAGCAGGGAATTGGACGTTGTTACCTATATGCCCAAAATCCCCAGCACAATATGATATCTTGTCCGCAAAATAACGGTTGCATATTAGACGCAGATGATCGCAGATTAAAAAACGCAGATGATCGCAGACGGGCTATATAAGGACTTAACGTATAAAATAATAGGTGCGC
>JBBIPY010000058.1:0-7998 GCA_037442605.1 Candidatus Omnitrophota bacterium
CTAGAGACTTTTATTAAACTGCATGGGGTAGAGGCGCCCGGCACAGATTGGAAAAAAGAATATCGCCGGCTAATAGAATTTTTTAAAAAAGAATATCGCCGGCTAATAGATGATGTTAAAGCATACCCTAAGGATGCCATGAAAAAACCAACAGATAAATTACTTATAGCCACCTATGCCTACCTTCAATTAGAGCGCTTTATTGCATTACACGACGCCTCATACAGCGATCTGGATTTCGATAAGCGGGCTAGCCAAGGCGCACGAAAAAACTGGAAAAAAGAATTCGTTGAGCTATTTGCTTATTATGTAGAAAATTCAACCAGTTTTTATTACCTCCAACCTCCGCGCTCGGATACATTCTGGAAGAAATTAAGCATAGTCATAGATGCCTTTCGCCTGGAAGGGGACCCACCCCGGGTATATGTATTTAACTATCCCCCTGGCACAAGGGTAAATATTAGAAGCGTCGACCGAGACGGTCTGCCGCGGTTTTAGAGATGACGGAAAACAGGGTTATTTTAAAGGGGTAAGGAATTATCTGAATAGATGAAGCCAAAACAGTAAAGGAGGTGTAAGATGCAGTTAAGGATGATATTGGCGGTATCGGTTTTAGTGTTAGGCCTGGTAGCCAGCCCAGTTAGGGGTAATCCTCTATTTTCCATCGGAGATAGACTACCCGTCTCTCCGCAGGAAGAAAAAAATGCGCCGGCGACGGAGATAACCGCGGCAGGTATCCTGAAATTTTTAGAGACAATTATGCCCAGTTTTGGAGAAGACAAGCAAAGCCTCTTAGCAATCAGCAAATTTATAAAGGACCTGGGTGAGGGAAGAATAGAATTAGCTGGCGGGGAAACGGATTTGCCGGCGGTCACGGCCGATATACCTTCTATCCCAGAAAACGTAAGATTATCCTATATATATCTTAACCTAACTTTGACTATTAATGTACGGGGGAAGGGTTTTGGTTTGTATATGCCGTCCGGGAAGCTTGAGATAAAATTTGACCGGGAAGGTATCACCTCCCCTGTTCCACCGCCTTCTCCCGGAGGCATTCCTTTAATCCCGGGCCAACCGCAGATAAATCCTCGAGGGCAAAGGCCAATTAAGGGAACCGGGGAGTTGTTGGCCATAGCTGATTTGATAGTCGGCGAGGGCTTTCGCGGCAGGGCTAATTATACCCCGCCGGCATCCTTTGAGCGATAGAAAATAAGTCGCTTAAGAAACAAATGTCAAAGGGCAACCCCTAAGCATCGGAGAAGCCACCATGCGCGAGGATAAAGTAATTATATTGCGTCTTCGAGCAGAAGACGAAACAGGTAATATAGTAGGGGAAGGGTATCTTGAATATCCGCCGGATCATCCAAAGTATAAAGAAATTTTAGAACATCTAAAGGGTTTGCAAGTCGGCGATAAAAAACCAGTATATCCTTGGCCTGATTAGCAAAACAGGATGGTATGCATAAAAACAATTCTCGTGTGTTACCCGTGCCTGCGTGGCCAAAAGAATAGAAATATTTTATAATAAAGACGAAAAGGAAAGATTTAATGAAAAAAACAAATTTTGTCTTAATTGCGGTCTTAGCGATAATTAGTCTGGCCGTTATTATCTTATCAAAAAAAGGCAGCGAAATCCCCGCTGCCCCGGAAAAAGATGCTCCTGCGGCTGCAATCAAAGAACCACCCGAAGCGGAGAAAGAGGAAATGAAGGTAAATTTTTACCTTATTGACCGGGAAAAAGCGGCAAAGGGCGCATTCGTAGGCAGCGCGGAATTAAAGGCGGGAAAATTGATTATTGAGGTTACTGACCCCAAATTAAAGGAACTGCTGGAAAAGCCCTATACCACCATGGCGGGAGAGGTAAAAGACGGCGTAGCCCGCGACTGGATGGTTACCTATCAGCCGGGAACAGTAGAGCACCTGCGCGCCATCGGCATAGAATGCTGGCAGTGGGGCTATCTGGGAGAATTAGACAAGCCCCCCTCCCGCTAAAATATTTAACTTTCTTTCTTTGCCCAGAAACAAACTATCCTTCCGGAAGCCTATTTTTTTACTTTAGCGAAGACGAGCACGGCAAAAAACGCCTTAAAAATATCCGGCAGGATAAAAGGCAGGACACCCAACTTAAAGGCAAGCCAAAGATTCTCGCGGGTAAACAAAGATAGCTGCATAACCCCGCAGAAATAAACCGCCGATATCCCCAGAAGAAATATCCCGTAAAGAGCAAAGATATTTCTTTTTTTACCGGCAGTCAACTCTCCCACCATCCAAGAGGCAAGAATAAAACCCCAGATGTAGCCTCCGGTGGGTCCTAAAAGGTGTATTATCCCTCCCCTGCCGCCGGAGAATATAGGTAATCCCAGCGCTCCCAGGGTAAGATAACCTGCCTGGCTGGCAGAGCCTGCCCAAGGTCCCATAAACGCACCCGATAAAATCACAAAGAAAGTCTGCAGGGTTATGGGAACGGGGGTAAAGGGAAGTGGGATATAGACAAATGCGCCCAGACTCGTGAGGATAATAAAGATGGAAATACCCAGCGCCTTGCTTAAGGCGGGCGATTTAATTACCTCCAGATTTACCCAAGAAGAAAATCTTAACTTTATGGCATTTGTATTCATTCTGCTCCTTTCGCCTTAACCGGTTTTGTAGTTAAATAAATTGCCAATGGTCCGAAAAGAAAAGAGGCGATATAAACCGAAAGCACAAAACAAACCAGTCCCGAAAATAAACCTGCCAGGCAACCCAATAACAAAAGCGCTCCGATTATCGTCGAAAGCGACAAGGCGCGGTAGAAACCGAATAACTTTATCTTGGCGGTTTCCAGCTCTCCCATTGCCCCGGTCTTCCAGACAAAGGGCCTGTTTCTGGTCTGGGCGAGGAAATTCTTTACCTGCGCCGGAGGCCGGTAGACCAGGTCTAATTTATGGATAAGATTGGAGATAAAGGTCTCAATTACCCCCTCTTTGATAATCCTTGTCCAGGATTTGTCAATTACTACTACAGGGTCCTGGTATAATTTTCCTTTCTTCCTCACTACCCAGGGAGCAACAAATTTGGGAATGATAATACTGACCAAAGGAATGCCCACAAAGAGAGGGATAAGTATATGCGGCTTATCTAAAACTGCCCACTGAGCAATATTCCGGCGTGCCAGCTCCCAGGCAAGGATAGAACCAAAAAGCCAAAGCTCATAAACAGGCACCCCGATTAAGCGGCGCAGAAGCACAAACAGATGGGTTTTTCTTCCCGGCTCAAACTTCTTGAATAAAAATCGCCTTACCGTCTCCAGGTCTCCCCAGTCCCACTGCACCACCCGCATCAACTCGGAAAGTTTATTGGAAAAACTCTTCTCATATATATAGACATCCTCGCAGAGGACCGTCCAGGCCTTGAGCGCTTCCTGGAAGTCATGGCTGGCGGCTTTTCCGGGATGCAGCCATTCAGACTTAATTATCTCGCGCACATACCCCTCTATCTGCATCGCCCCTTTGCCGTAAAAAGGGCTGAAGGTAAAAAGCCTCCATTTTGCTACCGGGTCAAACTCATACATCCTTCTTGCCCAGGAACATAACTGGATAAATCTGTCTTCATTGGGATTGGTAATTTCTATGGACGGCTGCCAGATGATAAAATCTTTATTTTCCGGATGCATTATCTTGGCTACCAATTTCCTCGCCTGTCCCTTATTCCAGTAATTGTCCGCATCCGAGACAATGGATACGGCAATGCGGCTATTTTTATTTACCTTTATATCCTCCTTGCCGCCAACGATATCCTCAGCATCTGCCTCCAAACCCAGCGCCTTGACCTCTCCCAGTATCTCGTCCCAGATGGGAAGGCTCGGGTTGCGCGTTCCTTTCGCCCAGGGCTGCCAGCGTTTATCCTGATAATTATAGGGCCGGGTTTTGCCTTCATAGAGCAGCATAATCGCATCGTGTAAAATGCCCACCTTTTTAAAGAAATCGCAGGCGTGGTTGCGGTGAAAATAGAAAACCGTCTCCCTGTTGAACTCTTTCTGAAGTTTATCAATCTCTTTGCGCGTCCACTCCCGCACGCCGAGGTCGCGGGTATTGTCAATCACGATAAATTTGAAATTAGTGCGGTTATCTCCGAGGGTATTCAGGATGTCTTTGCGCATATTGACCAGAAGGGTATTCATTTCGGCAGTCGTCTTGGCAAAGATAGGCCTGAAGAAAACAATTTTCAGTTGGGAAGGAATTTCCTTACCAACGATACCCCGGTCCTCCTTGAGCAGAAGTGGAGCAGTAAATGTATAGGCAAAGAAATGTATAATCAAGGTGACGATTCCGGCCGCGCAATAGGCAAAAAGCAGGAGCATAGGAACGGCAAAATAGATATTCCAGCGGAAACTGATAAAATAGAGCCAGGTCAGGAGAAAAACTAAACTCCATTTAACCAGTTGATAGACTAGAATCTTTTTTGAAGAGAAAATGGCATCCCCCATCTTTCATCCTAAAATGTTAAATTCACAATGACAAATAGCGAATGCACTCTTTATGGTTTATAAGGCTACTAAAGGCATCCAAGGCTATCAGGGATTCCCATTCATAGTCCTTCTAGCCTTGTTAGCCCTTTTGCCCTCTTCACTTTATAGCCCTGTTTGCCTTATATGCCTTGATAGTCTTATATTTTAGATATTTACCTCTTTATCTTCCTTGCTACGGTAATAAATCCGGTGTGTCCAATCATACGGTGTTGCGGTCTAACAGAAAGACCTTCGATATTCCAGGGACGCAGAAACAATTCCATCGTTTCAATAAGGCAAAAACTTCCCTCAGACTCAAGGGCTTTCACAAATTTCTCCGATTGTATAATGGTCGGCAGGTACGCCAAAACAATGCCTCCCGGACGCAAAGATTTCTTTAAGGTGTTTATTGCCTCCCAGGGAGTGGGCAGGTCTAAGATTACCCTATCCACATCCTGCTCATCAATCCCGGCGTAGATATCCTTAATCTTAAAACTAATATTGGGGACTTCTCCTAAGAAACGGCTGATATTCTTGCGGGCAACCTCCTGCAGGTCTTCCCGCACATCGTAAGAGATAACCTCGCCTTTTTCTCCTACCGCCCGCACGAGCGCCAGAAGCAGCGCCCCGGAGCCGCTTCCTGCCTCCACCACCTTCAATCCCGGATAGATATCCGCCCACATCAGCGCTGTCCCGATGTCCTTGGGATGCATTATCGCGGACTTGCGTCCCATCTTTTTAATAAACTCGTTAAGCGTGGGCCGGAAAATAAAGAATTCCCTTCCTGTATTTGTTAAAACCGTTTCCCCTTCCTCCTTACCAAGCACATTGCTATGCTCAATTATCCCCCGATGGGTCATAAATTTTCCGTTCTCGGCAAGTTTCTGCAGATAGGGTTTATTTTTAGCCAGGTCATAAAGAACTATCAGATCCCCTTCCCGAAATTCCCGATGGAAAACATTATCACAGACAGACCCGCATGCTTTTCTTTGGCTATCTCTCCCCTCCACTCCCCCATCCTCCCTTTACTCCCTGCTCCTTCCCGATACTCCCTTATTCTCCCTTAAACCTCATTACATATTCCCTGAACAGGGGATCTAAAACTGTATAAGAACCATCCGCTGTTTTTTTTATCAGCCCCTTATCCTGCAGTCGGTAGATAAAATTTTTGATATTGGCAATGGGAAAACCCTTCGCCCTTCTTTCTAAAATCATAATCGCGCGCAAATCCGCCAGACTCAACGGATGGTTTTTCTCGGCTAAAATAAAAAGGAGGTCCTTTTCCCTCCCGCTTGCCTTATTGTATAAGGTCTCAAAATATTCCCTTCCCAGATCCCGCAGGGTATTCCTTAAAGCTACCTCCCAGGAAACTAAATCCGCCGCCCCTTCTCTCTGGGCATCAAACAGATGACTGCAGAGAAGCTGCAGCTCGTAGGGATGCCCCTGGGTATAGGTATAGAGCCTTTCTTTGACCTCGGAGACGAATTTTACTCCGTTTTCCTTCAAAGACCCCTCAATGAACCTGCGGGTATCTTCAGGGCTAAATGGCTCAAGTATAATTTTGGTACGAAAGAAACGGCCGATGGGGTCGTGTTTATCCAGGAAATTATTCCAGCCTTCGGTAGTGGAAGCCAAGATGAAAACAAACCGCGTCTCATTTAGAACATCTTCTCGACTCAAGGTTGCGCGTAATATATCAATGACCTCCACGCGAGGCAAAAAATTCTGTATATCATCCAGAAGAATAAAGGCAAGGGGAGAGTTCAGTTCTTTCCAGATCGCAAGAAGCAACTTCGCCAGTTCTGCCTGGAGAGAAAAGATATTCTTCTGCCCTAATCTAAATTGAGTCCTTAATAAAGAAATACGCTCTTCATCCAGAGGAAGGCCAAGAAGAACTTCCTCAATAATCAGACCCAAACGCTGAGAAATGCTTTCCTTTATATCAACCTTATTTATGCCGCAATAACAGGCCCAGAATCCTTTTGTCTGAACAAGTTTCTTAAATTGCCGCAAAAGGGAGGTTTTGCCGATACCCCATTCGCCCAGGACCAAAAGATGTTCGGGGCTGCCTCCCTGGGTTCTTTCCAACAAAGAACCAAACTCTCCTAAGGCATTATCCCGACCACCAAAAAACTTAGGCTCCAGTCCGGACTGGGGGGTAAAGGGATTGGTCTGAACCATTTCTGACTACTGATTACTCTTTATGCTCACGGCGTTCCATATAATGGCGTCTGCATTTTACCTCTTCAAGGAATCTCTTAGCAAAAGCCTCAGGCTGTCGATTTCAAAAGGACGCCTGAGATATTCGTAACGATATTGGACCGCAGATGCAATGTCTTCAACCCCGGACAAATAAGGCTCGATAATTAGGATAAACAGCGCCTCTTTTTTAAACCTTGACCGATACGCCAGTATAAGATTCTTGAAGTCAATCTCCTTCATCGCTAGATCCAAGATGATTACATCCACGCTATCCGGACTGGGCAGGAACTTTAATTCTTCGGCGCTGTTTATGAAAACAGATTCAAATAAATCTGAGAAGTTTTCCTGTATGGTTTTCTTTAACAGAGAGTCCCGCGTGAGGAGGAGCATTTTCTTTACCCCTCTCTTCTCTTCCAATTCCTGGGGAAATTCCAGGGCTTTTTTTACTATATCCAGCAAAAACTCGGGGTCATAGGGTTTTTTAATATAAAAAAGTGCACCGCTTTGATATCCCCTGCTAACATCTTTATCTTCCGTCTTTGCCGAGAGAAAAACTACCGGCAGGGTAGCGGTAGCGGAAAGGCGTTTCAATTTCTCGCAGACCGAATATCCGTCTCCTCCGGGCATCATAATATCCAAGATAACCAGATCCGGATGTTCATGGACTGCCAGTTCCAGTCCTTTTATTCCATCCAGGGCAGTAATCACCTCGTATCCTGACTTCTCTAATCTGAACTTCAATACCTTCAGGACATCAACCTCATCGTCAATAATTAAGATTTTTTTCGCCATTATTTATTTTCTTGCAATATCCTTTTCACCTTTTCCAGCAGCTCCTCGCTATCAAAGGGCTTCTCAATATAATCCGAAATATTCTGAAAATAAAACATGTCCTCCATTTTGTCTTTTTCTTTCACCGAGAGTATTAAGACAGGGATATCTGCGGTTTCGTTATCCTTGCGCAACTCTCGTAATGCACTATAGCCATCCATCCGCGGCATCACGATATCCAGGATGATGAGGTCAGGTTTCTCACGCTTAGCCAAGGATAGCGCAATAAAACCATCCTCTGCAGCAATAATCTCGTAGCCATTAGAGATAAGCCGCGCCTGAATTATCTCGCGGATATCTGCTTCATCATCAACCACTAAAATCTTTTTTCCCATTTCTTCCCTCCTTCAATTCGCAGATGATTTATGGAGCGAAGCGACATAAATCATACCCTTGACATCTCCGATGTCAAGGGGTCTGCGAATTGCACCCTTGACAAACTTACCAAGTTTGTCAAGGGCAAATTCATCCTCAAACTT
>JBBIPY010000059.1:0-7881 GCA_037442605.1 Candidatus Omnitrophota bacterium
TTTTCGTAATTGACTCGGCTTTTATCTTGTGTTATGCTTTTACGGTAAACGGTACACGGTTTATGGTAAACGCTACTTTCTGAAGGAGGTAGGTGTTGCGCTGGTCAAAGGCCTTTATCCCCACCTTAAAAGAGGAGCCGAAAGAAGCGGAGGCAATCAGTCATAAGCTGATGCTGAGAGCCGGGTTAATTCGCAAACTTACCAGCGGGACCTATTCCTATCTGCCTTTGGGCTGGAGGGTGTTGAATAAAGTTATAAATATTGTGCGAGAGGAGATGAATGCCAGCGGCGCCCAGGAAGTCTTGCTTCCGGCGATGCATCCTAAGGAATTGTGGGAAAAAACCGGCCGCTATGAGTTGCTGAATAAGGATATCTTAGTTACTTATACTGACCGAAACGGGAAAGAGACGATCTTCGGTCCCACGCATGAAGAGATAATTACTCATCTTGTAGCCGGAGAAGTTCGCTCCTACAAACAGCTTCCCCAGACCTTATATCAGATTCAGACCAAATTCCGCGATGAGCCGCGTCCGCGCTTCGGGGTCATTCGCACCGCAGAGTTTATTATGAAAGATGCCTACAGTTTTGATATTGACTGGGAAGGCTTAGAGCAGAGTTATAAGATAATGTACGATGTCTATTGCCGTATCTTTGAAAGATGCGGCTTAAATTTTATTGCGGTAGAGGCAGATCCGGGGATGATGGGCGGAAATGTCTCGCACGAATTTATGGTTCCGGCGGAAAGCGGAGAGGATGAAATCGTGGTATGTAAGTCCTGTGGTTATGCGGCGAGCCTGGATAAGGCGGAGGCAGGCAAAACCTCCGGCCTCCAGCCTCCAGCCTCAAACCTCAAACCCATTAAAGAGGTGGAGACTCCGGGGATAACCACGGTAGAGAAGGTTTCTAAATTACTCAAAGTTACTCCTCGGGAATTGGTTAAGACGATAATTATTGTTGCCGACGGAAAAGAGGTGGCTCTGCTTGTGCGCGGCGACTACGAGCTTAATCTGGTAAAAATTGCCCGTTTTTTGAAAGCGGAAAGTTTAATGCTGGCTGATGAAGGGGTTATTGAAAAGGTAACCGGCGGACCCCTGGGATTTTCCGGACCCGCTGGGCTTAAAGGGATAAGAATTTTAGCGGATTATTCTGTGCAAGGTATGGTTGATTTTGTTACCGGCGCAAACAAAAAGGACAGACATCTGCTCAACGTGAACCTGGAGCGCGATTTTAAGGTTGAGGGATTCGGAGATTTCCGTTATATTACGCCCCAGGATGCCTGCCCCAGGTGCGGGAAAGTTATTGCCATCAAGACGGCCATTGAGGTAGGCCATGTGTTTAAATTAGGGACAAAATACTCGGGTGTTCTAAAGGCAAATTTCTTAGACGCGGCTGGCAAGGAAAAACCCATGATTATGGGCTGCTACGGTATCGGGATAAACCGCATCATCGCCGCCTTTATCGAGCAGAACCACGATAAAGAGGGAATCATCTGGAATAAGGCCCTGTGTCCTTTCGAGATTTTGCTCTTACCCACAAATTTTGCTGAGCCTTCAATCAAAGAAGCCGCAGAAAAAATTTATAAACAATTGCTTGGTGAAGGCATCTCCGCGTTCCTCGATGACCGTGAGGTGAGCCCGGGAATAAAGTTTAAAGACGCCGACCTCCTGGGTATCCCGCTGAGGTTGGTTATCGGCAAGAAATTTCTGGATAAGGGGTTATTTGAATTAAAGATCCGCCGTACAGGGGAGGTAAAAGACTTAAGAGACCCCGAGGCTTTAAAGAAAATTATTCTTAGTGCTTAGAATTTCAGACACGAGAAATCTGTGCCCATCTGGTGATGCAAAAAAGACTTGACAAGGCAGGCGAGATGAGGTAGAATTATCCTACTCTTAAAGAAAGGGGTGAATTAAAAGTGGGTTAAAAGACCCACTTTTTTTATGTTTGACCAGGACATCGTTGAGAAAATCAAAGAATTGGTCTTGCCTTTCCTGGAACAACAGAGGGTAGAACTGGTAGAACTGAATTTCCGGCGTCAGGGCAGTAAGACTGTACTTACATTCTTAGTCGAGAAATCGGGAGGGATTAGTCTGGATGATTGCGTTTTCCTGAATCAAGAGATCAGCGTGATGCTGGACCAGCATCCGGATATTCTGATGGAGAGTTATGTCCTGGAGGTTTCCTCTCCGGGGCTCGACCGGCCCCTTACTACCGAGAGGGATTTTGTGCGGGCGATGGGTAAAAAGATACGGGTTTTCCTGAAAGAGGCCTGGGAGGGGAAATGGGAGTATGAAGGCGAGGTTAACGATGTTATAGGAGGAAAGCTGAGGTTGAAAATTGGCCCCGATAAAATTACTCAAATACCGTTAGAGTCAATTCATAAAGGCAGACAAATCATTTAGGTATATATCTTATAGAAAGCGAGGTAGTAACATGTTAAAAGCGGACATTGGATTATCGGGTGATTAGGGTATGGAAGTGAGGGAATCGGGAGATTAGGGGAATATATATACCCGATATCCTGCTTACCGCATTTAACAAAAGCTAATAACACATATTATACGAGCGAGGTTAATATGAACGACGAAATAATAGCAGCTTTAAATTATATTGAACGCGAAAAGGGCATCCAGCGCGATACTCTGGTTCAGGCGGTAGAATCTGCCCTGGTCTCTGCGGCGCGCAAGGCAATGCACCTGAAGAAGGAAGATGATATTACTGCGCGTTTAGATACCGCCACCGGGAAAATCAAATTCTTTCTGGAAGGCAAGGAAGTTGACTCCACCCCTTTTGGCCGCATTGCTGCCCAAACCGCAAAGCAGGTAATTGTCCAGAGAATCCGCGAAGCCGAGCGGGGGGTTATCCTGGGTGAATTTGAGGCGAAAAAGGGAGAGATTGTCAACGGCCTTGTCCATCGCGTGGAGAGAGGCAATCTGATTATCGATCTGGGTAAAACCGAAGGTGTTATATTCCGCCAGGAACAATCTAATCGCGAGGAGTTCAAGCAGGGCGAGAGGATTAAAGCCCTTTGTCTGGATGTGCGTAAGGCGAGCCACGGACCGCAGATAATTCTCTCAAGGGCACATCCCGAATTTGTGCGGGGACTGTTTGAGATGGAGGTTCCGGAGATTTATGAGAAGATTGTGGAGGTGAAGGCAATATCCCGCGAGGCAGGTGAACGCACTAAAATTGCCGTCTGGTCCGGGGAGGAAAAAGTTGACCCGGTAGGCGCCTGTGTAGGGGTGAGGGGTTCAAGGGTTAAGAATGTCGTGAAGGAACTGCACGGCGAAAAAATCGACATTATCCGCTGGAATTCTGATTTGGCAGAATTTGTCAAGGCTGCCCTTGCGCCTGCACAACTGGAGGAGGTCAATATCAATGCCCAGGCAGAAAAAATTCAGGTGATTGTGAGCGATGACCAGCTCTCTCTGGCGATTGGCAAAAAAGGTCAGAATGTCAGGTTGGCCTGCAAGTTAATCGGCTGGGATATCGATATAAGGACGAAGATTCAGATTGCGGCAGAAAAGAAAATTACGCTCAGAGATATAAAAGGAGTGGGGCCCAAATTAGTGCAGGCATTAGAGGGGGCAGGATTTACGGGTTTAACAAAGTTGGCAGATGCAACGGTTGAGGAGCTGGTTAAGATAAAAGGCGTGGGCAAGGCATCGGCAACAAAGATTATTGAAGGAGCGAAAGTCCTGCTTAAACAGGATAGAGGTTTTGCTGCCCGTGCGGAATTAAAGAAAGATAAGGCAATAAAAGAAAAAAAGGAAGGCGGGGAACCTAACGAACCCAAGGAGACAGAAGAAAGTAAAGAAGCATAGGTGTTAAGATATGAGTATTAGAGTACATCAATTAGCCAAAGAACTGAATATCCCTTCTGCCGAACTTCTGGCAAAACTGCGGGCATTGAAGGTTGATGTGAAGAGCCATATGAGCGTTTTGAATGACGAGGTAGCCCGCCTGATTAAAGAAGAGCTGACTGCCAAGATTAGGAAAGCTGCCGCCCCGCCTAAATCAAAAGAGGCGGTTAGGGCAAAGAGAGGTAAAGAGGCGCCCGCTGCTACCGCTGTCTTGGATAAAGAAACTAAAGCGGCAGAACCAGCGATAAAAGGAAGGAAGAAAATCCAGATTAAATTTCCTTTTAATTTAAAGGAATTAGCAGTCAGGCTTTCTATAAAGCCATCAGAACTGATTCAGAATCTTATCTCCGAGGGCATATTTGTAAATATAAATCAGTTGATCTCCCAAGAGACGGTTAAGAGGATAGGAGACCAACTGGGTTATAATATTGAAAGACTGCCTACAGAGGAAGAAAAGGTTCTGGAAATTCACTCTCAGCCGTCGGCCATCGCCAAACTCCAGCCCCGTCCTCCTATAGTCACGCTGATGGGGCATGTTGACCACGGCAAGACCTCTTTGCTCGATGCTATACGCAAGTCCAATATTGTTGATAGAGAGACGGGAGGGATTACCCAGCACATCGGGGCCTACGAAATAAAGTTTCAGGATAAATGGGTTACCTTCCTGGATACCCCCGGGCATGAGGCCTTTACTGCAATGCGGGCAAGGGGCGCCAATATTACCGATATAGTTGTCCTCGTAGTGGCGGCTGATGATGGAATAATGCCTCAGACCATCGAAGCGGTCGACCATGCCGCCGCAGCCAAGGTTCCCATAGTGGTAGCCATGAATAAGATAGATAAACCCCAGGCCAATATTGATAAAGTAAAGAGACAGTTGAAGGAATTGAATCTTATCCCCGAAGACTGGGGTGGCAAGACCATCGCGGTTGGCGTATCGGCAAAGACAGGAAAGGGGATAGATGAGCTGTTGGAGATGATTCTTCTGGAATCAGAGATGCTGGAGTTAAAGGCGGATCCTACCGGTCCGGTGAGAGGCGTGGTTCTGGAAAGCAGGATTTCTAAAGGCGGTCCGCGTGCTTCCTTGCTTATCCAGAGCGGGACACTGAAAATGGGTGATGTAATCTTGGCCGGAGAATTCTGGGGGAAGGTTAAGGCAATGTTCAACTACCGGGGTAAGCAGATTACAAAAGCCGAACCCGCCACGCCGGTAGAGGTCCTGGGTTTACTGGGAGCGCCCGAGGCAGGAGAAAAATTTTATGCGGTGGGTAGTGAATCCACGGCAAAAGAGATTGCCGAGAAGAGACAGCTGAGTTTAAAAGAGAAGGGTTTACAGCCGCCCCGCAAGGCCTCTCTGGAAGACTTGCATCAGAAGATTACGCAGGGAGAGCAGGAATTGCGCATTGTCCTGAAGGCAGATGTGCAGGGTTCTCTGGGAGCGGTTAAATCTGTGCTGGCGAAGATTCCTTCCCAGGAGATAAAATTGACAATTCTGCACGAAGGAATCGGGGATGTGACGGAATCGGATGTCATGCTTGCCTCCGCCTCTGATGCGGTGGTTTTTGGTTTCCACGTCGGCATTGATTCGCGTGCCGCCGCACGGGCAAAGGTTGAAGGTATTGATGTCCGAATATATAGAATTATCTATGAGATTTACGAGGAGATTAAAAAAGCCCTGGAAGGGATGCTTGAGCCAAAACTACAGGAGGTATTCCTGGGCCGTGCGGAGGTAAGGCAGGTATTCAAGGTTTCTAAGGCGGGTATGATAGGGGGTTCTTTCGTGGTTAAGGGGAAGATTGTCAGAAACGCGCCCTGTCGCGTCCTGCGCGCCAATGAGGTTGTCCATAAAGGCAGGATTTCTTCTCTGAAGCGCTTCAAAGATGATGTGCGCGAGGTAGAAGAGGGGTTTGAGTGCGGTATAGGCATAGATAATTTCAGCGGGATTCAGGCGGGGGATTTGATTGAGGTGTATGAGATAGAAGAGATAGCCCGGAAACTATAAATATCGCTGAACCACGCGGAACGGTACGCAGAACCACGCAATACAGCGTAAGCGTAGTTCCGCGTAGAGTTCTGCGTAGTTCTGCGAATTCGGCTTTAATGAGATGATGAAGAAACGGGTATTGAGCGGAATGCGGCCGACGGGGAAGTTGCACCTCGGACATCTTGTGGGTGCGCTTTCCAACTGGGTGAAATTGCAGAAGGAGTACCGCTGCTTCTTTATGATTGCTGACTGGCATGCCCTGATGAGCGAATATCTCCATCCCGAGACCATCAGGGATTACTGTATTGACAATCTCGTTGACTGGCTGGCCTGCGGCATTTCGCCGGATGAAAGCACTGTCTTCATCCAGTCCCGGATTCAGGAACACCTGGAACTGAATATGATTCTTGCTATACTTGCGCCTCTTGCCTGGCTGGAACGCTGCCCGACTTATAAAGAACAGATCCAAGAGTTGAAGGAGAAGGAACTCACAACCTACGGATTCCTCGGATATCCGGTTCTCCAAACAGCGGACATCTTGCTTTATAAAGCGTCGTGCGTGCCGGTAGGAATGGACCAGTTGCCGCATTTGGAATTAGCCCGGGAATTGGCAAGGAGATTTCACAGCCTCTATAAAAAAGAAGTATTTGTTGAACCTCAGGCGCTCTTGACCGAGATTCCCAAGCTCCTGGGTATAGACGGCAGAAAGATGAGCAAGAGTTACGATAACTTCATCGCCCTCTCAGATTCCCCCGACATTATTGTTGAGAAAACAGAGGCGATGTTTACCGACCCTCAGCGGATTAAGAAGTCAATTCCGGGAAGACCGGCATTGTGCAATATCTATTCTTATTATAAAGTTTTCAAACCGGAATTAGCCCAGGAGGTCTGGCGGGGTTGCAGCGAGGCAGAACTGGGTTGCAGGGAAGATAAGCGTCGCCTGGGAGAAATTATTATTGAGACCTTAAGACCGATACAGGAAAAGAGAAGTAAATTAAAGCGGGATAGAAAATTTATCGAAGAGATTTTAGAAAAAGGGAATGCCGGAGCGCAAAAGATAGCCGGAGAAACCCTGGCGGAGGTAAAGGCAGCCCTGAAGTTATAATACGCAAATAGACACGAATTGCACACGAATAAACACAAATTTTCTCAATTTAAATTCGTGATAATTTGTGTGTAATTTGTGAGAATTCGTGATAATAAGATGAGTTATCAGGTTAGATTGGAGGTATTTGAGGGTCCGCTGGACCTGCTTCTCTATCTGATCAAGAAAAACGAAGTCGGCATCTTTGATATACCCATTGCCCAGATTACCGAGCAGTATCTTGAGTATTTAGAATTGATGGAGATACTCGATTTGAATATCTCGGGTGAATTTTTAGTGATGGCGGCAACGCTTATGCATATAAAGTCAAAGATGCTCCTTCCCCCTGAAGAGTTGCCTCAGGAAGAAGAGGAGGAAGACCCGCGGGCGGAGTTAGTAAAGAAACTGTTAGAATATTCCAAGTTTAAAGAAGTAGCCCTTGCTCTGCGAGAGAAAGAATTAAAGAGAAAAGAAGAGTTTATCCGTTCGGGAACGAACAGGCAGTTTATCGATGAAGAGGGAAATGTCTACTTTGAGGCCTCTCTTTTCGATTTGATTAATGCCTTTTCTAAGGCGGTCGGGCATATTTCCCGCGAGACATTTCAGGAAATTATCCAGGATGAAGTGACGGTGGAACAGAAGATTCACGAACTCCTGCACCTCTTAATGAATAGTGCGCTGATTTATTTCAAAGACCTGCTGATGGAGGCAAAGACGAAACTCGAGGTGGTGGTTACCTTTCTGGCGATACTGGAACTAATACGTTTAAAAGAGATTGTCGCGCGGCAGAGGAATCTTTTTAGCGAAATCGAAATTATAAGAAACGAGAAGCACCGGGTGGCTCCGACCCCGTCTTCTTAGCTTCAGGAGATATCAAGTTTACCCCGAACCACAGAAAGCCACGGCTGTAAACCCCGTTAGAAATTCTTATTTCTAACGGGGTAAAGCCGTGG
>JBBIPY010000060.1:0-7810 GCA_037442605.1 Candidatus Omnitrophota bacterium
TCGCGAAAAATCAGAGCTATCATTGAATATTTTATATTCAGCTATGCTTTTATTAAAAATATGATAAACTTCACCCGTTACTAAGGTTTCTCCCATTTGGCTCCATCTCTTTTTTCTTATTATATAATATTGCAAGACGTCTTTCAAGTCCGTAATCTTTGTGACCTTACCAACCTACGAGGTTGGCAGTTTTTTACCAACCTACGAGGTTGGCAGTTTCTGCGGAGGTTGGGGGGAGGGGTTAGGTTATAATTTCGAGGCTTATATCTACGGAAGATACGGAATGGGTTAAGGCACCGACGGAAATCATATCTACACCGGTAGCGGCGACCTGCCTAACGTTCTTCAGGCTAATGCCGCCGGAGGCCTCTAATTTAGGGAAGGGATTGGTGGGGTTAGGGATGAGACTGCTGCGGAGCTGGACTGCCCTTTTAATCTCTTTCACCTTCATATTATCCAACATAATCGCATCGGGGTTTAATTTCATGGCTGATCTAAATTCTCTTAGATTCTTCACCTCAATTTCTATTTTCATTTTTTGTGGCATTTTTTTTCTTAACTTTTTCATCATTTGGTCAAAATTCTGGATTTTGTCTCTTGAATTTAGAATTCTGAGATGGTTGTCTTTTAAGATTATCATCTCATCCAAGCTGAAACGATGGTTGAAACCGCCGCCAATCCTCACCGCATATTTTTCTAAAAGCCGCAGGCCGGGAATGGTCTTTCGGGTGTCAAGAATCTTTGCTTTATACGGCTTGACTGCCTCAATGAATTTTCTGGTCTTTGTAGTAATTCCGGAAAGAAAACTCAAGAAATTCAAAGCCACCCGCTCGTAGGTCAAGATGCTCTCTGCCCTGCCATAAATCCGGGCAAGAATCTCTCCCGCTTTAACCTGCCTTCCTTCCGCCACCATAGCTTTAAAACGAACATTTTTGTCTCGGGTTTTAAAAACACAGGCAGCAACAAAAAGACCGCAGACGACAAAATCTTCCTTGGCTAAAATGACCGCCTCTACGGTTTTGTGCGGGGCAATAAAATTGCGGGTAGTAATATCGCCGGTTCCGATATCCTCGGCTAAGGCCTGACGTACGACACCTCTGAGTTCTAATTTTCTTCTATTGCAGCTCATTGAGCATCCTCTCCAGGCGCTTCACTTCACGACCTAATCTTTCTTTGCGTTCCTTTTCCTTATCAACGATGTCTCTGGGCGCGCGTTTAATGAAATCGCGGCTATTGAGCCTTCGCTCTGCCTCTTCTTTCAACCTGGCAGACGCGGCTATTTTCTCTCTTATCTTCAGTTGTTCCCTGGCAATATCCACCAAATCGGAAAAATGCAGATAAACATCCATATCCTCGACAACCGCGCTGATAGTAGCATTCGGTCTTTTGGAAACAGTGAGCAGCTCCAGAACCTCTAATCCGGCTAAATTCATCACCAAGTCGGATTTCTCCCTCAGCAATCTCTTTTTTGTTTCTTCATGGGAATAGACCGAAACCTTAACCCTTTGCCTCGGCTTCAGTTCCAGCTCAGAACGCATATTCCTGATCTGTGCAATAAGATTAAAAATAGACTCAATCTGGTTTTCCAGTTTTTTATCCACCATATTGTTCTGGATATGCGGCCAGGTCTGAATCATAATGGATTCTCCTTCATGCGGCAACTTCTGCCAGATCTCTTCCGTGACAAAAGGCATAAAGGGATGTAAGAGACGCAGGAATTTCTCCAGAACTTTATACATAACTATCTGATTGTGCTGTTCATTTACTTTGGGTTTGATAATCTCTAAATACCAGTCGCAGAATTCGTGCCAGAAGAATTGATAAAGTAAACTTGCCGCTTCGTTAAAACGGTAGGAATCCAGCGCCTGGTTTAATTCCCTAAGCACAGAATAAAAACGGCTCAGAATCCAGCGATTAATAATATCTAATTTTTCTTTCTCAAAGAATTGACATAGTTCAACCCTAACCTCTCCCGGTTCCAGATTCATAAGAATGAATCTGGATGCATTCCAAAGCTTGTTGCAAAAATTTCTCCCTAAATGGAATTTCTCCTCGGATAAAAAGATATCCTGTCCCACGGCGGTAATAGAAACAATGCTGAAACGCAGGGCATCGGCGCCGAACTCATTGATAATCTCCAAGGGGTCAATAATATTGCCCAGGGACTTAGACATTTTCTTGCCGGTTAAATCCCGCACTGTCCCGTGGATATAGACATCCCGGAAAGGAATATCCCGCATAAATTCCAGGCCGGCCATAATCATCCGCGCCACCCAGAAAAAGATTATCTCCTGGGCGGTTACCAGAACAGAAGTGGGATAGAAGTATGATAAATCACTCGGCTCCAAGCCACAGGCTACAGGCTTCAGGATTCTTGGCTCGTTGCCTGTTGCTTGTTGCCTGTTGCCTGTTGCTTGTTGCTTGTTGCCTGTATTTGGCCAGCCCATGGTGGAAAATGGCCAGAGCCAGGAGGAAAACCAGGTATCTAACACATCCCCATCCTGATAGATGTCCGTTGAGCCACAGGCAGGACACCTTATAGGTTTTTCTCGGGAGACAATTACTCCCTTCTTGTTTACAGTTGACAGTTTACAGTTTACAGTAAACTGTTCACTGTTCACTGTTAACTCGTTTGCCTGTTTCGAGCAAACTTGACAGTAGTAAACAGGCAAACGATGTCCCCACCAGATCTGTCTGGATATACACCAATCCTGAATATTCTCCATCCAATTGAGGTATATCTTGGTCCAGCGCGCGGGGAAGAATTGTATCTTTCCTTCCTTAACAGCTTTGATTGCCGGCTTAGCCAGAGGCTGCATCTTCACAAACCACTGACGGGAAAGATACGGCTCAATCGCCGTATGGCAGCGGTAACAGTGTCCTACCGCATGGGTATGGGGGTGGGCCTTTTCCAGGAGATCAAGACGCTTCAATTCTTCTAAAACCTCTTCCCGGCATTTGAATCTGTCTGAGCCATTGAACTTTCCGGCATTCTCATTCATCCTGCCATCGGGATGCATAACGTTGATAAACTCCAGATTATGTTTTTTGCCCAACACATAATCATTGGGGTCATGGGCAGGGGTTACCTTGACGGCTCCGGTTCCAAATTCTATATCTACCATTGTATCCGCAATTATTTTTATTTCGCGATTGACCATAGGCAGAACCACCGTCTTACCGATGAGTTTTTTATAGCGCTTATCCTTGGGATTAACTGCCACGGCGGTATCGCCCAGCATCGTCTCCGGCCGCGTCGTGGCCACTACAATATAATCAAATTGCCTGGTGCCTGGTGCCTGCTCGCCCCGAGCCGAGTCGAGGGGGTGCCTGGTGCTCAAAGGATATTTTATATAATAGAGACTCCCCTCCACCTCCTGATGCGGCGCTTCCTCGTCGGAAAGCGCGGTCTGGCAGCGCGGACACCAGTTGATAATATAATTTCCGCGATAAATAAGGCCTTTATTATATAGTCGAATAAATGCCTCCAGAACCGCCTCTGATAACCCCGCATCCATCGTAAAGCGCGTCCTCTGCCAGTCGCAGGAAGAGCCTAATTTCTTTAATTGCTGGATGATGGTTGAGCCGTATTTTTCTTTCCACTGCCAGACCCGCTCTATGAATTTATCTCTACCCAAATCCTGACGTTTGGCTCCTTCCTGAGCGAGCGATTTCTCTACCACGTTCTGAGTAGCAATTCCCGCATGGTCGGTCCCGGGAATCCAGAGACTATTAAATCCCCGCATCCGCTTATAACGAATGAGAATATCCTGGATGGTATTATTCAAGGCGTGCCCCATATGGAGGATTCCCGTTACATTGGGGGGAGGAATGACGATACAGAAAGGCTTTTTCTTCAAGTCGGGTTCGATGCGGAAAAAACCTGCTTCTTCCCAGAATTTATACCAGTTATCTTCGACTTCCTGTGGATTATAACGAGAAGGTAGTTCCATTTTAAAACACGAATTGCCACGCTCGCCTCGCTGAGCTCGGCGAAGCGGGAATAAAAATCGAATTACCACGAATTCACTGAAATAATCTTACCTATAAATAGAGGGGAATTCAAGGAAAATCGGAAATACTGACGGGAACACTGATCGGAAAACACTGATAGACACAGAGAAGCTCTTTCCTAAATTTGACGAAAAAAATAAAGCGGATGTATGATAGGTTAAAATATGTTTTTCTGTTTAAGAATCTCTCTTATTTCCTCAAAAAACACATTACTCTGTAATATAATTTCCCCTACTTGCTCTTTCGTGAGTTGATAAAAATCTTTATAATCTCCTTTACCTCTCAGTTCAAAGGCCTGGTTTAATAGTTTAGCATTATTCTTAGAAACTATCCCAGGCTTTACAAATTCTCTATGGTAAAGAGCTATAACAGCAGCATGTTTGGAAGAATCTAACTCTTTTGTCGCCAGCAAAGCCTTAGCTGCATAAAATAAGGCATAATATAGCCGGCTCATTGCCCCATTTATTTTCCCCTGAGATAATAAAATCTCTGCTTCCTCTTTTGTCTCCCTCGCCTTTTCAAATCGATAAATTGCTAATGCCCTTGCCTCTTCTTTCATATCGGAATGCCTTCGTTCTTTATATTCCTAATAAATGGGGTAGCTTGGACTTCCGGCCTTCTATATTCATCTTCAGAATACAGAATCAGAGAAATCACTACCTCATATTTTAGATCTATGTCAAAGGCAAACTCATATAAAGCCTTCTCGGTTTCCCAATCTATCTTGTCCATAAGAATGAATACATCTATGTCTGAATCGCTATGGGCTTCGCCTCTTGCTTTAGAACCAAATAATCTCATTTCCTTTAAACGACCGTTATAGTTCTTCCGTATTTGGCTCTTTAATTCCTGTAAGGCTTCCTTTTCCTGACTGCTTAAGACTTCTAAATTTCTATTTAACATCTCTTTTTACTCCATTGTAAAATTTATACCATATCTGGAAGGTAAATGCAATGAAAATTCTAGGCAGCCCGTGAGAAATTTTTTATCTGTTTATAAAAGCTGGCATTTCTAACTGGGTTAAGATCTGTGCAAAATTTTTATAAAGTTTTTAGATTTGCCACAAAAATACATCCCTTTTTGGGATGCTCGGCTCTAAACAGACTTCTCCTTTATATCATAAATTTTATCAAAACTCAAGCTTATTAACTAAGGATTATCAACTACCTAATAGACTAACCAACTTCAATGAGCAGACCCTTGACAAGCTTGTAGCTTGTCAAGGGTAGCTCGCTATTATCACAGGTTGAAGCGTCTGCGAATTGAACCCTTGACAATTTGAGTCAGAGATTCATATGCAAATTGTCAAGGGTCAAATTCAGCCTTAACTCTATACGACAAGTGGACAACTTACGTTCGCTTCGCTCCGTAAGTCGTGGCTTCATTTGACTAACCAACTAACAAACCAGACAACTGACTACTAATCTACTAATTTGTAGCTTGCTGCTTTCTGCTCGCTGCTCTCTTATCCTTGAGCAGCTTATATTCGATGCTGTCCACCAGCGCCTGCCAGCTTGCCTCAATGATGTTCTCCGAAACACCCACGGTGTTCCATTCGTCTTTTTCGTCGCGGGATTCAATCAAGACGCGGACCTTGGCCGCGGTCCCCGCCTCCGCATCAATCACGCGGACCTTGAAATCGGTCAGGCTCATCTCCTTCAGGTCCGGATAAAAAATCTCCAGCGCCTTACGCAGGGCATTATCCAGGGCATTAACCGGACCGTCACCCTCGGCAGCGGTATGCTCCACTAAATTCCCCACCTTGACCATAATCGTGGCTTCCGAACGCATTAAACCTTTTTTATCTTTCTCCACAATTACCCGGAATCCCTCCAAATCAAAAAACTTGCGATATTCCCCCCTTGTCTTACGCATAACCAAGTCAAAGGAGGCCTCCGCTCCTTCAAACTGATAGCCGCGATACTCCAGGTCTTTCAGGATAGAAAGCATCTTCTCCGCAGATTTAGCGTCGCGAGAAAAATCAATTTTCAATTCTTTCGCCTTGGAAAGCAATGCCCCTTTACCCGCCAGTTCGGAAATCAAAATCCGGCGATGATTGCCGACCTTTCCGGGTTCAATGTGTTCGTAGGTCCGTCGGTGTTTCTGCATCGCGCTTACATGGACCCCGCCTTTATGGGCAAAGGCGGAATTCCCTACGTAGGCGGCCTCGTCACGCGGAACGATGTTGGCAACCTCGCTGACAAATCGCGAAATCTCGGTTAGAGAGGCAAGTTGTTTATCGCTGATGCAGTCAATACCCATCTTCAATTTCAAATTGGCAATAATCGAACAGAGATTGGCATTGCCGCAACGTTCACCATAACCATTGATTGTCCCCTGGACAAGCCTTACCCCCAATCTTACCGCAGTCAAAGAATTAGCCACGGCCAGTTCCGCATCGTTATGCGTATGAATGCCCAGAGCGATCTTATTCTTTTTCTTTACTTCCCGGATAATCTCAGCAATTTCTTCAACTAAAGTCCCGCCATTGGTATCGCAAAGGCAAATAACATCTGCTCCTGCCGAGGCCGCCTTTTCCAGGGTAGCCAGGGCATATCGGCGGTTTGCCTTAAACCCGTCAAAGAAATGTTCGGCATCATAGATAACCTCTAAGCCTTTAGATTTGAGGAATTTCACGGAATCAGAAATCATCCTCAAATTCTCCTCCAGAGCCGTCTCCAAAGCATATCTCACCTGCATATCCCAGGCCTTGCCAAAAATAGTCACTGTAAATGTCCCCGCATCAACCAGGTCCTTAAGGTTGGGGTCGCTCTCTGCTTTCGTATTTTTTTTGCGCGTACTACCAAAGGCAACCAGTCTTGCTTTTCTTAGCCTTACTTTCTCCATCTTATTGAAGAAAGTAACGTCTTTTGGATTTGACCCCGGCCAGCCGCCTTCAATATAGTGAATACCCAGCTCATCCAGTTTCTTCGCGATGCGGAACTTATCGTCTACGGAAAAGGTAACCCCCTCTTTCTGCGCCCCATCGCGCAGGGTCGTATCGTACAGAAAAATTTTCTCGTCCATAATTATCTCCTCATAATTTATAACTTCCAGTATTCTTTATGGCTTACAATCTTAATCCCCTTGTAAGTCTTTAAAACCAACAAATCCTTATCTCCGGTAATTATCACATCTACCTTATTGATTACCGCATCGGCTAATAGCTGGTTATCATCTTTGTCTTTACAAATATTATTAATTTTATCAGCGGTATTACCTTTTACGAAGAAATTCTTTATAAAAGACACAAATTCATTTATAACTGCTCCCGAAAAACGGAAATTATTCCTTAAAATCCTGTCAAATTCATTTATTATAAAAGCAGTATAATAAAGTTCGTATCCATGGATAGAATCTTCTATAACGTCGTAACAACTACCCCCTGCTAAGAAAGCAGACACCAATACATTGGTATCAAATAGTATTCTCACGATATCTGTTTAAAAATTGCTTCTTCAGTAAGGCTAATGCCTCGCTTTGCAGCCTCTATCATTGCCTTCCGACGTAAGCGGGCAAATTCTGTCCTGAAGAAGTACTCCCGTAAGGCCTCTCGGACAATTTCACTCCCATTGGCATTTTCTTTCCTGCACTGGGATTTAAGTTGCTTAAATAGACCCGCGGGTAAACTTATGGATACTGCCTGTCTCATGGCTCATCCTCCTTTGTAATACTTTGTAGCACAAGCAAAGTTATTTGTCAAGTTTTTTTATTCTTACTGTGCGAGATTCTAAAGGAAGGCAAGAGAATTTTGGGGAAATGTGCTTGAATTCAAGAATATGGGGGTTGTCCCTAG
>JBBIPY010000061.1:0-7764 GCA_037442605.1 Candidatus Omnitrophota bacterium
CTGCCTCGTTATAGGCGGGGATGATTACCGAGACTTTACCTTTGAGATTTTTCATAGAAATTCAGTCTTCCATTCAACCTGCTCTCTAGCTTCTACTTCAAGGCTATCAGGACATATCCCTTAATAGTCTTTATAGCCATGTTAGCCTTTTTGTCCTACTCACTTTAATAGACCTGCTTGCCTTAGATGACTTGGTAGCCTTGTTAAAAGAAACAATTTAAATCAGATTTATAATAACGGAGGTAATTCCAAAAAAGTGCCTGACCCATTTTTGATACTACTTCTGTGTTTGTCAGCAATTTATACAATTAGCGAATTCTTCCTGAATGCCGCCCAGAGATTAAAAATCAGTAATCCGGAGAAACAGACAAAGATTACCCCGAGAACCTGAATAAGGCTCTGGTGAAACAGAGAGATTAGAATTATCTCTAAAATAACTGTAGCCAAGAAGGAATAAAGATATTTTCTGGCGTTTAGCGAGAGATAGTAATTCAGGAAAACGAGCGACATGCTCAACAGCGTCATATTGACGCAAAACATCCGCACCAGCGGAATGCACTCGGGATAGACCCTGCGCGCGAGAATATTCAACATCGCCGCGGGGAATAACATCGCCAGCAAAGCTACTGTCCCCGACAAAACAAATATATATACCAGACTTTTCTTGAGGATGAATCTGGTATCCCTGTCTCTCGCCTGAAGGCTGGCTACTTTGGGAAACATCACCGTAACAATGGCGCCGGGGAAGAAAATCACGATTTTGCCCACCACCTGCGCAATGGAGTAAAAACCCGCATTAATCGGGCTGAACAGATTCCTGACCAGAATAACGTCTACGTTAAGCAAGGTAACGCTCGCCAGGCTCATCAGGAAAACAGGTAAAAAATAACGGTACATCTCCTGGAAATCTATCCTGTCCAGACTGGGCTGAGAACCTACCGCCCCGCACAGACTCCTCTTGAGAAAATACGCATAGAGCAAGAGGGTGAACGTATTGGAGGCAAGGAAAGCGCTCAGGGCGCCTCCCACCCCCCATCCCATTCTTACAAAAATAACCACCAGAATCAACTTTGTTAAGCCGCCGATAATGCTTGTGGAACTCAGATACGGAAATTTTTGCAAGCCATGCAGCGCGGCGGAGGGAACTATCCCCAGATAAACAGAAAGGACCGTTGCGCTCAATATAAAGAAAATACCGCTGTTAGGGACCTTCAGGAACCGCCCCAGAGGCATACGCAGCAATATCAATAAAATAAACGTCACCGCCCCTATACCCAGGATTTTATTGCCGAATGAAAAGGTAACTTCTCTGACCCTTCTCAGATTGCCCTGCGCGTGATAACGCGAGATGAAACGGGTCATAACAAAAGAAAGGGTGGAAGGAAACTGCGAGAACAGCACGAATAAAGAAAGCAGGGAGTTAAACAGGCCGAAATCCGCCGGCGCCAGGGTGCGCAATAAAAAGAGGCTGTAGAGCAGATTGAAGAAATTCATAAAACCGCTTCCCAGAAACATCACCAGCGCATCGCGAGCCAGGTCATCCCGTAATATCTTCTTAAGAATATCTCGTAATATTTTCATATGCACAGACGCACTCCTCTAAGACTGCATGTATGTCTCTTGTTTTAAAACCGCTCTGCTCTAATTTTTTTGTGGATAAAATCAGATTCGTCCTTACCAAATTGAGTTCTTTTGAATTTATAATCTTATACTTAAAATCCGGGACGTATTTCCTGTAAACCTCGAGCAGTTCGGGATAGCGCAGACCGCCGCGGTTGACCACATTGTAAATCCCTCTTGCTCCGATACGAATGAGGTGGTCTGCTGCCTCAAGAAAATCGGGCAGATAGGTAACGGAATTGGGAATGTCAATCGCCTTTTTATACCTGAGCAGTTTGGTCAGGAGATTCTTCGGATGCGGGCGATTGTCGAGAGGCACTCTGAGCCTTATAAGGAGAATGTCAAATTTATCCGCCAGAACCGCCAATGCCCTCTCGGCATAAATCTTACTGCGGCTGTAAAACAACTCAAAAAAATCGGGGACCTTTGTCTCGTCTATAGGTATATTCTTAGAATAGTCGAAGTGATAGATGCATCCGCTGCTAATGTGAACCAGTTTAATCCTGTTTCTTATCGCAACCTCCGCCAGTAAAATAGGCACAAAGGTGTTGCTGGATAAAGTTCTGTCTTTATCCCGTTCGCATTCATCCACATTCCTTCCTGTATGGCCAATGCAGTTTATGATGACCCGGGGGCTGTGCTTGTTGATTTCTTTTTCTGCATCTCTTAAAGAAACAATCTCCTTATCCGAGATTTTACAACCTAATTTCTCCCGCAACCGCTCTCCGATAAAGCCCTTACCGAAAATAAGCATCTTATCCTTCATTCCTGCAACATCCTCCTTAGATATTCGCCGTAATTCGTATTTATTTCTTCTGCCAATCTTCTCAGTTGTTTTTTAGGGATGTAACCCATTCTATAGGCTATCTCTTCAATACAGCCTATTTTCAGACCCTGTCTCTCCTCTATGGTTTTTATAAATATTGAGGCATCGATGAGAGAATCGCAGGTGCCTGTGTCAAGCCAGGCATAGCCACGACCCAATAACCTCAGCCTCAATTTCCCCCTTTTCAGATATTCGTTATTGACATCGGTAATCTCCAGTTCTTTTCTCCGCGAAGGCCTGAGTTTTTTTGCTATTTTAACTACCTTATTGTCGTAGAAATACAGACCCGTAACTGCGTAATTTGATTTGGGAACCGCCGGCTTTTCTTCAATGGATAATATTCTGCCTTTTCGGTCAAATTCAATAACCCCGTATCTCCGGGGGTCCTGGACATAATAGCCGAATATGGTCGCACCCTCTTTCTGTTTTGCGGATTCCTTCAACAAATCGGGCAAACCGTGTCCGAAGAAAACATTGTCTCCTAAGATTAGAGAAACCCTGTCTTCGCCAATGAATCTATCGCCGATGATAAAACTTTCGGCGATGCCTCTGGGCTCCTTCTGGACAGCGTAGGAGAGCCTTATCCCCAGATTCCTGCCGTCCCCTAACAGCTCCTCAAACCGCGATATATCCTGAGGCGATGAGATTATCAGGATGTCTCTAATCTGCGCAAGCATCAATACCGACAGCGGATAATAAATCATCGGTTTGTCGTATACGGGAAGCATCTGTTTGCAGACCCCTTTGGTGATGGGATAGAGTCTTGTTGCCTTACCGCCCGCCAGAATTATCCCTTTCATAAATTGTCTTCCTTTCTATTTTTTCTCAAACCACTGACTGAATTCTATGATGAGGGAGTTTACGCCGAAGCCGAAACCAAAACAGAGACAAAATAAACTGAATCCCATCTCGAAACTAATGACCTCTATGGCAAAATTCATCCGGGGGAAAAGCACGAAACTGAATATGCTGCTCAGCATCAAAGAAGCCGCCGTCCTTCTCAGATACTTGAGGTCAAATTTCAACCTCTTGCCCTGGTAGAGCTTGCGTAGATAGGGAATCATCAAACGCGCAAATACCCCCAGCCAGACGCCGGATAATTTTATGACAAATTCCGCTTTCATCTTACCTCCTCATCAAAAAGGGGTCAGGCACTTTTTTCAAAAAGGGGTCAGGCACTTTTTTCAAAAAGGGGTCTGACCCCTTTTATTCCTTAAGGGAAAATCCCTCCGGCGCAGATGGCGTTGTCCTTTATCAGAACAAACCTGCCTAACTCCTGGACATCGGCGAAGGGTTTTATCACTATGGGTTTCTTTGTCTCAATAACCACTTCGCCTACTTCAAGATTCTTCAATTTATCTGCGTCTTCCTCAAGAATCTTCAGAGTTGAAGAATCAATCCTTTTCCCGATGCGCTTTATCTCTGCAGATGTCTCCTGCGTGGCACAGCGCATAAGCAGACTTTCTCCTCTGGATAATTCAGCCGGCGTCATCCAGATAAGATTGCCGCAAAATCTATTGCCTAAAGGCGGCTCTCTGCCGGGAAGACATAATACATCTCCTCGCTCAACAGATACAAACTCTTGCAGGTTAATCCCTGTGCACTGGCCGGCAGAAACCCTCGCCGGATTTTCGGCGGGATATTGCTCTATAGAACCGACTGTCGCTATCCTGCCCCCGGGAAGAATCTTTAACTTGGCGCCTTTCTCCAGGACACCGCTCTCTACCCTGCCCGCAATAATTCTTTTCCCGTTAACGCCGTATATGTCCTGCACGGGAAAGATTAGCGCCTTGTCTTCCGGCAACTCCCTGCTCTCTAACCCATTCAAGCTCTCCATAAACGCCGGACCTCTATACCAGGGCATCTTCTGAGATGGCTGTATAATATTTTCCCCCTCCGTTGCAGAAACGGGTATGTAAAACAGCGCCGCAATCTCAATTGTTCTCAAAAAGGACCTGATTTCATCCTGGACAGCCTGGAATCTTTCTCTTTGATAACCGATAAGGTCCATTTTGTTCAAGACCACGATTATCTGTTTTAATCCAAGAAGCGACAAGATATATGCATGCCTGCGCGTCTGTTCTCCTGCCCCTGCCTTGACGTCAATAATCAATACCGCCGCCTCTGCCTGAGAGGCCCCCGTAATCATATTCCTGATAAACTCTGTATGACCGGGGGCATCGATAATTACGTAGTCCCGCGTATCGGTTCTAAGGAAGACCTGGGTGGTATCGATGGTCATTGCCTGTTTCCTCTCTTCCTCTAAATAGTCCAGGAAATAGGCAAAATCGGTCCTGTCGCTCAAATGAAACGATGCCTTTCGGATTTCTTCAATTCTATCGGGCGGCAGGGATTCTGTATCGCAAAGCAGTCTTCCGATAAACGTTGATTTGCCATGGTCAAGATGGCCAACGATAACCAACCTGAGACATTCCTTATCCATCATAAACCCCGCAAGGCCCTTACAACAGTAAATAGCCCCAATGCGATTGTTAAAACAGCGATCGCCAGTTTTAATTTTCTCGCACTTATTTTTTTCACGCTCCTTGCAGAAAAAGGCACGGCAAGCACAGCGCCAGCCACTACATAAGGGGCAAGACGCCAATCCAGGGAACTCCTAGCGGTAAATATGTAGGTAAGCACACCTGCGGCGCAGGTTAACCCTTCGGCTAAAGATGTAATACCTACCGCACTCTTGCTTGTCACACCCGACAAAATCTGACCCCCCATAACCAAAGGACCGTAACCCCCGCCGCTAACTCCCTTGTTGAAGGAGGCAACTAAACCCAGGGCAGTAATCTTTTTCCAGGAAAATCTATATTCTCTATTGAGCGTCGCTATAATCAACAGCCCCATTACAAACACCAGAAATCCGATATAGAGTTTAAGCCAGAATCTGGGAATGTTTACGGCGATAAAAACCGCCGAGACCGTTCCTATAATACTGCATACGGCTAAAAGCAAGGCGATTTTTAAATCCAGAGGCGCCTCCTTCTTGAAAGTCTTGATACAGCCCGACGATTTTAACCTTCGCACCATCACAGATAGTCTTGTGGTTCCGGGTTTAAGGTTCACATTACCTGCACGCTGGTGAGAAAAAGCAGCCAGCAAGCCCGTAATCAATTCCGACAATAATACCACGGGAACGATCTCTAATGGTTTGAAGCCGAGGATTAAAAGCGCGGGGGTAAGCATGGTCCCGTAACCCATGCCCAGGGTGGAATCAACGTATTCGCAGAAAAAAGCCGCTATCCCGACACCAATAGCAACCGCAAAAGAGTACTCAGTCATTCTACATATACCCCAGCGCCCGGAGCTTCTGCATCATATAATCCCGCTCCTTATCCTGGGCACGACCTGCCCTTTCGGAAATCCGGGAGGTCTTTAATTCCTTGATTATCTTATCAATATTATCGGCATCGGAATCGACGGGACGGCAGCAGCATTCACATCCGATACTTCGATAACGTCTACCCGCTTTTGCAAGATACAGAGAAACAACGGGTATATTTTCTTTTCTGATATATTCCCAGATATCGAGCTCGCGCCATCCCAGCATAGGATGAACTCTTATGTGCTCTTCCTCGCCTACCTCTGTCTTATACTGCTCCCACAATTCAGGAGGCTGATTTTTATAGTCCCACCGGAAATCTTCGCCGCGGGGACTGAAAATCCTCTCTTTTGCCCGGATACCATGTTCGTCTCTCCTTATGGCAAGGTACAGGGCGCGAAATCCCTGCTTTGCGATAATCTGTTTTAAGGCATTAGTTTTTAACTCCATACAACAGTTGAACTTATCTTTATCCGGAGACATACCTTTATTCAATGCATCTTCATTGCGGGCGATAATCAACTCCAGACTCCACTCTTTGGCATATTTATCCCTGAATTCATAAATCTCCCTGAACTCATAAGTCGTATCAAGATGAATTACAGGAAAGGGAATCCTGCCAAAGAATGACTTCCGGATTAACCAAAGGAGGGTCGTAGAATCTTTCCCTATAGACCAGAGCATGGCTACCTTACGTAGCTGCGCGTATGCCTCGCGAATAATAAAAATACTCTGATTTTCTAAATGCGTAAGATAGTCCATTTTCTCCCTTAACTCTTTTCTTCTCCCTGACGGGAAAACCTGTCTGCCCGCAGGTCTACCTTTCAGTAGACAGACAGGGATTTGTGGGAATTCGCGTCTAAAGTCGGCAAGGTTCTATTCTTTCCTGAACCACTCTATTGTTTTCTCCAAACCCTCCTCTAAATCTACGCGGGGCTGCCAGCCGAGGACTCTTTTAGCCAGGGTAATATCGGGCATTCTCTGCCGCGGGTCGTCCTGGGGAAGGGGTTTGAACTCTATTTTGCTTTTACTTCCTGTAATCTTAAGAACCAGTTCCGCCAGTTCAATCACGCGCATCTCGACGGGGTTGCCTAAATTTATCGGCAGGTTATATTCTGAGTGCATCAATTTTATAATCCCCTCTATTAAATCAGAGATATAACAGAAACTGCGGGTCTGCTCTCCCCGACCATATACAGTAAGTGGCTGGCCTTTGAGAGCCTGGTTAATGAAATTGGGAATTGCCCGACCGTCGTCTCGTCTTATGCGTTCGCCAAAGGTATTAAAAATTCTCACAATTTTAGTATCCATTTTATGGACACGGTGATATGCCATGGTAATCGCCTCGGCAAAACGCTTCGCCTCGTCGTAGACGCCGCGCGGACCGATGGGGTTGACATTGCCCCAGTAGGTCTCGGGCTGGGGATGAACTAAGGGGTCTCCGTACACTTCCGAAGTGGAGGCTAAGAGGAACCTGGCGCCTTTTGCCTTGGCTACTCCTAGGGCATTGTGCGTCCCTAAGGAACCCACCTTTAGCGTCTGGATGGGAAACTGCAGATAATCCACGGGGCTGGCGGGTGAGGCAAAGTGCAGGACATAATCAATTCTCCCGTCGACATCAATATATCTGGTTACATCCTGCTGAATGAACTTAAATTCAGGATTCTTGAGAAGGTGTTCAATATTTTTGGTCTGACCGGTAATCAGGCTATCCAGGCAGATTACCTCATTGCCATCCTGAACCAAGCGGTCGCAGAGATGCGAGCCGATAAACCCAGCTCCACCGGTGATGAGTATTTTCATTTTATTCCCCGATGTTATTACAACCCATTACTAACTCAAAAGTAAAAACGAAAAAGTAAAAACCACAATTAAAAATTAAAAACTAAGACTTTATTTTCCATTTTCAGTTTTTACTTTTAACTTTTGGTTTTGCCTTTTTACTTTTGAGTTTTGACTTAACCAGTTAACACATTATACCAAATTT